>JAWBPF010000086.1:0-6929 GCA_038825355.1 Bathyarchaeia archaeon
TAGGGGTCACTGATGGGACTTCCATCTCTCGAGGCGCCACACCTATGGTTCCTATCATGGGCTTTGCTTCTATCATTAATCCGTTATATTCTATGTATCCTTCTCGGATGCGGCATACCTTCAGCTTAGATAAATCTCTCAAGTCTTCTTTTAGGAGGCCGAACCCAGGTATAACCGCCATGACACCCCTATCCCCCTCAACCTCCACATCCAACACTTCAACCTTTAAGACGCTCCCAGGCTTAGCATCCTCAACATATATTGGACCGACCGCGCCGTTAACCCTCTCGAAGTCTATATCATGCCAGTCCTGCTCTTCGCTCCTTATAAGGCCTCCAAAACAGTCAGGCGTGTGCACGATAACTGTGTCGCCGCTTCTAATCCTATAATGCTCCCCCGCCCTACTCGTAAAAACATATATTACATGGCCATTACTTATCTCCATGGATTAAACCCCTTGAACGCCTATCAAAGAAAACTTATATACCTTAATTAAGTTTAAGGCGTTGAACTATAGGCCATGAATATAAAAGCTGTACTCATAGATTTCGACGGCACCATCGTAGACTCGCTTAAAATGGTCTACGAAGTTTTCAAAGCCTACTTCGAGATGAAGGGTAAAGCCTTCATGCCTCTAGGAGATTTTAAGAGGGCCTTCAAAGCCGACTGGGTCAGCTTCCTAAGAGAGCACGGTATACCTGTTGAAGGAGACAATGCGCCCGTAAACAGACTTATAGAACGGTATATCAGCCTCGTAAACCTGGCTGAAGTCGACCCTTCCATGGTTGAAGCCCTAAAGTCCCTGAAGGATCTAGGATTCCAAGTCGCGGTGGTCTCATCCTCCATAGAAAAGGCGATAGAGTCAAAGCTTAAAATCGAAGACATTAAAGTCGATTTGATAGTTTCAGGATTCGAATCCAGAATCTCCGATAAAGCAAAATTAATAAAATTAGCGCTTGAGAAGCTCAAAATTAACCCCAGAGACGCAGTTTACATCGGCGACATGAAAGAAGACATGGAAGCGTGCAAAAAGATCGGTGTTAAAGCCATAGGTTACGCTAAAGACCTACCGGAAAAAAAGGCTTTAAAGGCGGCTGGAGCCGACTCAGTAATACCTAACGGTAAGCTCCTCACAAAAATAGTAACGAAGATCTTAAGCGAATAGTCTCACACATGTATTCCCCCTATGAGGCATCACGTCCGATTCTGAAATGTGGAAGAAATTGGAGATCGGCGAAAAAGTTCACCTTTTACCCAAGCTTTAGAGAGACATGACCATGGGCATCTTATTTTACCGGCAAGATTTACAAGACGAGTTTGACGTTAGTTCGATTACCAATCGCTAGCACCGCCGATTCGTCCAGTTAAGTTCACAATTATTAAAGATTTCCCGCCCTCTATTTATTTTCAAAAATGCATGAGACTTTTTAGTAGGCGAGGAAGGTAAGATCTCTAAGAAGTTCGTAGTAGTTGGCTCAGTAGTTCTCGGTGCAGCTGCAGCTAGCATTGGCCAGAAGGCAGTAGCCTTTACCTACACAACGAGAACCACTTCCATCACCACTTCTACTACCTCAACTACTTCCTGTGTAGCAACTACTATACCCTGTGTCAATACCACATCCACAACAAGCGCCCCTCCATATGTTAATAGTTGTGTATCTACAACTTCTACAACATCAGGTACAACTGCCCAGTCTATAACAGAAATAGAATACAAAGATGGAAAGATTATAGGAAAGCCGGTTACAATAATTTAGTCTGGGTACTGAGGGTCGTTGTCTTTTGTCCACCAAGACAAAGATGAGGGATCAGTTATATCTCTATAAGGATCTATACGAGATTTTCCAAAACCTCCGAATTGAAAATGTAAATGCGCATATGGTCCAGTCAGTTTCCCTGTATTGCCAGAAAGTCCTATCATATCTCCTCTCTTTAACTCGGTGCCTTCCTCCACTTTTCTTGAATTCAAATGACAATATATTGTGAGTCGTTGGTCGAAGTGCTGAATAGTAATTCGATGACCATCATCATTATTATATTTACTTTCCACAACTTTTCCAGGAGCTGCTGACAAAATTTCTGTGTTTTGTCTTAGGAAAAAGTCTGTGCCTAAATGGTTATCATAGGTTTGGAATGAAGCTTGGATTCCCATCCAATCTTTTACTACTCCACGTCGCATATCTACATCGACGTAACTCCTATGTCCCGTCTCGACAGTACGACTAGAAAACGGGAGTGTCAAATATCCTTCCATCAGTCCGATATTAAACTCTTGTGGCTTATCCTTACTGATAACTACATCATATCCTTTACTGATCTGTCTCACCTCTGCTGCAGACGTGCACATGTGCCTGAATTTCTTGTCCGCAAGAATGTATAGTTTGTACGATCCATCTTTTACATCTAGCCCATATTCACCATAATTGTCGGTTTTTGTCTCTCCTAAGACTTTACTGGTCTTATCCTTTAAAAGAAAGGTAGCATTTGTCACAAGAGGCTCTCCTCTATAGTGGATTCCATTTCCGTTGTAATCAAAGAATAGGCAACCGTATAACGAATAAAGTTCTGAAGTAGTGGTTTCTGTTTCCATCCTAGTAGTTGTAGCCGTAGGCTTGGCAGTAGTTAGTGTTGTACTTGTTTCTATAGTGGATGAATGGATCGATTGAGTTTCTGTAGTGTAAGCTACCGTAGTCTGTATAGAGCTAGGAGTAGCCGTTGGCCTAGGTCTAGCTGCATAGTATGCTCCCGCACCTGCTACTGCTATAATGACGATACCGGCACCAGCGTATTTTATGTAGTTCCTTCTATCAACTTTATTTTCATATCCAGTTTTTGCATTGATATTTCTAGGATTACATTTTGTCTTGACTCTAATTTCCTTGTTCAAGTCTCTTATTTCATTTATACCGGTCATATTATCTCCAAGTTATTAAGCGTTAGGAATTATATTTAAATTTTTAATAGAATTAGAGGATTCTATAATAATGAGGTCACACCGTAGTAATCCTTTTTCCAAAGTAGGTCTGTAAGCGAAGAGTCGTGGATGAGGCTGGGCTCTTCCCTAACCGTCTAGGTTATCCGCACCGTTAAGTATATGCTCGATGGATCCTTCCCCCCTCACATAAATCTACAGGGAGTTGAAGCTTAACTCCTCCTCATTAAAATCTGAGGCGGGTACCTTAAAGACTTACTCTCGATGTTCCTTGGAACGTACATCGTTCGACTATGCATATCTGGGGTAGGTGGCCTCATCTCCTCTAAGGCTTCAACCATCGAAGCCGCCTCATGGTATTCGATCGCTTAAATTTTAGAAGCTTTTAAAAGGGTCTATATCGAATAACATGGTTTCATATGGGGGCGAATCTGGTTTGATCATTGTGTTGCTCGGGCCTCCAGGCGCCGGTAAGGGAACCTACGCTTCACGACTTTCTCAGCTCCTTAATATACCTCATGTATCAACGGGGGATCTCGTGAGGGACGAGATAAAGGCTGATTCCGGCCTGGGGAGGATTGTGAAGAATTACAGCGATAGAGGATTATTGGTGCCCGATGAGATTATAACCGATATTTTGAAGCATCGCATCTCTAAATCAGACTGCGAGGGAGGGTTCATCCTAGATGGATTCCCTAGGACCGTCAGGCAAGCCGAACTCTTAGAGGACACCGCTCCGGTAACCGTTGTAGTCAACATAGATGTGCCAGACGAGGTCATCGTTGAAAGGCTTTCAAACAGGCTTATATGCCGCAACTGCGGAGCCATATATAACGCGAAATATCTTAAACCTATGAGAGACATGATATGCGATAAATGCTGCGGCCCATTATATAGGAGGATGGACGACGATCCAGACGTTATAAGGAGACGACTCGAAGTTTATAGAGATGAGACAGCGCCCCTCATCGACTACTACAAGAAAAGAGGCCTATTAAAGAATTTCAGATCTAAGGATCCTAGGGCGCCTCCCGAGCTTGTAGTAGACGAGCTCCTCAAAATGGTTAAAAAGTCTCTAAAAAAATAAATTAAAATTCCCATTATCCCTAGTACTGCTACGGCAACTTGATACCCCATTCAGGGGGGACGCTGCGCATCTTCTTTGCGGGGACACCTGCATATATTGTATGGGGGGGAACATCTGTGGTTACCACTGCGCCTGCGCCGATTACCGACCCCTCCCCAACCTCTATACCCGGTAGGATTACGGAATTCCCCCCTATGCTTACGCCGCTATGTATCCTAGGACCCTTAAGGCGATACCTCGTCTGCATCATGTATTTATCGTTCAATAGGACCGCCCGTGGCCCGATGAAGACCCTATCCTCAACTATGGAGTAGGACGAGATGTAGACCCCTGTCTGAATCCTCACATTTCTTCCAATTGAGATATGCCCGTCCAGGATCGTTCCTGTGCCTATGAGCGAATGGCTCCCCACGTTTACGTCCTCTCTAATTATAACGGAGTGTCCCAACTCCACTCCCTCACCTAAATTTACATCCTCGTAGATTACTGAGCTGCTTCTAATTATGCATCCGTCAGATATATGAACCAGCTTCCTATCAGCCTTGCTGCTCCAAAGCCTCTCACGGGTTGGATGGCCTATAACGCAGTGGGATCCTATCCAGGTTCCCTCCCCTATTCTAACGTTACCGGAGACCTCGGTATACGCTCCGACGCTTACTGAATCCCCGAGTCTCACGTCTCCATCTATGATGGCGTAGGCTCCGATCCTATTTTCCCATCCGATTTTGGAGTCGCCGCTAATATTCGCCGTTGGGTGAACCATATCTAAATCCTTAACCATGCCTTCCCAGCATCCATCCCTTTAAGAGCCAGAATTAGTTAAATCTCCTCCTATAACTTATCAATTTTCCCTTACTCGACTCTCGGCTTATCCACTAATCATATAAGTAAGCCACGTAGATATAGACTAGTTGATGAGGTGGAGAAGCCATGAGTGAGGCGGTTAAGAAGATTTCATTGGAGGATATAGGTGAAAGGATAACAAAGCTTAGAGAACTTACGGAGACATCCCTTTCCCAGATCGAAGACCTAGCTAAGAAGAAACCTGTAGAAACCGTGGCTATGAGCTTCGCCGTGGGAATACTTCTAGGCCTGGTATTAGGTGCGGCCATAGCGAAACGTTGAAAACCTCTAACTTTCTAAACCCCTATTTTTTTATGAAATCCCCCCAGTCTTTAAAGTTCTCTGCTGAGGAGACGCTGGATATCGGCTACTTCAGGCTTATTTGAAAAACGTGAATATGCCAATGAACTCCGTTATGAATATGGCGTAGATTGCTAGGAGGATCAGCCCCTCCTTTAAACGGAGATTAAGGCGTGAAAGGAAGTACCACAGGCAAAGGTTTGATATGAGCGAAAAGAAGACTAGGTCGAAATATGCGTCCATCCTGATACCTGTCTCGGCGAAGATGAGGGTTAAACCTAATACTACGGTGAGGTTGGCGAAACAGCTTCCAACAGCATTCCCCAATAGGAAATCCATGTGGCCCCTCTGAATCGACTTAACCGCCACGGCGAGTTCGGGAAAGCTTGTTCCAACAGCTATTAATGTTGCACCAATTAAAGTCTGTGATAAAGAGAAGGCCTCTGCGAGATTCGTTGCGGAATAGACTAATATGTAGCCGCAGACCACGACCCCAGCTATGCCCATAGCGGCGGAGAGAACACCCTTCACTAAGGTCTTCTCCTTCTCTCCATCTCCAATCTGCCGTTGTGAATCCGTCATGTTTCCGGTTCTAGATAACCGGTAACCGTAGAATAGGAACGTTATGAATAGGGCGACTCCTACGAGTCTGCTATACCTTACGTTACGAACTAGAAGTAGAGGGAGCACGGAGGAGATGAAGAGGCCGAAAAATAGGCTTGAGGCATCTCCCCCCTTCAGGTTTAGGGAACACTTCCCAGGCTCGATCCCTGATATGCAACCATATACAACGGGGAGACCTACGATGAGGCAGACGTTGGCGATGTTTGATCCTAGAACGTTCCCTATACTAAGCCCAACCGAACCCTCCAGTACCGCAAATAATGAGACAGATATCTCCGGAAGCGATGTTGAGAATGCGACGAAGACAAATCCTATGGTTCCCAAGCCTATCCTAGCTGACCTAGACACGTCCTCTGCTCCGGTTATCACGGCGTAACTGAACCTATCGAGAGCTACGAGGGATCCGGCGAGGAGCACGGCGTTAACCAGTATAGATGAGGCCTCCATCTTCTCGACACGCACCTCATAGGCGGCTCAAAACTATTTAAGCATATCTTAAGCGAGCCTCTCTATGAAAATAGAGGCCTCCAATACGATTAGAAGACAATAAGGCTCCACTTCTACCTATAGGGAGATCTGACCGATGGGCTCGTGGCAGCGAAGACTTACTTGAGCCGGCTACTCTAAGTTAATTATAGGCTGCCGCTAGACGAATAGGATAGTTTCATCGTCCGAGCAACACGAAGATGCTGTGAGACCGCCGTTATGGAGTGGGGGGTTAAGCTCTTTAAGATGGGGTATTCTGGAGCGGAACTGGCTTTGAAGCGATGGAATATGTTGGGGCTCCCCACTCATACAATGGGGGTTCCCTTATCCATGTAAGATGCGTTGCCGCATGTTAACCCTTAAATCTTATCTCTCCTCTGATCGGTATCTCCTCTCCGCATGAGCCGCAGAAACGGTTATCTATAATCCTACATCCTATAAGGGAGAAGCCTAGTCTAGCCAGAAGTAGTTCTCCGCATTTAGGGCAGTAAGTGTTTTCATAGGGGTGGCCGGGTACATTTCCGATATATGCATAGTTTACCCCTTCCTTTACAGCGATCTCCCGGGCCTCCTCCAGGAGTTTAATATCAGTGCTGGGTCTATCGGTCATCTTATAACTCGGATGGAACCTTGTGAAGTGTATCGGGGTATCAGGTC
>JAWBPF010000087.1:0-6835 GCA_038825355.1 Bathyarchaeia archaeon
CTTAGTTTTCCGAATACTTGCTCCATGAGGTGGAAAGCGGCCTGCGGTGGAATTACGCCTTCCTCTGTTATTAAGGCATCGATATACTCCGGAGGTGTAACGTCGAAAGCCGGGTTCCTAACATGGCAGAGAGGGATCTCTTCACGCTCCTCGGAAGACAGCACTTCGTCGGATCCCCGCTCCTCAATCCATACGAGGTCTCCAGTCATGGTTACAGGGCTGAACTTGAAGGTTTCAGCGGCTACAAGGAACTGCGTCCTTGCCTCATGAGCTGCTAGGGCTATCATCGAAGTGCCTATCTTGTTGACTACAGCCCCGTTTACGGCTACGGCGTCCGCGCCCACAATCACCTTATCCACCTCGTTCATGAAATATCTGGCAGCGCCATCCACTATTAGATACGTCTCTATACCCTCCCCGCCGAGCTGCCTCGCTGTAATCCTACCCTGGAAGAGGGGGCGAGTCTCAGTTACGAAGACTCTGAAGCTCTTCCCTTCTATATGGGCCCTCTTCAGGATCTTAACCACGGCCGAGCTATTACAATGAGTTAAAATGACGTCTCCATCCTCCACCCTGCGGCTACCGTACTCCGCTATTATCTCAACAGCCTTCACGGACCTCTCTACGAATCCGTCGGCGGCTGCTATGAAACCTCTTCGAAAATCCTTTAATGAGAGGTTTAAATCTAACAGTTCCTTAGCCTTATGCATTACAAATCTTATTCCATTGGGGAGGGAGACCGCTGTAGGCCTTGAGGCGAGCAGCTTCTTAGAGGCCCAGCTCAACAGCTTGAAAAGTTCTTCAGGTGTATCTGCTTCGGCTTCAACGGCGAGCCTTCTTAAGGCTTCAACGGCATACCTGGCTATCGCAGCGGCCCCCCTCACCTTCATCAGCCTTATATCCTCGACAGCCTCATCCAAGAATCCTATACTCCTAGGCAATATGATCACCGGACTATAATGTAGGATATTTAATTCGAGGGTATACTAAAAGATTCACATTCCTCCCCACTTTAAATCCAATGGATCCCGGGTGAGATCATGTGAAGATTATGTCCGGGAAGCAGGATGTTAATGAGATGTCCGGAATAGCATCGGGGGCAGCTGAGAACCTTGTAGGTGCAAACTCCACCTCGGCGGAAGCGGTTGCATTAGCATCGTCGGAGGAGCTCACAGAAGAGGCTAGGCTAGCCTTCGATACCCCGCTTAGAATATCTGATGTTGCAAAGCGGATGACTAGGCAGGAGTTCATGACTGCAAAGGAGCTCTGGGAGTTGAGATCCAAGATGAAGCGCCTCACCACGGGATGCAAAGCATTAGATGAGCTCCTCGGAGGGGGAATAGAGACCCAGGCGATAACGGAGTTCTGGGGTGAATACGCAAGTGGAAAGAGCCAGCTATGCATGAGGCTGAGCACCACTGTTCAGCGACCTGGAGGTGAGGGCGGCCTCTCAGGCAAAGCTTTATTCATAGATACTGAGGGCACGTTCTCACCCCAGAGGGTGTATCAGATATCGGATGGCAACGGATACGACCCAGAAGAGACCCTTGAAAATATAATCTACGCCAGATGCTACAACAGCGATCATCAGCAGCTAATAGTGGATCAGGCTTTCAAGTTATGCCAGGAGGAGAATATAAAACTTGTGGTAGTGGATTCAATAACTTCCCATTGGAGGGCGGACTATATAGGCCGGGAGAACCTAAGCGAGAGACAGCAGAAGCTTAACTCTCATCTCCACAAGCTCCTAAGGCTCTCCGAAGCCTTAAATCTAGCGGTAGTCGTTACAAACCAGGTACAGGCAAATCCATCAGCGTTCTTCGGGAACCCTAACCGCCCAGCAGGCGGCCACGTAGTAGCCCATGCATGCACCCATAGGATAGAGCTTAGAAAGGGTAGAGGAAGCATAAGGATAGCCCGGGTTGCCGACAGCCCATATCTACCCGAGGATGAGGCTCAGTTCCTGATCACGGAGAAGGGAATAGAAGACGTGAAAGCCCAGGAGGGGGGAAAGTAGGGTGACCGATATGGGTTCGAATTCACCCTACTCCAAACATTTTTATGAGAGGAGGCTTCCCTGAAATGGATAAGGATAGGATCCATAAGTTAAGGGACTCGGATTATGAGCTAGAGGCCATAATAGCGGGTGTAGAATACGGGCTATGGCTTCTGAACTCTTCTAATGCTCCTGAAAGGTGGCCAGCCACGCCTAGTCATGGAGTCCGAGGATAGATCCTTTTAATCCTAGTCTCCTCTTAATTATCTTCATGGAGAGACTGAAGTTTATAGTGGGCCTCGACGACGCAGGCAGAGGCCCTGTAATAGGTCCAATGGTGGTGGCGGGGATCAAGCTTAGGGAGGATAGATTGAGGATCCTAAGCGAGATGGGAGTTAGAGATTCAAAGGAATTAACCGCTAAGTCTAGGGAGAGGCTGGCTGAGGATCTGAGGAGATGCGTCGATGAATACTATATTGTTAAGATGCCCCCTGGGGTAATAGATAGATATGTGGATATGACGGCTAGGCCTGGAGGGCTTAACTTCCTAGAGGCTAAGGCTATGGCAAGGGTAATATCCAGGCTGAAGCCTGACATAGCCTATGTAGATGCCTCAGACGTGGATTGCATGAGATTCTGTGAGTGGATTAGGATCAGCCTGGAACCCTTGAATCTTGAACTTATCGGCGAACACCATGCTGATAAAAAATATCCGGTGGTATCAGGGGCCAGCATATTAGCTAAAGTCGTTAGGGATAGAGAGGTGGGTAGGCTGAAGAGGATATATGGAGACTTCGGATCCGGCTATGTTACAGATCCACGCACAATAAGTTTCCTCAAGAACTACTATTTGGAGCACGGCTCCTTCCCACCCATCGCTAGAAGATCATGGAAGACTCTAAAACGTATAGCAGAGGAAGTAGGACAGAGAAAACCATTCTAAGCAAGAATAGAATATTGGAGGCTTTTTCAACTATTAGTTGACGCGACAGAGTTTATGGGTTCCATTCCCCAACTATCATCGCATGATCCTTATCGTATGGTTCAAGCTTCAATACTTGAATTATTTTGAAGCCGTTTCCTTTGAGGACCTCTATCTCCTCCTCGAAGACCTGGCTGGGCGGCTTGGTTACATCTATGCTTCTCGCTTTCAAGGCTATCATGGCTAATCCCTTCTCCTCCAGGTAGATTTCAGAGTTTTCCACGAGTATCTTCGCTTGTTCAGGCTGGGCTACGTCACAGTATACGCCCTCCATACCAGATTTAGGTATCGGATACCTCTCCGGTAAACGTGCATCTGTTAGTATCGGATAGACGTTACACCTATACCTGCATAGATTATCTAGGAGCACCCTCATGGCTCTAGCTGAGAATTCAATGCAGTAAACTTTACCAGATTCACCTACGATGTCGCTTACATGGCTTACAGTGGTTCCGGTGCCAGCGCCCAGATATAATATTCTATATCCAGGCTTAACCGATATCTCTTTACCTCCCTTCATTATAAAGGCGGATAGCTTACTCCTATATGGATCCCATAGCCTGTATTCCACGTCACTTATTCTTACGAGTCTTTCATCGTAGACAGTCCTTCCGGGAACAAGATTCCTAGTGGAAAGCTTCTTCTCATCGTTGAACTCCACCCAGTATACCCCTAGGAACCTCTCATGAGGTTTTACCTTTGCGTCTCCTTCCATGCCTCCTCACCTTCTTAGGGGGAGACTTATACCGTGATCTGATCTCCGCTATCCTCTTTTCTAAGTCTTCCCTTAATTCATCGCCTTTAAATTCACCATTGTATGCGTCGAGCCTCGCGGCGATGGCTACTTTCGCAGCTAAGGCCCTAGCTATCTTACCCCTCTGCCATCTAGGAGACTGATGCAAAGGAGCATACTGGAATATTACTCCATGTTTAGGGGGGCGGGAACCCGTCTTTAAGGCTCTGAAAAGCGCCTTCTCCGCACCTAGAACCTGGATAGTGCTGGCCGGCATCTTCGCCAAGTTATCTATCCCTCCCGCAAGTGATATGAGCCTAGCAGCTATGGTTGGACCGATTATCGAAGTCAGGTTCGGGGCAGCCTCCATCATCGCCTTCTCTAGGAATAGAGCTATCTCCCCACGAATATCGAAGAGGTTCAGGGCAGCCCGGCAAAACGACTGAAGTATGCCGAGGTCATCGTCCGAGATTTCTCCACCCATAGAATTCACAGCGGCTTCAACCAGCTTTTCAGCCTCCAAATCAGGTATCCCTATCGCCTTCAGGGCCTCGATGTTCCAGTCACTCCTTCTCCCTATCCTTAAGATAAGCTTGGCATAAACTTCATGGGAGCTCATCATATTATCCAACTCCGGGAAGTGGAAGCCGTACCATTCCCTTATCCTCCCAGAGAAGACGTTTATGCTCTTATCTATATCGTCTAAAGCCCGGATCATCTGGGCAGCGTAGAGGTCCCTCCTAGCGGAGACCCCTTTAACCTTCCTCTTAGCTATCTCGTATAGAATAGTCCTTTCAAGCTCACCGATCTCATCAAAGCTCCTTATTAACCCCTTGTTCAACGCATAATCAGGAAGTGAATCTCTGAATCTCCCGATGACTTCTGAGACCTTAACCAGCTCAACATTTAACCCTTCCCTCCGAAGTAGTTCCATGATGCCCGAGTTATCGGTGACTAAGAGTTCATACCTTCTCAGTCTTGGAAGGAGTTCCCCTAAAGGCTTGGGGAGTACTTTCCTATCAACATTCATCATATACTCGACTATTTCTTCAAAACCTTTAAAGTACTCCTCGTCTAATATCTCGCCCTCCTCGTTCAATACGAATAAACCTAAAAGCGTATCAGCAACGTATACTTTCATATACTCGTTCTCCACTTATGTTTCGGTTATTAAGATGCTAACCAGCTTAGATATACTAAATATCTTATAGTGTTCCCGTTAAGAATAAGGGGTTAAGGGATAAAAGCTTTGGTGGCATCTAGGGTTGGACTTATCCGTTGAGATAGGAGGGCTAAAGCTCAAGACGCCATTCTTAGCGGCTTCAGGGGTGATAGGTGTTTCAGCGATACTGGCTAGGAGGGCATTCGCATCGGGTGCTGGAGGAGTAGTGGCTAAATCGGTGGGGTTAAAGGCTAGGGATGGATATCCCGGACCCAACGTGGTAAGGGTTTCATGCGGTTTAATTAACGCTATGGGACTGCCGAATCCGGGAATCCATGAGATGGTTAAAGAGTTAAAGGCTATGAAGAGTTTCGGCGTACCCGTTATAGCGAGCATTTACGGCTTCTCTGAGGAGGAATACGGCGAAGCTGCAAAGCTTATAGCAGAGAAGGTTGACGTTGAAGGATTTGAGCTTAACCTCTCCTGCCCCACGGTTTACGGAACAGGCTTCGAGATCGGGATAGACCCCTTGAAGGTTAGAGGGGCTGTGAAGGCTGTTAAGGAGGTTGTTGAGGATAAGCCTGTGATAGCCAAGTTGACTCCTAACGTCACCGATATAGTCTCCATAGGTAAAGCTGCTGAGGAGGCTGGAGCAGACGGGGTCACTGCTATCAATACAGTTAGGGCCATGGTCATAGACGTGGATTTAGAGAGGCCTATCCTGAATCCGGGGATAGGCGGGTTATCAGGCCCAGCCATAAAGCCCATCGCCCTAAGGGCCGTCTACGAGCTTTACAGGGGTCTACGAATACCAGTTTTGGGATGCGGAGGCATAACCTCGTGGCGGGATGCCGTGGAGTTCTTCTTGGCGGGGGCTTCAGCCGTGCAGATTGGGACAGGTATCCTATACCGGGACCTTAAAGTATTTAGGGAGGTAAAGGACGGTCTATCCAGTTACCTCGGATGTAAAGGCGTAGCGGATATAAAGCCGTTGATAGGTAGGGCCCATAAAGCGGGGGATCTAGGCAGCCCTCTCGCACCTCACCCTGTATAATTCGACTTCAGCTCCCCTGCATGCATCGATCACGGAGTCTCCATAGTTGACGCAAACCACTGCCTTCCTCATAGAGTTGAGTGGCTGCCCGGAAGCCTTTGAGTATCCGCTGGCGAGCCTGCAAATCTGGCTTACAGCAAAGTCTGAAGCATTGGTCTCAACCTCTACTATTAGAAGCCTTCCACCTTTATCTCTCAGTATGAGGTCTATGCTCCCCGCAGGAGTTTTAACCTCGCATCCAAAGTATTCTAAGCCCTCCTCTAAGATGTTCGGAGCATCGGCTAAAATCTTCTTTAAGGGATCCTCGAGTAAACCCCTAATGACGAAATACCTTGAAGGCCCCTCCTCCAATAGTCTACTCATGAAATCCTCTATATCCATGTAGAAAGTCCCCATTAGGTGTGGATAAACGTCTATAGGCCCCCTTCCGCCATCATCATAAATTAATGCGATGGGAGTATTTGTGACGTTCAGGTTCCTTCCATTAGACAACGGTAGCCTATAGTTATTCGATGAAACTATCCTCCCCCTTACTTGGGGAGGTATACTCCTAATCTCGGATTTAAATCCTTCAAGTTGATCCTCATTAAGCCTCAACGCATCTATAAACCTGATTTTAACCCTCCACTTCCTAGACGCCTCCGCTGAAAACTTCTTCAAAATTTTAAGCCTCTCAAAGTAGCCTGCATCTCTTGAGTAAAGTATTTTTATCTCCAACCAGCATTCCTCCATAAAGCATCAAGAGGGAGATCGGCTTTCAGCTGAACGCTAGCGGATCGGAGATATAAGGTTAGCCTAGGCATCATTTAATATGGTATTTATGGGAAACGTCCCCTCCCTCCCGTAATCTATGGAAGTGATGTAAGCTAAGCTACCATACTTCTTCTCTCTGAGATAGTCATACATTA
>JAWBPF010000088.1:0-6834 GCA_038825355.1 Bathyarchaeia archaeon
GGATGTTCTTCTCGGCGATCCGCCGAGCCGCCCTCCTGATTTTCTCCTGGATGTGGTTTAGGGTTATTCCGCCTAGGGTAGCCACGTCCTAGCCCACCCTCCTCCTCTCGGGTTGGAACCGGAGCCAATACGCTCCGCTAAGCTTATCGGCGTTATACCGGGCGGAGGTGGCCTGCGAGTAAAAGGTCAGGCGGGCCGTGGAGCCCTTCAACTGCCTCAAAACGTCGAGGACCCCTACCCTAGGGTTCCCCAGCTCCACCTCCACATCCTCGCCCTCGCTGCTCCAAGCCCGGTCCAAGGCCTGGACCTCCAGGCTATCGTTAATGCCTAGGCCGGAATCCTTCACTTTTACCACGTCCCCCAAACCCCAGCTGCCATACTCATCAATCACGGCCAGCCGGAGGCTCCTCCTAGGGTTTTTATGCTGGTTGAGGAGGGCGTTGGCCCTGGCCTGCAGGCTCTCCAGGCCGATCAGGTCCCTCTCGGCGAAGATCCACTCCCGGACTATCCCCCGGTTTATCTGCTGCTGATCCTCAGCGACGACCATAAGCTTTTCACGCCATTCCCCGTGGCCTTGGACCCTTATCCGAGTATACCATTCGCTGCTGTCCCGCTCATCCTCCAATTCGATTACGTTCCGGCCCGTCTCAAAGACGACGGAGCCGGATAAGTCGGAGCCTCTAGCCACCTTGAAGTATAATTTATCATCGGTGCCAGCCCATAGATCCCACTCGATTACCTCGGCGACCCTATAGGCGGCCTCCATCAGGGTCTCATTTTCAAATCGGAACGGCATACAGCTCCCATAGTTGTCGATTTGTCCAATTTCGAGAACTTGTTCACCATCCGACTTGGCAATCGAGAACTCCTTTACGTCCCAGGCCCCGGAATAAGCGGATGTGATCGTGACCTTGACGTACCTAGCGGTCGCGGGTGAAAAGATTTCGTCCAGGGTTTTGCGGTGATCATTTGACCGGGAGGCGCGCTGCGTCCAGTTCGAGCCGTCCGTGCTTGTTTCAATTTTCCAGTTCCGCGCATAGTTATCGCCTTGGTACAGGGTTACACGACAAATCTGCTGCGAGGACCCTAGGTCCACTTGGATGTAGGTCCCTTGAGCTTGACTAGATGCGGACCATTTCGTGTCCAAGTCTCCATCGAGGATTTTCCAAGCATCCGTGCTGTTCACGCTGGCCGTGGCCGAATACCCGGCTAGGCCCAGGATAAGATCGTCGAAATAGGTTATGCAGGCCCCTGTCGAAACCCCTATCCGCCCCGAGCTAGGAATGGACCCTAAGGCCTGGTTTTCGAATAAGGGCTCCTCATTTATGTAGAACCAGCCGTTAGAACCTGAAATTCTAACCCTAAACAAGTAGGTTTTACCGTACTCCCAGGGATACTCCTTGCTCGTTACGACTGTCTCCGTTCCGCCGCTGACCCGGCTCAGAATTGCCCGCTTCTTATTATCCATCCAGCCCAGGTAAAAAACCAGGTAGTTGGAGGAATCCTGCCATCTGGCGATGATCCCTACGGTGCTGTTCGTGTAATCCGATAGGGTTCCATCCCATCTCGCATAGGGGGTGGCCGTAACCCTAGCCGCATGGTTGGTCCAAGAGCCCGATCCCGTCACGAGGTTGCAGAACTTGGCCGCCTGGTTATCCGCACCCCTGAGGTAGCCATAGCTTATCTGCCAGGAGCCCCGGTTATAACTGTAGTTGCTTAGGGTGTTGGCGCTGAACTGGTCGAACCACCCCGTAAGCTCCACGGTGGGCCTGTTTAGGCTGCGGATCACATCTGCGGGCTCAGCGTCCGGGTAGACCGTGGACCCCGCTAGGAACTTGTCCAGCTTGCACAGGTAGTCCCTAGCCCTATAAGTGGGGACCAGACCCTCCCCTGATTTGGCTATGCTCTCCGCCTCGATCAGCCCTTTGAAAATAGTCGTGCCGCCCTGCTTCAGGATCAGCTCATCATCGAATTCGAGGAGGAGATCCTCGGGGAACTCCACCTCAGCCTCATCCGGCCAGCCCAATCGCTGCCTTAGCCTCGCCTTGACCACAGCCTCTTCTACGACGTTGACGTAGACGCTAATACTCATCCAATCTCGCCTCGTAGCCTAAGGCTAGAAGCTCGAGGACCTTGAGCTCCCTCCACATCTCGGCTAGAGGATCGGCTCCTCTCTCCTTGGGGAGGCCGAACTCCAGCTGGGCCCTCTCTCCATCCGCATCGTAGTCGATCTGTATCGCTTGCACTCCAGCTGACCGATCTAGGCGGATGTCTACGGCATTCACATACACATCATCATCCGGCACTAGTTCGCTCGGCAGATTCTCCCCTAGGATCTCGATGGTGACGGTCAATCCAGCGCCCACTCCTCCCGGGTCGGCTTCTCCCGCCCTAGGACGGTTAAAGCCTGACGGCCTAGGGCCATAGGTCTGATCAAATCCTTGCTGCTTTTTCTTCTAGCCAAGACGCCGTAGGTGTTCTCCGAGGCGGAATCCGTCACGTCCACGAATAAACGCCTTTCATCCGGAGGTGTGGCTCCATGACCCTCGTAGTGTAGACGGCTTGAAGCTTTCCGGAGGTCCATGTCCCTGCGTGCAGCTATGATTTTTATGTACCCCGGTCCAAATCTAATGCTATTAGACTTGTCGCTTCCTCTCCTCGCCTTGAAATATGCATTCCCGTCCTTGTCAACCCAGAAGTGCCAACCGCAAGTGTCGATGATGCGGTATAAGGTTTCTAGGGCCGTGGCGGAGTCCACCCTGAAGGCCACCGGCTCCCCGTAGAAGTCCATGTTTTCATCCGAGCAGGCGATGAGCCAATCCCCATCCGAGAAGTAGGCCCAAGCCTCCGCTATACCCCATTTATGATCAGCAGAGTCAGGCATTGAAACTTTAATATAGCGAATATTTTGAGAAGTGAAAGTGACATCGATTATAGGGCTGTAATCATCCGATCTGGAGGCCACCTCGGTCCAGGAGGACCCGTTAGCGCTGACTTCCACCTTCCAATTCCTAGCGTAATTCTCTAGGTCTTGGACAATTTTAATCCTGCTGATCCACTTCAACTCGCCCAGATCGAGCATGAACCATTGACCTGACTCCTGCGTTGCCTTGCTCTCCCATAGGAGGCGGCGAGTTAAAGCT
This sequence comes from Bathyarchaeia archaeon, assembly GCA_038825355.1. Classification (GTDB taxonomy): domain Archaea; phylum Thermoproteota; class Bathyarchaeia; order 40CM-2-53-6; family DTGE01; genus DTGE01. The sequence continues at coordinate 3,144 of JAWBPF010000088.1, forward strand.
CCGGCCAACCCCGCTTCTGCGGCGCAGAGGCTTGCATCCAGGTCGGCTATGGGGTTCTTCGAGGCCTGCAAGTAGCGGAAATAGATGGCTTGATTGGTCGTTATTTCGCTGGCGTAGGTCTTCTTCCACATGAAAAGGCCGATGCGGCCTTGGCTGAGGCTGGAGTCGAAGCTGCCCGAGACCTCATGCCAGCCGGCCCTCCCCTCCTGTATCCGCTGCAGATTTTTAACCCAGAGCCTAGCTGTCGTTCCCTGGAGGGACATGACCATGTGGACCCAGCATTGTCTCCACCATTGCTTCCAGGGCGTTAGGCCGGGGTCGCTGTTCCATCCCTCCCAGACGGTCAAGCTCCCCGGGTACAAGACAGTTCCATTCAAACATTGAATTATCAATAGATTATTATACTCGTAGAAGTAGTGGGTTACGGGCTGCTCCGGCGGGTAGGGCCGCCACTCCCAGCGGTGCCTCAATGCGCCGGCAAGCCAGTTGTTGTCGTCCACGTAGCGGGCGAGGATCCCGAAGCGCAGGTCGTGCCATATGTCCTCGGGTCCGCCGTGGCCCTCCTCCGGCCACAGGATAAGGCTTAGATATACATCGCCGGAGATCGGGGTCATCTTCTTATCATAATTTAAAAAAATTTTATTTGTATTATTGATGTCGATCGTTCCAAGAAAATATCGGTAATACTGATCCAGATAAAAATTCCATAAATCACATATACTACCGCTTACATATGTAATGTAAAAACCATAGCGCCAGTCTTCATACAAATCATTATCGAAGGTATGAATTCCATAACGGACGTGTTGTTTTAAATGAGGCATGCACATGGCCCTAACCAGGTCCCGGGGCTCCCCCTCTAGGATCTCGTCGTAGATCACCCGCCTAGCCAGCTTTGCGGATAGGTCTCGGCCGCTCACCTGGACCTCCGCCCCTATCTCGGGATCGCGTCGCCTCACGATGCGCTCCACGATCCCGGTGAAGACATGGATGCCATCTCTGTATATTTTTACTTGGTCCTCCAAGTTAATGGTGGGAGCAAGTCCGGCGGGTAAGACGAAGCTGAAGCTGCCCGGCCTGGTCCTCTCGAGGCGGAGGCTGACCTTCTCCGCATCCAAGAAATTATTGCCGATCTTTAAGGCAAGCATCGCCGCCTCCCCCTGAAAGTAGTAACCTGATTATAATAATTAGAATACGTTTTATTTCACCCAAAATTCAGAGGTATTGAGACCGGACAAGCAAGCATTTTATATATGTCTTGCGAGTCGGGTTAACCCTTCTGGGGAGAAAAAATTAATTTCTTTACCCCTATCCTAGCAAAAATTGTTAGGGATGAAGGCCGGCGGTATGTTTCAGTTTTAGGCCAGCTGCCTGATCCTCCGCCAGGCCTCGACCATCCGCTCCTCGAACCTGTCCATGAACTGGTCCACCTCGAACCGGTTGGAGGCGTTCACATAAAAAGTATTGTGAACGTTCATGTTTGCTACGCCCGGCTGCTCGGCCCTATGCGCCGGGACCACGTACTCACCCCTGTGGAGAAGGTATAGGCCTGTCTCAGGGATCCAGCCGCCCATCTGAAGCTTCTGGAAAATCTCCTTTCTAACGGGGCGGCCATAATCTTGGGCTCCGGGCTGCTGAGTGGATGTGTCTCCTCCTCCACCCCCGCCCTCCGTGACGTAATGCATGTATATCCAGACGTGCTTTTCCGCTGGCAAGGCGTTTATGCTGGCGAGGAGTTGTTGGGCTGAGGCTGCCGCCTGCTGTAGGTTCTGCCGGACCTGCTGGAAGCCCTCGTTAAACTTTGTCACGGTCTCCACAACTGCATCCTTGCTCTCCACCATGGTGGCGTATTCCTTGTTCATTGCCTTCAAATCCTCCACGGTCAAGTTTGATATTTGCTCGTAGCTCTCAGCCACCTTGCCTACATCTCCTAATGCTCCGGCTTGCTCCTTCAGGGCGGCATTAGTCTCCTGGTGGAGGGTTTTGGTCCTATCCATCGTCTGCCATAGTTGCTCCATGCTGCTCCGGTAGTCGAAGATGGGCGTGGTGGCCGTCGTCACAGCCTTCCCGGTCTCCTGGACTGCCTCGGGTAACTGAGGCATCTCAAGCTGGAACATCTCCTGCGGCGCCTGAGGCTGGGGCTGTGGCTGTTTTCCGGTGAGCTTAGCCCAGAGCCAATCCCAGGCCCCCGCCACCTTCTGGACCCCCTCGAGGAAGGCTTTAATTATGCTTATGGCGATGCCGAAGGGCTTGGATAGAACTTCGTAGAGGCCAGCCCCGGCAGTTTTAAGCCCCCCTATACCCTCGGCAACCCATTTGATTATCTGTGCTAGGCCCTTTAGCTCGATGACGATGAAGTTTTTAATAATATCGCCGAGCTTCTTAAGGTCCTCGCTGGACAATCCCAGAGCTTGACCCAACTCACCTAGGGCCTGCTGAATCTCCCCAAAGGCCGGCCCCACGGTCTGTCCCAGGTCCAATAAATACTTCATGAAGTCGGTCAGGGCTGGAAGCAAAGCCTCGCCGATCTGCACCTGCAGGAGCTGCATGGCCGTATTGAACCGAGCCTGGGTTGCTGCGTATCCCTCCATCTGCCTAGCAGCCATCTCCGCAGCGGAGCCGCTCTCCCCCAGCTTAGCCGTCAACTCGGCTACGACCTCGCTGCCCCTACGCCCCGCCTCATCCATGCTCGTAAGCATCTGGACAGCCCTGGCGCCCTGAGAATCGAAGACCTCCATGATGGCCGCCGAGCGCTCCGCCTCCGTGTCGAATCCGCTGAGCCACCGCTCCAATTCCTGCACGATCTCCGCCATAGATTTCATGTGGCCGCTGGCGTCGAAGACCTCGATCCCAGCCTCCTTCCCGTTTTTAACCAAGCTGCGGAACATGGCGTCTAGGTAGCGGCCAGCCTTCTCCGCCGAACCCAATTGCCTCTCAAGCTTCACCATGGCCCCCAAAGTCTCATCGATGCTCAAGCCCATGGAGGCCGCTGTAGACCCTACATAGCCGAGCCCTACAGCGAAATCCTGAACGGTTCCAATCCCTTCCTTGCTCGCGTTGACAAGGGCGTCCACGGCCTTCTCGGAGTCAGCCGCAGATATTCCAAACATGGCTAGGGCTTGGGCCAGTGTATTGGCCATCTCCTCCGCATTTGCGCCCTCTATAGCGGCCATCTGCATAACTCCACGCAAAGCCTCCATCGCCCCGGCGCTGTCCTTGATGTCTACGCCCGCCTTGGCTAGGGCTTCTAGGGCGCCGGAGACCTCCTCGAGGCTGCGGCCGAACTCAGGGGCCACCTGCGCTATCGCATCCCTATACGCTTGGAGGTCCTCTCTGCTGGCGCCGGTTACCGCAGCTATCCGGTTTAGGGCTTGCTCGAAGCTGGCTGCGGCCTCCACGCTGCCCTGTAGACCCTGAATCAACTCGCTTGTGGCGGATATGGCTGCGCCGGTGACCCCGCCTGAGGCGAACCCTCCTATAACCGACCCTAGAGATTTGAAGCCTCCCCCGAGCTGGCTGACGAGGCTGCTGAGCTGGCCGAGGTTGGCTTGTAGGCTGCCTATAACGTTTCGGGTGAGGTCCACTGCCTCAATCGTTATTACAGCCTTCCCGACCTCCATGCTCATCTGGTTTTATACCTCCTCCTAGCCAGCTCCTCCAACTCCTCAGCATGCCGTATAAACAACTCTAG
>JAWBPF010000089.1:0-6827 GCA_038825355.1 Bathyarchaeia archaeon
GTATAGTTACCAAAATGACTTAGGAGAAATATTTAAAACCCTACGCTTTTTAGTTTTAAGTGATTAAGATGAAGGTATTTCTTGCACCTGGCTTTTTCAAGAGTATTAAAAGAAGTATTATAGATGGTATAAAAGTGGATGAGCTTGATATTAGGGATCCCATACTTAAGGAGAAGATCCTTGAATCTTATAGCGGTGAAGCCGTTAAGATGTGGGGTCTGAAGGAGCCGCTTCATTCTCGCTGGGTTGATATTAGCGATGGAGATTACGTACTCTTTGTTCATGCTGGTAAATTAATTTATGCCTCTAGAGTTTGTTTCAAGTATCCTTTCGCTGACGATCCTAACCAACGAGAAGTTGGTGATTACATGGCGGAAAGTATCTGGGGAAAGGATGCCGAGGATGGGAGGACATGGTCCTACCTGATCTTCCTAAAGGATGTCAGGAACATAGACCTCCCTTTATCCAAGCTTAACGAGTTGACTGGATATAACCTGAAGTCTGTGCGCGGATTCATGAAAATACACAGGGAGAAAACGCTAAGGATAATTGAATATCTACGAGAAATTTATGGTAAGCCTCCTACCATACCTGCACCTAAGCCTCCACATCTGCTTCAACATGACCAGATAGTCGATTATATCTATGGGCTCGGTGAGCTCATTGGATATAAGCCTGAGAGGAAGTGGAGACACGAAAAATATGAGTTTGACGTCGTATGGCATAAGCCCCCAAAAATAGGTCCCAAATACGTTTTTGAAGTTCACATGAAGGGAAATTTGGAAGCAGCTCTGCTGAGACTTAAACACGCTCATGATCTATGGGAGTCTCAAATATTCCTGGTTTCAACGGAGGATCAGCTTAAGGAGGCCCAATCAAAGTTTCTAGGCGAACTTCATGAACTCAGAGATAGAGTAACCCTATTGGATGTTAGAGACGTTAAGGAATTCTACGAATTTAAAGGAAGGTTTGAATGGCTTGAAAGAAAATTTGGATTAAAACCGACATGATTCCTCTCTTTGGAAATTATCAGCCCTTATAATGGTCAAGGACCCCGACCATATTCTGACAAAGGCCGATAGAACGTTCAATAGGTATCGCCCTTAATAATTCCCATCTACTCAGTAATGTTTAGTTCTTTCCCTCCCTTTTAACAGTACCTAGATATTCTATGTTTGAAGTCGATCGATACGCCTTTCAACAGGGCCTCTATGAGGAATTCTAATTCGGCCTCCGTGAGGCGTAGAGCTTCGTTGGGATCCTCGCTTTTCATTGCCTTCACTATGAAACCCTTAATATAAGCTAAGGCTTCTAGGGCCCCTGCAGACCTCTCGTTCAACGTAGAACCCTACAAAAGTGGAAGCATAAATGAAACATAAAAAAAGGAGAGGCGGTAGAAAGTCCTTGAGGATCCCAGATTATCGCATCCATATTGGACAATATAACAATAGTAGAATAATATGACGACAAGAAACTTGAGGATGTGTAAATGCTTATAGGACTTACATTCTATAAATATGGCAAAGCTCCTTCCCCTTAAGGCTCAGCGAGTGAAAATATGTGCTGCCATCATAGAAAATATTTCGTCTCATTTAAAAGAATACGTGAACATTCCGATGTCGCGGGGTCTCCCTAGGCCCACAAGAGTATATAAATAGAGAGGTGGGTGAAAGTTTCACCTGCCTCCCAATTTTTGCCCGTAACTCTTCAACGTTGAGCCCATTTAACAAAGTTAAAAAAGTGTGGAACCCACAGAGAAAAGAGGCTTGAGGCTATGAAGACACAGCCATAAACGGATAAAACCTATGAAACCCATGAATTCAGGTATACGTATAAACCTTAAATCTAGGGGGGAGGGGGGGGTTCCCCGACGGAGTGAAAGTATTCTCACCTAAGCCTAAAGCATAAATACGGGATAGAAGAGCTCTACGGTGAGGAGGGTTCTCCGGGAATCCTAGAGGCTTCACCTATGAATGGCCGCCTTGAATTAAGGCTGATAGTGTTTCGCCTGGGGATCCTGGATAGGTGGAGGATTTGAAGCTCAGCTTTAGAGGCTTATTCAAGCGTGGAAGGAAGGAGGAGGGGAGGGGGGAGCCCCTTGAATTATCCCTTGAGGATGCTGAGTCCTCCCTGAGGATGTATACTGTGGAGAGGGAGTTGATCCGCATCCTACTAGATCTGCTGGGAAGGGCTAGAGAGGAGGGTGTGATCGCCGCCGATGAGGCTGATAGGCTGGACTCCAAGTATCGTATAGAGCTTGAGAAGGTGGAGAACGGGATCGAAAAGTATACGGGGATACTCAGGCTCCTCGAGCTGCAGAGGGTGAGGGACTCCCTCTACAGGGGATACTGGGAGCGCGTCGAGGCCGTTGAAGAGGCCATGAGGAGGCTCGCAGCCTCCATAGGGATGGAGGCTACACCATTATTGAGGCCTCCAAGGAAGCCTGAGAGGAGGAGGAGGGAGGAAACCCCGGCGTCGAAGGGGTTGAGGCCTCTAAGGGATGAGATATTGGAGGCCATGGAGAAGCTTGAAGAGATGGAGGTTGAAGGCTGACCTTGAGCATCCATGGGGAGGAGGAGAGGATCATAGCGGCGAAGGCTGCCCTAGACTATGTTGGAGACGGGATGAAGCTGGGCATCGGGAGCGGGAGGGCTGTAGCAAGGTTCATCGAAGCCCTCAGCTTGAAGTTGAAGGAGGAGGACATAGCGGTTAAGGCTGTGCCCACATCGGTTAAGACGGAGCTTCTATGCCTGGAACATGGGATACCCCTCACTACGCTGAACGAGAACCCCCGCCTCGAATTATGCGTGGATGGAGCAGACCAAGTGGAGAGATGCTCCCTATACATGATTAAAGGCGGGGGAGGCGCACTCCTAAGGGAGAAGATAGTAGCCTCGGCAGCTGATACCCGGATAATAATCATAGAGGAGAAGAAGTTGGTCGAAAAATTGGACTGGAGGATCCCTGTAGAGGTATTACCGTTCGCCCTAGGATTCTGTCTTAGACAACTGGAGAGGCTTGGAAGACCCGAGATAAGGGAGGGCGCAGGCAAGCTGGGACCGGTGGTAACGGACAACGGCAACTACATAGTCGACCTAGATGTCGGAGCCATAGAAGACCCCTATAAAGTCGAGGAGGAGCTGAACAGGATCCCGGGCGTATTAGGGACAGGACTATTCATAGACCTCGCAGATAAAGTAATAGTGGGAAAAAGTAGAGGCCGAGTGGAAACTCTGGAGAGAAGCAGCCATCACTAGAGAATAAGCCCAAGCCATATCCGATTCACCGTTCTTTACATATGGAGACAAGCCACGTTAGAGGCCGCCTTAAAACCCTGGGCCTACGGCTGAGATCCCTCTGAAGAACCTAAACTTGGATGGGTCATCTATGGTGCCGGGGGCGGGAGTCGAACCCGCGACCTTTGGATTATGAGTCCAACGCTTAAGCCCACTATAGAATGGTCTGACCACAGCTGAGCCACCCCGGCCTCCACCTCCCAAGTTAAAGGATCAACTCAGATAAAAATATACCCTTCCACACTAGAGGAGCCCCTTGACGCGTACAGGATACTCGGGATACAATTCTAGGAGGCTCGCATAAACCCAACTATCCTTATCACGGCATCTAAAGATGCTTCAGGAACCTGTGGAAACGGCAAAAGTTATGAATGCCATACTCTCCTATTCATATGCATGCCCCGGTAGCTTAGCCCGGTAGAGCGACGGACGATTAAACCCGGTCGAACCTTGTACGGGTTAAGCCTCCCAGGGAGAGCCGTAGGCCGCGGGTTCGAAGCCCGCCCGGGGCTCCAAACCAAGTTCAGAACAAGCCCTTCCAGCTTATAGTCTTCATATCCGAGATACTAGAAGCCTATACGGGGAATCTGATCATATGATATGGCGTGGATCCCAATGAACTGAATGATTAGTTAATCAACTAATCATTAGAGTAGAAACCAGTATTTTCTGTTGTGAATGATTGGTTTATGAATGGTTGCATATTTAAGAGAGGAATGTAGAAAGTTTCCAGAGTCGGGGTAGGGTTAATTAAATGGTCATAGATAGACTGGTGGGATAGCGGCGCCATGAGTAGGATCAGGGGCTTAGCCTGGATGCTGCCCTTTACGGTGCTATGCCTATTTGTGGGATTCATGGATGAGCTCTACTTGGATAAGCTAACTCCCACTGGGGCTTGGCTTCCGCCTCCCCCATTCTCCGGGTGGGACATCAGGGTTTTCACGTTTATCAATCAGGGTTTAGCCTTAAACTGGCTTGACTTGCCCCTGAGGATCCTGACGCATCTAGGCTCAACGCTCTTCTGTCTTCTCCTCTCAGTCCTGCTCTGGCTTTCGAAGAGGAGGAGCGAGGCGGTGCTATTGGCTTCAGCGGTTCTCATAGGTGGCCTATTGCTTCTACCCTTAAAGGTTCTCCTGCCCAGGGCTAGGCCGTATCACCTGGTCCCCGCGAGGGTCTTAGAGGCTGAGGGTGGACCAAGCTTCCCCAGCGGCCACGCTAAGAACGTCTTCTCAGCAGCCGCTGTTCTAGGCGCCACATGGAGGAGGAAGCTTATACTTTATCCCCTAGCCTTCATGGTCTCCATGAGTAGGGTATACCTCGGTGTCCACTGGCCTTCAGACATTATTGTAGGCGCATTACTAGGCTGGATAATAGGCTCAGCCGTGGCCAGGCTTAGGGGAGAGATACTAAGGCTGTTCAACGGCTTCATCGAATGGACGGGTTGGAGGGAGAGCCGTGGCATATAGGGATCGTCTAACATACAAGGTCATGGCCGGCCTCGCAACAGCGTATCTATCCCTCTGGCTTCTAAGCCTCCTAATCCTGGTTCCACACTACTCCCATGAAACCTTCGATTACACAGCCTACCTGCAGCTACCATTCATGGGTTACGTCTCAGCCGAACTATCGGAGCATGGACTGGAGTATCCCTCCTTCCTGATAGGGTTGGCCCTGTTCCTGCCGCCGCTTTCAATCCTGATGCTCTCCTCAGCCTGGATAATCCTGAAGATCTCCGAGGCTACCAGCCGGATCAGGCTCATCTCCAACCTTTTATACAGCCTAACCATGTTCATGCTCCTCATAAGCTTCATACCGATGGTATGGGTTACAAGGGAGGTCACAGTGACGGGGGCTCCAATCCTTAACGATTGGCTTACAACCCTGTTTCCAATCCTGTCAGCCTATATGGATGAAGGGCGGAGGTCGATCAGCCAGGCTGTAGCAGCCTCTAAGGCCTGGATGATCAGATACGGGCCGCGAGGCCTGTTCGCAGCCATGATCCTAGGCTCAATATTCTCTCCCATCCCGAATGAAGCCATCCTCGCCTTCGCAGGCATGACGATGAACCCTTTGAACGTAGGCCTATACGGAGGCCTAGGCTCAACCGTGGGAGGAGTGGTATGCTTCTATGCTGCAAGGCTTGGCGGCAGACCCTTGGCGGAGAAATTCGTTAAGGGGGAAGCCATGGGGAAGGTCGACTTCTGGTTCCATAGATACGGGCTATGGACTATACTCCTCGGAAGGCTCGTACCCTTCATACCCTTCGACGCCATCTCCTACCTGTCAGGGTTGGCGAGGGTGAAGCCTTGGAAGTTCGCTTCGCTCACATTTATAGGCGCCGTCCCAAGATGCCTGTTATACGCCTACATCGGAGAGATGATAGCTAAATATAACCTGCCGGCCCTAATCGTAACGGTGCTCCTCATAGCGATGCTCCTAACAGTTATCAGGGTGAAGGAGAAGTCCCTCAGGGAGAGCCGTTAAAAAGTTACATCCGCTGATCAGCCATTTATCCATCCCGTACCGGTTTGATCACCGTCTTCTCAGCTGCGGGGTTCGATGATCCCTTTTTCTCCTTTATCCTCCTTATCAGCTCAGGTATAACCTCGTATAGGTCTCCGACTATCCCATAGGTTGAAACTTTGAATATTGGAGCGTTCGGATCCTTATTTACAGCCACTATTACATCGGAGGTCTGCATTCCAGCCAGGTGTTGGACGGATCCGGAGATCCCGCAGGCTATGTAGAGTTTAGGCCTCACCGTTCTACCGCTTAAGCCTACCTGATGGGAGTAGCCTATCCATCCCTCGTCTACGGCTGACCTGCTCGCCCCTACGGCTCCTCCCAGGAGCCCAGCCAGCTCCTCGAGGAGTTTGAAGCCTTCAGCCCCTCCTAAGCCTCTACCTCCGGAGACTATGATATCAGCCTCCGTTATGGATACTTCCCCCTCCTCCCTCTGGAAACCTATGATCTCGGCTCGGTCCACCAGTCCCTCGGGGTTGACTTTCCTCTCCTCTATCTCCCCCCTCGGATTCTCCACAGGCTCAGCCTCAGCCATCACCTTATACCTCACGGTGGCCATTTGGGGGCGATGGTTAGGCGTTATAATGGTCGCCATGATGTTTCCCCCGAAGGCCGGCCTCGTCTGTATCAGGTTCCCCTTCTCGTCCACGTCTAATCCGGTGCAGTCCGCCGTCAAACCCGTCTTAAGCCTTGATGCGAGCTTAGGCGCCAGGGACCTCCCTGTAGAAGTGGCTCCTATGAGGATTATGTTGGGCTTAACATCCTCGACCAGCTCAGCTATAAGCTGCGTATACGGGTCATCCCTGAACCTCTCTAGGCTTTCGTGATCGTAGACGTAGACCTTATCTAAGCCGTATCTAAGCAGGTTCTCCGCCTCGCCCCTAATATTATAGCCTAGGAGGGCCGCGTATAGGGGTTCCCTAGTCTTCTCGGCGAGCATCCTACCTTTACCTATAAGCTCGTAGACTACTGGGGCTACCCGTCCACTCCGCTGCTCGGCGGGGACCA
>JAWBPF010000090.1:0-6773 GCA_038825355.1 Bathyarchaeia archaeon
TAGTATTCAGATACAGAACATCGTAGCATCGGCAACCCTTAACGGATACATAGACTTGGAGAGGTCGACTTATACCCTGGAAAGGACCATGTATGAGCCTGAACAGTTCCCGGGACTGATCTACAGGATGGATGAGCCCAAGGTGGTTATACTCCTCTTCGCCAGCGGCAAACTCGTATGCACAGGTGCAAAGAAGGAAGAAGAAGTGACAGAATCCGTCGAGAAGCTTCAAAAAACACTCGAGGAGAAAGAGCTAATACACTACATTTGATAAAAGCTGAAGCTCGCAACATCTCATTCCCCGCCTAGTATAAGGACGCCCTGAAACCCTTAAGGGATGTAACCGATCCTTTAAGAGGCGGATTGAATCATCGTAGAATTTTATGAGAAAATATCTTTATGATCCCTATCTTAGAGTCTGGTTAAATGCGTTAGAGGGCGGTTCAGCCAAATGCCTTGATCCCATCTAAGATCGTCGAAGTAACTTTGAATCATCATAACCGCCTTAAGGATAATATTTACCTGCCAGGCTTTAAACTTATTTCTCCTTTTATCCCCAGCCTTTCAGCCATCTGTGAGTTGAAGTCTCCTATCCAAGGGGCTGATTGAATGCCTCGGGTTCGATTTATCCCTTTACTAGATTTGTTAACCCATTCTCTTTTGCTATTTGAATGGCTTTACTCCTCTCCTCGGATGTAAGGGTCCTCGTTAGCTCCGGCCTCTCATGGGCCCTCCATTCAGGCCTATATTGGAACATGACGTTTACCCTCGTCTCCTTAGGTAGATTACCGCTTATCCATTCAATTATATGCCTGTAGCAGCATTCTAGATGGCCTGGTAGAACTAATATTCGAATTATGAGTTCCCCGGATTTATAGGCCTCTAAATGGTTCCTCCTCACCGCATCCCAGTAGTTTGGAGCATTCGATATCTCTCCAGCGCAGTCCCCGGGGCCATACTTGAAGTCTAGGAGATAAATATCTACGAATCCTTTCAAAAGCTCAGATGTGTAACTGCTATAGTATGAGTTGCTGTTCCATACTACCGGGACGTTAACCTTCACGTACCTGAAGGCTTTCAGCCATTGGGGAAGCCATGGAGTCGGATCTCCTCCAACCAGGTTTATGTTCCTACAACCCTCCTCTTTTAAATCCACTATGATCTTGGCCAGCCTCTCGGGTGTACAGGGTATACCATCTTCGAACCATTGCGATATGGTCCAGTTTTGACAGTGGATGCAGCGCATGGTGCATCCACAGGTAAATATCGTCCCTGAAGGGACAAGTTCAGGCTCCTCACCTAGATGGGGGAAAGATGTGGATACAGCTACCTCTGTGCCGCAGCGACAGTATCCAAGCCCACCCTTCAACCTATCTACTCCACATCTACGTTCGCATAGCATACAACCCTTCAGGAGCTGCCAGGCTAAGTCGAGCTTCAAGTCCAATAGAGAATACTCCGGAGCGGGCAATTCTTCAAATCTGAGCTTCCCCGAATCTATCTTCGTTTTTAAATCTGAGAAATATTTCAGGGCTTTTCCATGAGCATCCCATGGATCATCCGATTTTTTGGCGGAGGTCTTCCCAGCTACTAGAAATTGGGCAGGCAACTTGTCGCCAAGTATTTGGAAATATCTATGGAGGCTTCTACGACACCTTTCATCCTTTAAGACCGCTAAAGCATCGGGTCTTATGAGGCCCCACACCTCTAGAAGCCCCGAAGATTATAAAATATGAACCAATATTTATCTTTGATGATCTAAAATTAACCTAGACATAAGGTGAGGGGGGAAGGCCCTACTTTGCTCCTAATTCACGGTTCTTCCACCTTAGATTATAGCTTCGACATTTACGGCACCTTGCAGCAGATGGAGGATTCCTCGCTCCGCAATTACGGCACACCTTGTAGTACAGCCTGTGTCTCTGGGCAAGCTGCTTCTTCACCACATCGGATATAGGCATTACACCTCAGCTCCTGTCTAGATCGATGCAGGGCAAATGATATTATTGGAAAGCTTTAAGTTTTTGGTTTCCAATCCTAGAATAAGGTGGATGGGCCCGTAGTCCAGTGGTTAAGACGCCGCCCTCACACGGCGGAGATCCCCGGTTCGAACCCGGGCGGGCCCACCTAATTTTTTAAGTGAGTCCAGAAAAATTTAAAAGTAAATTTACCCTTTTCCATATCGAGAAGGGTTGAAGGCCAAGTATGCTTATTTGCTTAGGGATGAGGATGTGAGGCGCTGGTTCGAGAACTTGGCTGCTAGATCCTACGTCACCGCTACGGTCTACCTTAGGACTTTAGGCTTCTACTGTGAGCTGAACAAAACTGATCCTAAGGCTTTGCTTGAGATCGCTAAAACAAAGGCCTTCAGGGATGGCTTCTCAGACTTCGTTAGGAGGCTTGAAAGGGAGGGGAAGGCTGGCTCCTACATTGCTAGGTTCAAGAAAACTCTCCACTCTTGGCTTTCCTATAACGGCTTGAACGTCAGGCTTAAGGTCAACATAGCCAAGGAATACGATACGCCAACGATAGCTAGCGAAAGGGTTCCGAGCAAGGAAGAGTTCGATAGAATTATCAGGATGGCTTCCCCTAGAGGCAGGGTTTCTATAGCCTTGATGGCTTTTTCGGGTTTGAGGCCTGAGAGCCTGGGTGATTACACTGGCAATGATGGGTTAAAGCTCGGGGATTTCGTTGAGGCTGAGGTAAGTGAAGGTGTTATGGAATTCGAAAAAGTGCCGACGATGCTTATGGTGAGGCGGGGCTTGAGCAAGGCTAGGCACCAATACTTCACCTTCGTACCTGAACAGGTCATAACCTATATCCAAGAATACCTAGCTGAGAGGGTCAAGCTTGGAGAAAAGCTCAGCAGGGATTCTCCGCTCCTGGGCTTCGACCCCCGCGGGCTTGGAAGGAACAATTTCCTGAGAACAACCCTGGTTACTAGGGACATTAAAGAGGCCATCTTAAGGGCCGGCTTCGACTGGAGGCCATACGTTTTAAGGGCTTACTTCGATACGAACATGATCATAGCCGAGTCCAAAGGTAAAATATCCCACCCCTACCTGCAGTTCCTGATGGGCCATAAAGGAGATATTGAGGCCAGGTATTCAACGAATAAAGGAGTTTTGCCGCCTGACATGATCGAGGATATGCGCAAGACATACAAGGAGTGCGAGCCATTCCTAATGACTTCGGCTAAGCCTTTAGAGGAAGTTAGCGTTATCAAGGAGGCTAAGATTGAGGCCTTGAAGAGCATAGCGAAAAGCCTTTTAGGAATAGATTTGATCGAGGTTAAGATTGCTAAGGAGAAAGAGCTTGGAAGAGAGTTAAGTAAGGATGAGGAGTTGGAGCTTTTCGAGGATGAGCTTAAAAAGCTTAGGGAAGGTAAGCATAATCCTCAGAGGATAGTTAGGGAGGAGGAGCTTGAGAGGTATCTAGGTGAGGGATGGCAGTTCGTGAGCGTCTTGCCTTCCCAGAGGATACTGATAAGAAAGAGGTGAAAGCTCATTCAAAGCCTTAAGGATTTTTGATGGGATTGGCTGGAGGGATTACCTGTATTGGATGAGGCTAATGAGGAGCTTGAAGGGTTCATCCATTCGAAGAGGAGGGAGTTGGAGAGGCGTCTGGGGGAGGCTTCCCTGATAGTATTCTTGATGGGCGCTGCCGGGAAGGGCTTGGAGGAGCGGAGGATGGTCAGGGAGATGCTCAAGGAGAAGGGTATAACAGCCATAGTGTCCGAGGACGACTTGCCCAGGGATGTCGCACCCTCGCTGGTCGAGGAGTACATACTCAGGAGCGAGGAGGTAGACCTAGCATTTATAAATGTGGAGTCATGGGGCTCAACTGCCGAGTTCGTCCAGTACCATGGGGATCCTGGGATAGCCCCGAAGCTGAGAGTCCTAGTCAGGAGCAGCTACCACCCATTGTATGGAGGTGGGAGCAGCTATCTGACGGACATCTACCTCACCCACCTGGCAGTCTACGGCCACGTCTACGCATATGAATCCGAGACCGGACTCGGGTTAACCTTCCCAACCCCAGGCTCCATAGTCATGAAGCTGGCTGAGAGGTATAGGCAGTGGAAGGCGTTAAGATAAAAAATATTTTATCTGATAAATAAGCTTATATATCGCTTCCTACAAATATAAGGGTATGAGCGAAGTCAGCGAGCTCCGCCAATTACTGAGGAGGTATGGAGCTCTGGATAACGAGAACAGGTTGAGGGCTTTCCTAGCCATCTACGAGAATCCAGGGATATCCTTCAACGAGATAGCTAGAAGAGTCGGGGTCAAGAGGGAGCTTCTCGCCTATCATCTAAGCGTTTTAAAGGCCGCGGACCTAGTAGCCATGAACCTAGACAGGAGGGGGAAGGCCATCTCAAACTACCAGCCCACAGAGGAGGGGAAAGCCCTCATGGAAGCGATACTCTCAGAGCATGAGCTCCTAAAGGGCAGAGTCAAGGCTTAGAGGAGTTTATATGACAGTTTCCGCATTACTAGGTTTTTAATAGTTCTTTCATAATATCTTTATATCACTTATCACTTTACTTTAATCCTTTATAGGGCTTGATTAACCCTGCTCGGCATGGAGGCCACCAGTCGGGAAGACCAGCGGTATAATTGGAATCCCCAGTTAACTCATAGCTCATCTTTGCCAGATGAGGTTGCTCAGTACTTCGATGAACTTCTCCTTTCTCTTATAAGCCTCTTCGTTAACTAGCATTATCAACCTATTCGCAATTTCCCTGTAGGGCTTGATGACATTGCTTATTGCATAGTCTAAAAACTTGTGCCTTAAGGTCTCCAGAGCTCCCCTTTCATCTCCACCATAAACGTAAATTGTTTCGCTTACAACCTCTCCAGATAACTTTTCATTTCCATTAGGGAATCCATTTTACTTTAAGCTCATAACCCATGCATAGCTTACGCTTAAGCCTCTCCAGCTCTAGCTCAAGCTTTCTCTGCAGGTTACATCTGGCCTCAGGTACACTGGGTTTGGTGAAGAGATGCGCATGGCTTGTTATCTTCATCCCCTCCCCATTTTAGGTCACCGTGAAAAGGACTTTCATGCCTAACCTCGATACCTCCACCCGCTGGAAGTCCCATTATGGTCGTCTCCACTCTACCCTGTTGAAGCGGAGGGCATCGAAACTCCCTCAGGCTTTACAGATCTTCATCATCATTTTCTTCATCCTCCATATCCTCCATGAGAAGGAACTTTACCAGGATCTCGGCCGGTCGCCCTCCGCAAACTGAACAGATACCCTCACTTACTCTCCTTGTACGCTCGTAGAATTCGCCCTCTTTCCATTCAAATTTTTCGCGCCAACAATAGCCGCAGACGCCCCTTACGCCGGGAATTTTTAATGTTTGTACATTGGAAAGCTGGACTTATTTGAGATGACTTCAAGGAAGCCTTTTTTTATCTCTCTATCTCCAGTTCCTTCTACTCCTTCTCCAGATATGTCTTTTATTTTCCAGCATCTCCCTATGCCCAGCCCTCCCACCATTTTGGCCGTTCAGATGGAGACGGCGGATCCAATCATCCACCTTCCCCCGGGTTATAAAGTAGCTGAAGGTGCCGCTGAGGGCATACCAGTTGACCGGCGATAATTCCTACTTGAATGAGGCTATCGCTGTTGCAAACTTCCAGCAAACCAAAATAAACGAGCTCGCGCCGACTCGTAGCGAATGGAGTTACTCCAGGAGCCGTGAAATGGATATACCCAGGATGGACTAGTACCATAGCGGCGACTGGCCAAGCTAAGTGCATCATATTCCTCATAGAGCTATATAAGGAAACTGGTACAGCTCAATACCTAAACATGGCTAAGGGTATGGCAGACTTCCTCGTTAAAGAGATGAGGTATCGTAGCCAATTGGCCGTAGATGGTGGCACAGATACAGATGGAAAATTCACCGAGCTATCCACCAATAATGTAAATCTTGTAGGCGGGTACGCAATAGACCTCAAACCCGACGGAAGTGGCATCTTCGACGATGACATCTTAACGTATGTCAACAACCTACATATGCCGCATATATCGCACGCATAGGGGAAACTTTCGGGCGTCGTAAAAGTTCTTCGAGACTAAAATGGCGAAGGAGATATATAAAGGTTGATGGAAACGCCGAGATATCTAAGATAACATATCGAAGACTAGACATCTGAGACTATATATACTACTCTACATAATATATGCTGAACAATACAATACACTACTAATAATAATACTACTACTAATACTACTTACATATATGCTACAAAGATATCTTGCAGTATATATGTAAGTAGTATATATGTAGATATGTCCATTATTCCCTCTAGATATCTCCATTATCCCCAGTAGAAGCATATTATGCTGGGTGCGCCCGCCAGTTTTGCGGTCGGGTCGCGCCCTCCTAGACCCTCCATCGGTAACGCCGCATGAACTATATGAAGCTTTTGGCTTTCAGATCCTTCTCGCAGAGGCTGTCCAGATGCCTGCACATTATATCTTCCATGTAGCAGCATTCGCCCGGCGGCACGTCGCGGTATAGGTCCCTATCGTCGATCTTGCAGCTGCCGAAGACCTTGCATTGTATCTTGTCGCTTGATGCAAGTCCTCGTATCTTGTCGCTTGTATCTTGTCGCCATTGTATCTTGTATCTTGAAGCACACCCTAAGATAACTAGCTAGGATGGTTAAATTTAAATTCCGAATTCATACTAGTATTCTTAGGGGATACTTTTGGGCGATGTTACCACCATAAAAATCAGGAAGGAGACCAGGGA
>JAWBPF010000091.1:0-6716 GCA_038825355.1 Bathyarchaeia archaeon
AACCTAACAGCGTCCCACTACAGTTCCCTCGTCAACTCGTTCCACGCCACCTCCTTGGCTGCTCTGCCTAAGGGAGATGGAACTTATAAATTATAGCATGTCTTGGATGGCCCCATCCCCCTTAAAAGAATAGGGGATTGGATGGGGGACCAAACCCTTTCCGAGGACGATTTTTTATTAAGCGAGGCTCGTCTATGTTCCCTCGATTCGATATATGGAGGTGAGTTGGAGAGCTTGAAGAGTAATTTAGGTTTCGGTGCGAGCCTCCAGCCAGACTCTTTTGAAGCCATGTTAAGGCGAACCTTACTGATGGAGAAACAGGGCTTCGATCATGTATGGATCCCGGATCATCTAGTATTGTTGGATTTGAGCAGCACATGCCTCGACTCTTGGATGATCCTCTCAGGCTTCGCCGTTAAAACGGAGAAGGTTAGGCTGGGGACTTCGATGAGCGGCCCTTATAGGAGGCATCCTGCAGTATTCGCTCAGATGATCGGAACCCTGTATCAGATCTCCAAGGGCAGGGCTATCCTAGGCTTAAGCTTAGGAGAAGCTCAGAACCCCATACCCTATGGAATACCATATGATAAAAGGATGGCTAGACTGAGGGAGGCTGTAGAGGTTATGAGGAGGCTCTGGGCCGGCGAAGTTGTGGAATTTGAGGGGGAATCCTATTCCTTAAAGAGAGCCTTCATCCAAGCACTCCCAGTTCAGAAGCCTCATCTCCCGATCCTCGTAGCAGCGAATACTCCGAAGACCCGGGAGATAGCCGGCATGGTGGGGGATGGATGGCTGAGATGATGACTCCGCAGCGTTATAGGGAGGACCTGAAAGACATCCAGCGAGGCGCTGAGAAGATGGGTAGAAGGCTTAGAGATTTCAGGGTAGCTTATCATGCTCCTTTGAGCATAGCTGAGGACCGGGAGGAGGCCTGGAATATGATCGAGAAGCTGGCCAAGAGCCTCTTCCTATGGTGGCCTAAACAATTGGAGACCTACGGATACAAGGTCACCCATGAGTTCGACTGGGGGTTTCTCCTCATAGAAGAGGATACCGTCGAGAGGATCGAGAAGCATCTATGCGAGGTCCCAGAGGAAGTTTCGAGGGACATAACCATCTATGGGACGGTGTACGATTGCATAGAGAGAATTGAAGAGTACGTGGAGGCGGGATTGACGGACTTCGTTCTTCATGGAGTTCCAAGATAAGTCTAAAGCCGACGAGATTTTGAAGATTATAGATTAAAAGATACTGCCCTACTTCAAGGAACCTTGACTCACAGCATCCTGGACCTACCTAATGGATATCCGGTTTCGGCTGTATGCTACCTATAGATGGATGCCCAAGGTTCCATTCAGCCTCTTACTCCGAAGCTCCAAAGCCTTCTCTTGGACGCTTCTACAGGCTTGGCGGGCTGTCTTATTTCCCAGGAGGGCCTCCTCAGCCTTTTCTCCATAGTAGAAGTATATCTTTAGTGCTTCCGGTGGGAAATGATGGGCCTCTCCAGTTGTCGAGGCTTCATCCCAAACCCTGTAGACTTCCTGGCTTCCATAGAATGGTATACGTCTATGTAGGAGCACTCTCCTCCTGAACTCTTTATGGGCTGGGAACATGAAGAACCCCGTAATGTCCTCGGTAGGGGCATCCTTCCAGGCTCTTACCATGGAGTCTGGATTGCAGAGGGTGAACTCCAAGTATCTCCAGGCCGCCTCCCTGTCATCCTCAGACAGCTCGACTGGGATAGGATAAACGCCTTTCAAGGGTGCCACGGCCCTCCGGTCAGGTTCATGCCTAGGATGGGGAGCTACCCGGAATATCCCAGAGGCCTGGGGGCAATGCTCCATCAAGCTGAGACCCCACCATTCATAGCCAGTGTAGAATACGGACTTCCCCGCCTCATAGGCTTCCCAATACTCCGGGGAGTAGAAGGATACATCTTGGACGAGCCTATGTTCAAATCTGAGCCTGCAGTAGTCATTGAGTAATTCTATGTGAAATCCCTCATCGAATAGAGGGTATAGATCCTCATCCCAGCATGGGACTCTGTAGATGATCTCCATACCCCATGAGGCAGGGTCCATCACCATGAAGGCTTCGGCGATCTTCTTCCGGTGGACGATGGTTTCGCCGGCCTCCACCCAATCTTGGAACGTCTCCAGGTCTTCAGCGGCTATCCCCGCCTCCTGGAAAGCCTCCAGGTTATAATAGGTGCATGGGGGAGTCTCGCTTAGGGGGACGGCGTAGACGCGGCCGGGTTCGCCGCCGCTAAGGATCGCCAAATCACTCTCGCTGAAATGGCTTAGGTAGGGCTTCATTCGATCTGATAGGTCTAAAAGCTTACCGGGCTGCAGGTACATTAGGGAGAGGAGGTACCTGCACTCGTGGAGCACCGTCGAGGGAAGGCCCACGTTGAACATGAGGGCGACGTTGAACTTCATACGCCTAACCCCCCATGAGTAGCTCTTATAGTTCAACTCAACGCGGGGAAAAGCCTCTCTGAACCTTGGGGCCACATACTCCTCAGCTAAGGAGGCATCTTGCTCCCAGCTCGTCACTTTCCCTCTAAGGGTTGAGGGAAATAACCCCACCAAGGTAGGAAGACGGGTGAAAAGTGACCCAAGATCTATAGGCTTAGCCTTCCAGGTTGCATATCCGGCTGCTCCAAGCCTAGCTGCCGCTAGGGTGAACCCCAAGATCTTCAAGTATCTGCGCCTATCTATCTCAGCCTCCCTTGATCCCTGCAAGAAGAGTCAACCTATACCCTATAATCAACTGGCCCAGGCAGCTGAGAGGCCTATCTCACCTCATTTTATTTTAGGGCCCGGTCAAATATAAATTCCCAGGAAACCTACAAACTGTACTCGATATATGAGATGAATTTAATGCTCAGGCCCTATTGAGGTAACCTGTTAACCGGTTTCAGGTCGTCGAGTGAGATGGCGTTCCATGAGCACTGTTGAAAATGTGTAGCCTTCTTCTTCCGCCGCCTGTCTGATTTTCTCCCTGATAGTGGAGAAATCGAAGGTGTACTTGTATTCTTTGCCGAAGAGTTTAGAGAGCTCCTCGATGGTTCCATTCCTTTCCTTGCCTTTAAGCTTATATTTCTCAGTTTTGAAACCGATGCCAGGGGTTGTCTCCACATCTCCAGTTGATAGGCCCATTCCAGTCTCCCTTAGGGTCTCATAGAATCGTATGGTTTTCTCCGTCTCGTCTATTCTGAGACGGGCCCTATATGTGAGCCTCTTCTTGGTGAGGAAGACTTTCCTTTCTGCGACTATGAATTCGAGTTTAAGGGTGTCATCCTCCTCCATGAACCTTTCAGGGAAGGATCTTGAGAGTTCGAGTAGCTTATCCCTGAGCATCTATTACACCTGGGCGCGATAAGGCTGAATAGGAAAAGCAATAATTAAGGGTTTCGGTTCCCAATTCCCCTCGATTTTCAAGGTTAACTATACATATGATCATTAAGTTGATCTCAGCTCTAAGGAGGGAAATGATCGGAGAAGAAGATCCTGCTGTATTGATGGCTTTCTCCTGTGCAGATCCCCTAAACTTCGTTTTTTCAAATGAAGTAGAGGAGAACTGCTATGCTAAAGACATGATAGTGGAAACCTTATACGAGATATTCTTTAAGGTCGTCCTCAATGATAGAACAGCTGTATTGTTCCTCTAGCATATGGACAGGTTTTCAGAGGATGTGGCTACCTATATGAAGAGAAGCTCTGAGAAGATGTAAAGATTTTTCGGAGACTTTTTATAGAATTCTCGCCTCTAATATTTTAGGCGATTCATAGTTGGGTAAGCCCCGGATGGTTAGAAAGAAGAAGAAGGAAAAGGAAAAGAAGGGCTCCAAGTGTAGTGGGTGACCTCAGGCGGATCCATGCTGATCTAGGACTTGGGCCCCTTAAAGTCCGGTCTACCATACCTCCTATCTCAGATACTCCACGGATATAGGCCGCGTCTCTTAAAGATCTTGGGTGGTCTGGTTATAATACGAGTAAATTGGTGTTTGTCCCTCGTCTAATCCCTCTAAAGGAGAACCCATCCTCTATGAGCAAACCTTGGATTTGGTGACACTAAAATGTTTGAAAGAGGGTAATTCCCTTCTATATTGGATGAGTTTAGGTCCAAGTAGGGTTCGATTTAAACCTGAGTTTGGGAAGGCGAGGCTAGGGTTAGGCCATAGCTTCTAGCTTGTTTCACTTCCTTAAGATAAACATTTATCCTTTGAGAGATTTAGACTTTGTAGGCTATTCTATGATAGGTGTTGATGGATGGAGGCTAAGGGGGTCGTCTCCCAGAGGCTTCTATTACCCTTAGCTTTTCTGACGGCTTTCACCCTTCACCTCCTCATCTTCTCGTATTCGCCCATGATATCTCCGATGATGTTCGAGCTGGGTATCTCCCACGTTCAGTCTGGCTTAATCCTATCTATGAACATCCTGATGATACTCATTTTAAGGTTCCCACTAGGTGTTTTTATAGATCGGGTAGGCTTCATGAAGGCTATTAAAGTTGCAATGGTTCTCGTCGGCTTATTCGGATTTCTAAGGGGGTTCGCCCGTAATTACTGGGAGATCCTGTTCGTCCAGTCGATGCTTGGGGTTGGCTTCGCGTTCATCCTACCATGTTTGGCGAAGATGGTTCACGTCGTATACGCCGATAAGGTAGGGTCCGCTACAGGCCTCTATGTTTCAGGTTTCCCGGTAGGCGACATAGCGGGGCTAACTCTAACGTCTCATCTACTAGGCCTAAATTTGGAGTGGAGGTTAATCTTCAAGGTCTTCGGCACTTGGGCTCTGGTATTAGCTTTGATGTGGCTGCTGGTCGATTGGAGGCATCAAACCGCCGCAGTGAAAGATGACTTTAAAATAGGTGTTAAGGGTTTAATCAGAGAAAGAATTATCTGGGTTTTAACTGGGATATGCATCTGCTCGATGGGTTGCTACGATACGGTTCTAACATGGCTTCCTCATATTTTAGAGCTTAAATCCCTACCTCTAAGCGAAGCCAGCATTATTGCATCCATGCTACCCATAGGCTTTCTGGCTTCGGGGTTGACCATAGGATTAATCTCCGATAGGTTAGGGTTGAGGAAGCCCTTTATAATAGCACTCGGATCAATAGCCGGCCTATCCATCTCAATGCTCATACTCGATTTAAAGGAAGTTTTATGGGCCACAGTTTTATCGGCTGGGTTCTCCCTCACAGGCATCTTGACGCTAGTCCTAATAGTTCCAACGGAGCATCCGAGAATAAGGGATTTCGTAGGGAGCTCCATCGGAATCATCTCCTCACTGGGGAACTCCGGAACATTAGTATTCCCGATAATAGCTGGATTCCTAATGGATAGGACCGGTTCCCCAACAGCACCCACGATTTTCCTGGCCGCTATATCATTCTTAGCCTCGATGCTGGGACTCACAATGGATGAGACGGGAAGAAAAAAGCTCGGATCAATGAGATGAAAAAGCTTCAGGGACTCAGCTGAGGCTTACAGATAAATAAGTCGACCTGAATTGATTTTTAATTATAGGAATTTTTACATCTAATTTGTCGAAAAACAACATGTTAAAATAGACCAATCTGTAATTAAATATTCAAAGTAAGTGTAGGTAGGATGAAAAGATGAGTTATATCCAGGAGAAGAGGGGTATGCCTCTTCTAGGAGACGATTTCCCAGAGATGAAGGTTCAGACGACTCATGGAGTAATGGAACTTCCACAGGCTTTCTCTGGGAGATGGTTTGTATTGTTCAGTCATCCTGGGGATTTCACGCCTGTCTGTACAACGGAGTTCGTTGCTTTCCAGAAGAGATACGAAAAATTCAAGGCTTCGAACTGTGAGCTCATAGGCCTCAGCGTGGATCAAGTCTTCTCTCATATAAAATGGGAGGAATGGATAAGGGAGAAGCTCGGCGTCGAGATCCAGTTCCCGATAATCGCAGATACAGGGATGGTCGCCAATACGCTCGGCCTCATCCATCCAGGGAAGGGGATGAACACAGTCAGGGCAGTCTTCGTCGTAGACGACAAGGCGAAGATACGTATCATTCTCTACTATCCACAGGAGCTAGGCAGGAACATAGATGAGATCCTCAGGGCAGTTGAAGCCATGCAGATATCCGATAAAAACAACGTGGCCATGCCGGCAAATTGGCCGAACAATGAGCTGGTCGGAGACCATGTAATCATTCCACCCGCCAGGGATGTGAAGACGGCTAATGAGAGGCTTGAGAAGGCTAAGATGGGCGAATTTGAATGCTACGACTGGTGGCTCTGCCATAAGAAATTAGAGAGGAGATAGGAATTCTTCAGCGAAACACAGATGGCAAGTAAGCATTAAGCTCGGGGGATGCCCAGCCTCGCCATCGATCGTGCAACGAGGCCATCTCTATTGTAGGTATCGTCTCGTCTAGGACTCGGGGGATGCCCAGCCTCGCCATCGATCGTGCAACAGGGGAGTCATCCTCCGAGAGTGGAGAAGCCCCGGTTTAGAGAAGGACCCACCTCCAAAAGAAAGTTGCGGTAGTGGCACTTCCTCTATGACTTGATCCCCACCTTAGAGGAGGTATCCCCTACCCTTCCCAGAGGAACCTGCGTAAGAAGACATCGTTATAGGTTCTATCACGGAGTTTCGTGAGCTTTCCCAGGGGAGAATTGGTTAATCCTGCTTTCCCATCTCTTAATATGGGAAAGGTCACTAGCGACTTGAAA
>JAWBPF010000092.1:0-1509 GCA_038825355.1 Bathyarchaeia archaeon
TAATAGTAGGAATCGTCGCGATGGCATACAACATGATAGCTGCCTTACTTGCATCTTACGTTTTCACCAGGGTAAGATTCAAGGGAAGCGATAAATTATTCTACCTATCTGTGATGGGGAGGCTGATCCCACCGGTAGCGATAGCTGTACCTTACTATATAATTCTATTCAATGCTAAGTTGTTAGACACCATGTTAGCTGTAATCCTGGTACACATATACTTTACCCTCCCCATAAATATATGGATCCTCAATACGTACTTTGGATCTTTACCTGAGGATGTTGAAGATGCGGCTAGGGTTGATGGCTACTCAAGATTTGAGACATTATTCAAGTATGTTTTACCCATGATCCGGCCTGCATTAATCGCTATAGGAATAATAGCCTTCATGACTTCATGGGGAGAATTCTTTTTCACCCTACTGATAACTGAGACGGAAGCCTCAAGAACCCTCCCTGTAGTTGTAGGCTTCATGTCAGCCCAGCCCTTGAAACCCATGGGAATAATAACTGCAGCAGGCGTTTTAGCGATGGTCCCTCCACTAATACTGGTCGCAATATTCAGGAGATATCTAATCCGGGGCCTAGTAGCTGGTGCGGTGAAAGCTTAGATGTATCCCATTTAATTTACTAATTTATATTATTATCATACCAATGCATCGCCATTTTTCTTATCGAATATGTGGATTGCCCTTTCATCGAATTTAAGAAATACCCTTTGATCCATCTCCAGCTTTAATGTAGAAGGTACTTTAGTTCTAATAATATCTTCTCCCACTTTCAGGTTAACGACCATATCTGCCCCTAACGGTTCCAAAGTATATACGAAGGCTTCTATCTCGTTTCCCATCCGCTTATCCATTAGTATGGTTATATCTGGAGGCCTTATTCCGAATAGTAATTCCTCACCTGAGCTAATTTCCTTCAATATATCCCCGTAGTTGGATAAATCTAATTTAAATGAATTAAATTCACCTATTGTCTTATCATCTTCCCTTAATAGGGTGAAATTGAGAATATTTATTTTAGGGCTTCCGATGAACTCAGCTACGAAGAGATTCTTAGGATGATCATATATCTCATCAACAGAGTCATATTGTATTAGTTCCCCGTCTCTAATAACGACTACGTTATCCGCCATGGTTAGGGCTTCGATATCGTCTGGAGTGCCCATTATCGTGGTTATACCCAATTTTCTCTGAAGCTTCCTTAGTTCAGCTCTCATATGTAACCTCAGTTTAGCGTCCAAGTTGCTGAGAGGTTCGTCCATTAGAAGGACGCTAGGTTCTTTAGCGATAGCCCTCCCGATGCCCACTCTTTGTTTTTCTCCACCGCTTAGCAGAGCAGGTCTCTTATCTAGAAGATGAGATATTCCAAGAATTTCCGCAACTTCCGAGACTTTACTTTTTATCTCGGAATCAGATAACTTCTTCTTTTTCAATGGAGAAGCTATATTATCGTATACCGTGAGGTGGGGGTATAGGGCGACACTTTCGCATACCATTGCCA
>JAWBPF010000092.1:1519-6518 GCA_038825355.1 Bathyarchaeia archaeon
TATCATCGAAATATACGTTTCCCTCATCTTGCTCTATTAAGCCAGCTATTATCCTCAGTATAGTTGTCTTGCCTGCCCCAGGAGGGCCGAGGAGGCATGTAAAGCTTCCATCCCCAAATTTTATATTTAAATTATTCACCACATTCTTCTTCCCATATTTTTTCACCAAGTTCTCAAGGATTACTTGAGGCATTCTATCCCATCCTCCCCTTAACTATAGAATCGCACTTTCAGTCTTTTTATCAAAGATGTGTAGCCTATCCAAGTCTAACCTAAGCCAAACCTTTTCACCCAGGTCTACGGGAAAACGCCTCTTAGCTATGGCTCTGACTATGTAGCCTCCGATATCTAAGTCTAATATCTTTTCATCTCCTGTAAGTTCGATTATATCCACCTTAGCCTCAACGAACTGATCTTCAGCCCCCTTCTCTTTTTGCACAGCTACATCGGAGGGCCTCACGCCTAGGATCATCGAGCTGCCTGACCTCTCTTTATCGATGATCTCCTTATACTTGCTTACATCCAATGAAAATGAATTGAATACAAGTAGTGCCTTACCATTTTTCTCTTCATATTCGCATTCCATGAAGTTCATGGTTGGTGTACCTATGAAACCTGCCACGAAAAGGTTCTTCGGCTTATTAAAAAGCGTATGTGGATCATCGTATTGTTGTAGAACTCCATAGTTCATGACGCCTATGCGGTCAGCCATAGTCATTCCTTCTAACTGATCATGGGTGACATAGATGGTGGTTCGACCCATCTCCCTATGTAATCTTTTTAGTTCAACCCTCATAACTGCCCGTAAACCCGCATCCAGGTTGGTTAATGGCTCGTCTAGGAGGAATACTTGCGGGTCCCTCACGAAGGCTCTTCCTAACGCTATTCTCTGCTTCTCTCCCGCAGTTCTACTTATAGCATCCTCATTGAGTATATTTTCAATCCTCAACATTTTAGCGGTCTCTAATACCTTCTTCCTGATTTCACTCTTGGACATCTTACGTTGTTTCAAAGGGAACGCCAGATTATCGTATACAGTCATTCCAGGATAAATGGCATAAAACTGGAAAACCATCGCTATATCCCTCTCAGGTGGGGGAAGATCGTTGACGAGGACGTCTCCAATATATATGTTTCCTTCATCTTGCCTCTCAAGACCTGCTATACAGCGGAGGGTTGTAGTCTTTCCACATCCTGAAGGACCTAGTAAACATACGAATTCCTTATCTCTCACCTCGAGGGTTAAATCATTTACCGCTACTGTTTTACCGAAACGTTTCGTCAGATGCTCTATAAGTACCCTAGCCATGCGAGTTCCCTCTTACAGCTCATATATCCTTTAATCCCGTTCTTTTATTAAAGATTTCTCCCTATATATGTCGCAACCTGACTGTATTAATCTTTTTCTATAAAACTGAAAATTTTTGAAGAAACTTTTAAATATTAAACTTTACACTTAACCATGTTAAGGAGGCAAATAAGTTTGGAGAGGTTTGGAGCCGCAGTTCACGGCGCCGGCTGGGTGTCAACCCAGCATGTTAAAGCCTATATTAATAACCCCCATGCAGAAGTGGTCGCGATATCAAGCCGCAGGGAATCCAGTGCCAAGAACCTGGCTAGCATGTATGGCTTGAAGGACGTTAAGATATTCACCGATTATGATAGGATGTTGGATGATCCTGAGGTTGATATTGTTTCTATTTGTACTCCTCAGCATCTGCATCCTGAGGAGACTGTGAAGGCTGCGGAGGCGAAGAAGCACGTCCTGATAGAGAAGCCCGTAGCTATCAGCCTTGAAGGTTTAAAGGCGATGAGGGATGCCGTGAGGAAGGCCGGGGTCAAAACCGTCGTAAGCTTCGTCCTCCGCTGGAATCCGTGCATCGAAACCGTGAAGAGCATGATAGCGGACGACTTCCTAGGCGACGTATACTACGTTGAAACTGATTATCAATCCCATATAAGTGATTGGTGGTCAGGCTGGGATTGGGCTCGCAGGAAGGATATAGGCGTAAGCTCATTCCTAGTAGCCGGCGTTCACGCAATGGACATGGCGAGATGGCTTGCTGAAAAGAATCGATTCAAGGCAAGCAACATCACCGAAGTAGTAGCCTACGCCGACGGGTGGAGGAAGGGTTTAGGGGAGAAACCTATGGAATACGATGGATTAGAAGTCGTACTGGTTAGATTCGAAAACGGAGTCATAGGCAAGGTTACCTCAAACTATGATGTTATAATGCCCTACAACTTTGTCTGGTCGGTGTTCGGAAACAAGGGAACCGTTAAGAATAATAGGGTCTGGTCGAAGAAGTTCCCGGGACAGAACGATTGGGTTGAGATCCCGGCGATAATGCCTGACACTGCGGAGGTGGGGCATCACCCGTTTCAGGCTGAGATAGATCACTTCGTGGATTGCATATTGTCGGGTAGGGAGAGCCACTGTAACCTGGAGGACGCCGTAAACACCCATGAAGCAGCCCTAGCAGCGATAATATCGGAAAAAGAAGATAATAGGAAGGTTAAGCTTCCTCTCATAAAATGAGGCAAGTAAACCCCTACTTATTTTTATTATCTGCTATTTTTATAACAATTGAGAGATGGGATACTGTTTGCAGAACCAGAATATCATTAAAGAGAAGGTCTTTAGGTCTCTAACTGAGGCTGTCGTCAATTTCAATGTGGAAGAGGTGAGGAGGCTAGCCCAGGAGGTTATAGATAACGGCTTGGATCCATATGAAGCGATAACAGAGGCCCTAAACAAGGGTATGAGGATAGTAGGCGACAAGTATGAGGCGAAGGAGTATTTCCTCTCTGAACTGCTGCTGGCGGGTGAATCCATGAAGGCCGCCCTTGAAATACTGACGCCCCATCTGAAAGCAGGTGAAATGAAGGCGGTCGGCAGAGTAGTAATAGGCACGGTTAGAGGTGACATACATGATATAGGGAAGAGTATAGTGGCCACGTTATTACGGTCAGCTGGGTTTGAAGTCGTGGACCTCGGAGTCGACGTATCCGCCGAGAGGTTCATCGAGGGCGTCAGGGAATCTGGCGCCGACATCCTCGCTATGTCTGCTTTGCTGACCACCACCATGCCATATATGGGAGAGGTTATAAAGAGGTTAGAGGAGGATGGGCTGAAGGAGAAGGTGATGGTGATAGTTGGAGGAGCCCCGTTAAGCGAGGATTACGCTAAAAAGATAGGAGCGGACTTGTATGCTGCAGATGCTGTGGAGGCCGTCAGAAAACTAAAAGACCATATAAGAGATGGGCTGCAATTTAGGAATAGCTGAGGTCACAACTCTTAAAGGCTTCAGTATGTCCCGTGTTTTATTGCTGCTTTCACCATTGCCTTAAGGTTAGCTTGAGGGGTATTCCTCGGGACTTCGCATCCTGAGCCTAGAATGAACCCTCCACCCTTAGCCGCTTTAATTATGCACTGTTTGGCTGCTTCCTCTACTTCCCCTGGGGTTCCAGATAATAGAAGAGCTGTGTTAACGTTTCCCCTGATCCCGACTTTATTACCGTACTTCTCTCTTATCTCAGCGAGGTCGACGGGAGTATCTACCTCTAGGAAACGCGTACCTGTGGCCACCATTAAGTCTATTATGAGGGATGCATCCCCACATATATGTAGTAGGAAGGGGATATCCACTTCGGTTATTACTTTCCGGTCGTAGGGGAGCACGAAGCGTTCATACTGCTTCGGGGATACTATATTCGGCGATGCTAAGGATTCCCCCATGACTATTGCATCGGATCCCGCCTCCACCTCGGCTTGGGCGAACCTTATGGCGGCTTCTGTGGTGATTTCGAGCAGCTTTTCCACAAGCCCGGGATCCCTATACATATCCATGCATATGCCGGTTATACCCAGGAGCTGGGCTGCAACCTGGAATGGACCGTTTATGTTCGTGAAGATTCCTAGCTTATCTCCAGCCTCTTCATGAAGTATACGAGTGGCCTCTATCCATACGGGCATCCTACCGTCGCTATGGGGATCCGGGACTTTTAAGGTCTCAATGTCCTCGATGGATTTAACCTTAGGTGATCCTATGGATGGCACCTCATCTTCAAAGTATACGACTTCAGCTCCGAAGGCCTCAGCCTCTATCACAGCGTCGGAGTCCACATAGACCGCGTCGACGCCGAATTCATCAGCCGTTAATAGCTGGGCCTCGGAGAGCTTCCAGGGATCCCTACAATACTCTATGAATTTTATCCCTGCATATTTTGCTGCGAAAGATATTATGAACGGGACCACCGGAACCCTGTCAGGCTCCTTGAGGTTTAGGGCTTCTAAGACGCGATCCCTAGAGTTCATTTCACCACCTATTTCACCCGGCAGCTTTCAATTTCAAACCTCGAATCTGGAGGGAACCTTCACGGATCTCAAGAGGGCTTCCCCAAACTCCGAGGAGATCATGCCTCCTCTAAACCTGTTCAACCCTTCGAAGGCTTGAACCACGTAGGGGATCGTCTTAAGCTGAGACTCGTAGAGCTTCATCGCCTCCACCTTCCTATGAAAGGTCCCAGATATATCCGATATATGCGAGGGATAGGCGATGGGTGAGAACACCTCGAAGTAGTAGAGGACGTCGGCCCTCCAAGGTGGACCCTGCTCTGCGAGGACCCTCTCCCCGGCCTGCCACCACGCCTCCGTGACGGTTACGGATACGTTTCTGTGATCCCTATGCCTGTCCTTGGGGTAATGCGTGAAGACCACGTGGGGTCTATATCTCCTGATGGCGGCTATCTCTCTCTTCAGGATCTCTTTACTGTTCAGCCTGTCATCGTAGTCATCGTAGCCCCATTTCTCCCATGATCTAACTCCTAGGAATCTCACGACGTTGTCGAGTTCCCTCATGCGTATCTCTGAGATCCCATCTTTAAGCTCAGGTCTATCGTAGCCTTCGCTTCCATTCGTGAAGGTTACTCCGTATACTTCATGTCCAGCCTCCGCGAGTTTAACTATGGTTCCCCCCCGCCCAACCCCTACACCCTC
>JAWBPF010000093.1:0-6486 GCA_038825355.1 Bathyarchaeia archaeon
CGCGTATCGCCTGGACTCGTCACTGTCGGCGAGGTCATCGTGGACTAGTATGGAATGCCTGTAGAGTTCTATCGCCGCACATATGGAGAGGATCTCTTCATCTACGGAGCCTTTAAAGCCCTTGTATGTGATCAACGTGGAGCATGAGGCGATCCTCCTCCCCCTCCGAAGTATGAACTCTTCGATGTCCCCGTATAGTCTTTCTATGAAGGGGTGATACTTGGAGGCCTTTTCACGTTCCTCCTCCATAATGGAGAGGATCCTATCCTCTATTAGCTGCTCATAAGTCTTAAGCTCCTCTCTCCAATCAGACGTGGAGGAGCCTTCGTCGGGGGCTGGGCCGTCAGCCTCAGAGAAGTTTGGCACTCGTATTCTCCTCCATATTTTCGATTGTGGTGAATCCTAGTGGTGATAAGATCCCGATTATTCGAGCAGTATCTAATTTGATCTCACCATTATTTTAGGAGGTTATTTAAGCATTCCCGTTGCGTTAAAGTATGAAGAATCTGGTTTGAAGGCCTCCAAACTTTACGGCTAGCGGAGAGTAATATAATTAAGGTCGTGACTAGATTAATGCTCTATGATGCGATAGCATTTATGAGGCTAAGGTTAGGGTGTATTTGGTTGATGGATGCTGTTCTATTCGATCTCGGGGAGACCTTGATACATCTAGATCCAGAAGATAAAAAGCGTATAGAGAATGGAAGGCTTGAAATGGTTCAGGGATATCTTTCAGCTAGAGGACTTCGCTTCACAGTCGATGTTTTAAGGGAAGTATATTATAGGAGCGTCGAGGCTTTATCGGATGAATCCGAAAGAGAAGCGCATATTCAAAGTATTTTCGCGGAGATGCTTAGGAGATTACTGGTGAACGGGTCTCCCATTGATCTCAGGGAATTGGAGAGGGTCTTTTATCAAGGAGAGGTTGAAGCTTGGAAGCTTTTCCCAGATGCCATCCCCTGCTTAGATCATGCCTTGAAGGCTGGTTTCAAGCTTGGTTTAGTATCCAATGCTAGAAGCGATTGGGCGGTTAGAGAGGTCCTTGAGAGATTAGGGTTGAACAAGTATTTTGGAGCAGCCGTGACCTCTGCTCAGGTTGGATGGAGGAAGCCTAACCCTGAACCTTTCATGAAAGCTTTAGAGATCCTAGGGGAGGTGCCTGAACATGCGGCCTTCATAGGAGACACGTTCTCAGCGGATATCGTGGGGGCTAAGGAGGTTGGGATGAAGGCTGTGTTTCTCAATAGGAACGATGATCCCACACCTATGGTTCACGGTGTCGCTCCAGATTACACAATAAAGGATCTAAGGGAAGGAATAGATGTTATCAGAATCCTCTCCCAGAATATTTAGGCTGGTGGATAGTCGATCATATAGGTAATCCTAGAAGGCCTCCTATACCTAGGGCTTTATCTGAAGTCATATATACGGTTACGGTGGATGCTCGCCTTTATGCAGGTGATTCATAGTCTATTCAGGTAGTCGGGGAAGTTGAGAATTGGGTTTAAACGGGCCATTCGTGAAAGTGAGGGTAGCGGCCATTCTCAAGCGGGTTACAGATTGTATGCTCATGATGAAGCAGCTTTAACGGTCCGGGGCTCGTGGGCTCGGTGTGGTGAGGCCATAAGGGTGAGGATCATCGAAAAAGCTTCACTCTGAGGGTCGTCAAATAAACCAATAAACCGATGAGGAAGCGTCACGGGCCTATCTGCTTTGAGTCTAGATAGCTGAACTAGGAGCGGTGAAGATGAGGTCAGGGTTAAACTTTAAATTGTTTTAGCTTTTGTATCTCATCTTGATGATGGGGGGAGAGTTATTGGAGGCATTTATGTTATTAAAAGCCTTCGGAGACCATAGGCGTTTGATGGAGGATCTCTCCGGGATGGGGAATATTTCCCAGATCTATAATATTGCAGGTGACAACGACGTTTTAATACGTATAGATGTTAAAAGCTTGGAGGAGTTTAAGAACCTCATAAACGACATAAGGTCTATGGAGGGGGTTTTAAACACTACCTCATATATAGTCCTACATAGGGTTAAGTAACTCTAATTAACCATGTATGGTACGGGTCCTTCTAAGCCATCATGGGCCTATACGCTTTCTTCAGCAGCTTGAGGTAGGTAGCTGATCTCATCCTTTACCGTGAAGAGTTCGATGACGGTGTTGGTCCTTGCGACATCGTTTAATCCTCTTATCTTCTCCATTACTAGATGCTGTAAGGTGTCTATGTCGTCGGCTACGACTTCGGCGATGAGGTCGAAGTCTCCGGTTATCCCTTTGACCATCAAGACTTCAGGGGTGCGCGCGACCTGTTCTCCCACGTCGCGTTCCCTCCCCGGTATAGTGGAGATCAGGACGAAGGCTGAGACTCTCTTGTTGAATATGTGAGGCGGGATCTTCAGGCATTTCCTGAAGACTCCGTTGTTTCTCATCTTCTTTAGGCGGTTATAGACGGTGACTGCGCTAGTGTTTAGATGTTTAGCCATCTCGGCATAGGTCATCTCAGGATCTTCATCGAGTAGCTTTAAGATTTTTACGTCGAAATCTTCCAGTCTGCCCTTCCTCATCAAATTGCCCCCGAAATATTGTTTCTCTTCGTTATGTTTTATTCTCAACTCTTAAATTATTTAACCTTTTATGGTTAAACTTTTTCAACCTCTAGACTCTAACGTCTATATAATTTCATATAAGCGGATCCAGAACGTAACCCTGGCTATCATCCAAGTGCCTTAATTTTATTAAAAATCCTAGTATCAGCATTGGCTGATTTAAGGCGTCCATGCCTTCCGGCTTCCTATTTCCAGGGCAGCATTAGAGTAAAGCTCTTCCCTAGATGAATCTTTAATTATGGTCGCCCTTTTTACACTGTCTCCCTAACCTTTAAATCCTAGGAGGATCCCTTATCTAGACGAGAAAGGAGGATCGGTGTTGGAATGGCCTTCATAGGTCCATGGGAGATCGGGCTGATACTAGTGGTGGTATTGATACTCTTCGGGGGAAAGAAGATACCGGAGCTCGCCCGCTCCTTAGGTGAAGCCGTTAAACAGTATAGGAAAGCCACCGAAGGTGCACCGGAGGAGGCGGCTAAGGAAGGTAAGGAAGAGATCACTGAGAATGAGAGGAAAACGATATTGGAGACCGCTAAGAAGCTGGGAATAGACGTAGAAGGAAGGAGTATCAAAGAGATATCCGAGGATATACTCGAAAAAGCTAAGAAGAACCAGTAGAAGCTCCTCAGTCTAAGATGAAGTGGGGTCGTTGGATAAGTCGAGGAACAAGGTAGGCATCGGAAATCATCTGGATCGAAAACATTGAGGGACGGGAAAGATTAAGACCCTATCATAACTTACACAATTATCGTTCTCTGCCGGCTATGGGTGGAGTTTAATGGATGAGATGAGCGAATACGGTGGGCCGGTTAGGTATGTTCCACCAGTAGATAGGTCGGGGACATGGAAGAAGATCGCAGCTTTTCTCATAATACTATTGATAGCGGTCTCGGGTATATCGGCCTACTTATATCTGGATGTGAACAGTAAGTATCAAGCTCTCCAAAGCCAGAATCTAGAGCTTCAGGGTAGGGTTGGAGAGCTTCAAGGCCAGTTGAATAGGCTTAATATCTATGCGAATCTTTCAGGCCAATACTCGGAGCCGGATATCCCATCCCAGATATATAAGTTAATAGAGCCCTCCGTGGTTAAGGTTACCGTGAGAAGCTGGACCGGTTTAGGACTGGTCTCCTACGGCGAAGGATCCGGCTTCGTATATGACGGCGCCGGCCACATAGTAACTAATCACCATGTCGTATCAGGGGCAGACGCTATAGAGGTTACTTTCCTTGATGGAACCACTTTGAAGGCAGCCCTCGTGGGCTCGGATCCATACAGCGATCTAGCCGTGATAAGGATTGAAACCCGTAAAACTCTGATCCCCGTGGCGTTGGGGGATTCATCGAAGCTTTACGTGGGGGAGACAGTGTTAGCGGTCGGCAACCCATTCGGCCTAAGCGGATCCATGACCAAGGGTATAGTGAGCCAGCTTGGGAGGACGTTACAGACATCGGGGAACTATCTCATAGTAGGCGTAATCCAGGTGGATGCCGCTATAAATCCAGGCAACTCCGGAGGACCACTATTAAACCTCATGGGGGAAGTGGTGGGGGTTAACACGGCTATAGCCTCGATGACCGGGGAATTCGCTGGAATAGGATTCGCTATCCCGTCGAACCTGGTGAAGAAGGTGGTTCCAGCCTTAATCAGCCAGGGATACTACCGGCATCCATGGCTTGGAATCTCAGGTTTAGACGTAACTCCTACTATAGCGGAGGCAATGAACCTACCTAACGCTACAGGGTTCCTGGTAACCGAGGTATCAGAGGGGAGTCCCGCAGCTGAGGCAGGACTCAGAGGTGGAACCAGCACAGCCCTCATAGAGGGGGTGAGGATCCCCATAGGCGGAGACGTCATAGTAGGCGTAGACCAGATAAGAGTGAGGCAGCTGTTAGACCTGCTAGTATACTTGGAGTACCAGAAAAACGTGGGTGACCAAGTGAAGCTACGGGTAATCAGGGAAGGCGTAGTGAAGGAGTTGACGGTGAAATTGGGGGAGAGGCCTCCACCCTAAACCTAGACGGTTGTCCTCCAACTCCAAGGGATGAAGAGATCTCCTAGAGGCTTCCTCGAGCCGAGTTATCTAGGTTAAGCTGGATGCAAGTTCCCTTGTGGTTACAGCTTTAATATTTGAAATTTTAACGATGTTTATCCTCCTGTCCCCGGCGAAGGGTATCTCCAAGTTACCCGGTATAGGTGCATCCCTGTAGAGGAGGAAGATGTAATCACCCAGAGTATGAGTGATGTATACATGTCTTTCACCGTTGTAATAATGGAATACAGGCGTAGCCGGCGCCACCTTCAATATATTAATCAGATCCTCCAGGTCTCTAAGTTCATACACGAGCTTTAATCGATCCTTCGCCTTCAACTCGGCATCGAGGGATTTAACATCAGAGGCATCCACTATAATCCCCTTAGAGCCCCTACTCTTCAGCTATTGCTCCATGGGTCTAATCGTAGATGAAGTTTATAGAGTTTACTGATCCCCAGGATACGGCTAATCCCGCCCTGAAGTATTTTGAGCCTAGTCCAGGATGGTATAGGCCGAAATCATAGCTTCCAGCTGGAAGCCATAACTCATACTCGCCATCCATGGAGAACGTGTATACCTCTTTGAAGCCATCGGTTGAGTATGCGGTTAAGGATGCCCATGAGAGGGGCAGCGCCCCACCACACCAGTCTATCCAAAGGATCTCCCCATGGAGGTATCCGAGCCGCTCTAGGCTGTGGACTATGGAGACCATGGGATATTTCGGGGGATCACCCGAGTCTATGATTATCCTGAATAACTGATTTTCCTGGTATCCAGGTATCGTGATCCGCATCAGGTATTCTCCCTCCTCTATCCCTCCATCCTTCTGTCTTGAGGCATCGGTGGTATCATAGAAGTTGGTCCATAGAATCCTAGGGTTGCCCCAGTAGCCGCTGAATCCATCGATCCTGAAGTTGAACTGGGTTACTCCTCTGGGTATGTAGGTTACGTTGGCGGCTACAAGGTTATTCTCCTCATCGAATAATTCTATTCTCGCAGGGGTGGAGTCCAGGTTATTTATGGGATGGGCGTAGGGAAGCCTATTGTCTATTGGGTCTAGGATGCCCTCCGTTTTGAATATCAATGTAGCCTCTATGATAGATCCCCTGATCAGGTTATATCTGCCGTCGGTTATCATGCTTAGGCGAACCGGCAGCTCATGGGAGAAGGTGTATGGGTCCTCCAGGTAACCTTCCGTATAGGCTTTTATCCTGTAAGCATTGGGCTTCAAACCTATCGCATTCAAGGGTATCCGTGGTGAATCGTCGAATTGTATGAAGCCCTCCGTGGAGATCCTGACCCTATGAAACGGATAACCTGGCTGCATAGCGTATAGGGAGGCTGTCAGGGCTCCTCTAGAGTTGTATAACTCTACGGTTATCGGCTTGCCTGGATGATCCCATGGCCGGGCGAGGGCTGGATGCTGCCAGTCTACAGCGTAGAATGTTATGTCTAATCCTCCCGCCCTAAGGAGCTTTATGCTAGCTGAGTAAGGGGAATCGCAGAAAGCCCCTATGGAGCCCTTAAACTCATCCAATTGTACGTATAGGGAGGTATCCCTATTGGTCTGTTCCAGGATTTGAGGAGGGAATGCCGCTATAAGCGCCTGGGTCTGAGTCGGATACACCTCCCTCATCTCAGGCGAAGCAAGTAATAGGGCGTTCAAGGCTATGAGGTCGGCGCTCATATTCACTATGAGGAGGTTTAACCGATAGTTTCCGGGGAGGAGCCCCCTGTCGCGGGCGTAGAGCCACCCAGTCATCCTGGAGTCTCCGCCTCCGAACCGGTTCCATAGGTCTAAGCCTCGAACTTGAACCGTGAAGCTTCGCCTACCGGCT
>JAWBPF010000094.1:0-6383 GCA_038825355.1 Bathyarchaeia archaeon
TATATGCATAGTTTACCCCTTCCTTTACAGCGATCTCCCGGGCCTCCTCCAGGAGTTTAATATCAGTGCTGGGTCTATCGGTCATCTTATAACTCGGATGGAACCTTGTGAAGTGTATCGGGGTATGAGGTCCTGCTTCAGCTATCAGCCTATCAGCCACATCCTTAAGGATGTCACGGCTGCTGTTCACCCCGGGTATAACCAGGGTGACAACCTCCACGTGGAGTCCAAGCCTCTTAGATAACCCTATATTCCTCCAGACAACTTTTACGTCGGCGTTGCAGAACTTCTCCACAGCCGCTCCATCTCCTTTCACATCTATGTTGATCGCGTCTAAGCCTGCTTCTGCAAGCATCCTTAAGGCCTCCACGGTCATATACCCGTTTGAGACAAAGGTATTATAGTATCCCCGCCTCGATGCCTCCCTGAATAAGTCTAGGCTGTACTCGAAGAGGAGGGTGGGCTCATTAAAGGAGATCGATGTTCCATCGCATTTCATCCTACCCATGAGGTCTACGAACTCGTCAACTGAGATGAAACGTGGATTATAGTGGTCAGGCTTAGCTTTTGAGATCTCCCAGTTCTGACACCATGGACAGGTGAAGTTGCAGCTCCAGCTTCCAACGGTGAGGGCGAAGCTTCCAGGCCAGAAATGGTAGAAAGGCTTCTTCTCGATGGGATTAGCCGAAACGGAGGAGACATCCCCGTAAACCATCGTGTAGAGCCTTCCATCGATGTTACGTCTCGTACCACAGAAGCCTCCCCCTCCATCATGGATAATGCACTTCCTCTCACATAAGAGGCATCTCACTCCCCCATCACCCTCAGCCCTATAGAGGAGGGCCTCCCTAAACGTAGGTGAGTTCAACATCGAAGCCACCAGCGGGTTTACAGATCCCTACCGATAAGCTGGGAATCCCCTATGGATAAGGCTTACCAAACTCCTCGGATATCGGCCTTACACCAAAGAATTTCCGATGAGAGATCTTTTAAGCATGAGCAAACAGAATCATTGCATGTTAAAGTCTATTCAATAGGGGATGGAGGTGGAGTTTAATGCCTATAGCAAGTTCGGATTCTGAAAGGGATGCTTTAATCGAGGCGGCTAGACTTATGCTCGTCTCGGCTAGGACAGCTCCGAAGTCCGGCGGTAAAGATGATGTGAAGACGATGTTAGTAACCGGTCTGGAGAAGGATAGATTAGCTGATGAGATGGAGCTTATCGGGAAGGAGCGTGGAAGCGAGGGATTCATGAGAGATGCGAGGAATGTGAAGGATTCCGAGGTCGTCGTCTTAATAGGAGTTAACGGCTTGAAGAAGTTCGGCCTAAACTGTGGGGCTTGCGGCTTTGGAAGCTGCGAAGAGTTCGCTCAAGCCGTAGAAAAGAATAAGGGGGGCCTGGACTATGTGGGGCCGACCTGCCTATTTAAAGCCTTAGATCTAGGCATAGCATTAGGATCCGCAGCGAAGACCGCAAGCCTATTGAACGTTGATAACCGCATAATGTATAGGATAGGAACAGCCGCCCTAAGGCTAGGATACATAAGAGAAGAAGAGGCCAACGTAGTCATGGGTATACCCCTATCCGCTAGTGGGAAGAACATATACTTCGACAGGTGAGCTTGATCACGAAAATTCTATGTATGAAGATCTTATTATCCAAAGGTTCTCTCCTCTTTCTAAACCTCTGACCTAGATTAGTTTACGTTTACTTTCCTGATAAGCCTCGGGGGCGAAAATTTTAAACAATATCTTCTAAGGTTTTCGCTTATGCTCCTGGGATTTCTCAGCAGCGATTCGATTCCTTGAACGTGGGCTGCTCCTACCACGGCCAGGATCTTAGGCTCCTCACCATTATCGAGTCTCTGAGTAGCTATCCATGCTATCCTAGCCGCCATTACGGTGTTCCTCTCCTCTATTAGTACACGCCATATATGGGGCGCCTTCGCCCTCAGGTTCTCCAGCCTCTCCATATTCCTCTCCAATACTTCATCCTTTAAGCCCAGCTCCCACATCCTATACTCCTCGTCTAGGGGTCTAAACCATGGATAGCCTATCCTGCTGAACCATTTATATTCTTCTCCAAGTATGGCCTCCATCCTCATCTGCATCTCATCCTCCGACATGTCTATGAGCCATATGTCTGCGTCGACGTTTCCGAAACCCTCTACAGCTCCTATGAACTCGCATTTCCGGATTCCAACCATCTTGGACCCGTTTAAACTCTGCAGGATACGGAACCGATCCATGTCGAGCTCAACGGCTAAATCCGTGGGCTTAAGCTTCTGCACAGCATTATAGGCTTCGTTAAGGCTTCGCAGGGTGAAATGGGCTGTACCCAGAACAGTTACGCATCTCGTATAGTCTAAATCTAAGATTTCCATATCAAACACTCCAGTCGAACAAGTCATATTCTCTATTTTTGGGCTTACCTGTAGGGTATAACCCTTACTCCACTTGGCTTAGAGGATTTTCCCTTTGCGTCCTCCACCAAGATAGTGGACATACCCGTCATTTAACACTGTTTAAAATTTCATATTTAAACATTACTGAACATCCATTAGGTGAGACATCCCGCATCGAAAAATAAAAGCCTATGGTATTCCAAGCGTCCTCTTAAGAACCCTAGATCCGCCTAGTATCTTAATGAGCATATATCCGACGCCGTTAATCGACACCATGCTCCCTATAAATACTCCTAGAAATGATATATTGAAGGGGACCATGAATAGGATGCTCAGGTAGCCTCCTACGGTTGCTGAGACTATGAGGGTCTCAAGGAAGGAGCCGGTCAGCCAACTCCCCTTGAACCCCATCCGTCCCACCCTCCATCCTGCGTAGCCTGCAGCCAGGTTCGCTAATCCCCCTCCGATCACGTCTATCAAGCCTAATCCGCCGAAGAGGTTCGCAGCCATACATCCAACGGTCACCCCTACGATTGCAGGCCAACCCAGAATTATCGTGAAGGGTAGTAGAGCATCCGCCACCCTAACTTGAGTTATATAAAAGCTTATGGGAGCCAGTACAACGACTCCAACCACATAAAGGGCCGCGAAGGTGGCAGATAAGGAGATAAAATAGGAATCCACCATCTCATGGGACTTCAAAGCCTCATCCCTCATCACCCGGGGTTTATATAAAGGCGGAACGGGGAGAGGGCCCCTCACCCGCCTATCCATAATCCAAAATAATATAGAAATAGGATAAAAAGGTTTCATCAAGTCCGGCTGGACATAGATAAGGCCTATTCAGCTAAGCCATCTTACACGAAGCTTAGCTCCGATCTTGAGGAGTGAATTAACTTCGAGGCCTACCTGGATTCCGTTACCTGAGGAAACTTCGTGAACCGCTAAGTGGCTTGGGTGGATCTGAAGCTTTAAGATAACAGCTTAGTCAAGTAGATAATCTTATATGCGGATTTCATGAGTAAGGGTAAGCTCTGATCCCAGGTTGTGGACGTGATGTATGGTTGGGGTGGAAGGATCCTGAAAGTGGACCTTTCGAGGTCTAAATCTATCGTGGAGAGGCTCGATGGGGGAGATGCCTTAAACTTTATAGGGGGGAGGGGTCTAGCCGCTAAACTCTTATGGGATAACCTGCCCCCGGGGATTGACCCTTTCTCCCCTGAGAGCATAGTAGTCTTCTCAATCGGCCCATTGACAGGTCTACCTATTCCGAGTAGTGGGAAGCTCGTTGTCGCCGCTAAGAGCCCCTTAACCCTTGGCTACGGGGATGGCAGCATAGGATCCCTAGCCGCTGTTCAATTGAGGAGGGCTGGCTACGACGCCGTAATGGTTAAGGGCAGGGCTGAGAAACCCTCCATCCTCTTCATAGGAGACGGAGGGGCTGAAATACTTGGTGCCGAGGAGCTTTGGGGCCTCGACACCTTCAAAGCAGAAGAGAAGCTTAAGGAGACGCATGGAAGAGATGTAGGGGTTCTATCGATAGGACCCGCCGGCGAACGATTAATCAGATACGCCAACGTAGTCTCTCAGGGGGGTAGGGCTGGGGGTCGACCTGGGATAGGGGCCGTCATGGGCTCCAAGATGTTGAAGGCCGTGGTCGTCAAGGGGAGTAATACACCCCGAATCTTCGACCCCATGGCCTTGAAGCGTCTGGGGTCTGAAGCCTATAGGGAGATCCTCGACAAGCCCAACTACGGCTTCTGGATGAGGCAAGGCACCATGGCCACAATAGCGTGGAGCCAGTGCCATGGGGTTCTACCCTCATATAACTTCAGGGAGGGCGTCTTCGAAGAAGCCGATATGATCGGAGGCGACTTCATGGAATCCATAAAGGTCTCCCAGAGGGGCTGCCCCAACTGCAATATGACCTGCGGAAACATAGTCAGGGACTCCGAGGATAAGGAGGCGGAGCTTGACTACGAGAACGTCGCCATGCTAGGCTCAAACATAGGATTAGGCGATCTCAGGAAGGTAGCCTACTTGAATAGACTCGCAGATGGATACGGTCTAGACGCCATATCCCTAGGCAACACCATAGGATTCATCATGGAATCCTATGAGAAAGGCATCATAAAAGAGGGTGTGGAATGGGAGGACTTCCAAGCGGTCGTAGACCTAGTGAACGACATAGTAGATGGAAGGGGGATAGGCTCCACGCTGGGGCTAGGGGTGAAGAAGGCCTCGGAGATATTGGGATCTGAAAGCTGGACCTGGGCAATGCATGTGAAGGGCCTAGAGGTCTCCGCCTATAACTGTCACTCCACTCCTGGAATGGCCTTAGCATATGCTACTTCCCCTATAGGCGCCCACCATAAAGATGCATGGGTCATAGCCTGGGAGGTAACCTGGGGCGGAGAAGGCTACAGCGAAGAGAAGGTGAATAAGGTCATAGAGTTGCAGAGGATCAGAGGCGGCCTATTCGAATACTTGACGACCTGCCGCCTCCCATGGGTTGAGGTGGAGCTGAGCCTCGACTGGTATCCAAGGTTCCTCGAATCATCAACTGGAGTAAAGCTCAGCCTAGAAGAAATGTACACGATCTCAGATAGGATATATACACTGATAAGGGCCTTCTGGATAAGGGAGCTTGCTCCAAACTGGAGCCACGAACTCGATATGCCGCCTCCTAGATGGTTTAAGGATCCCCCCTCCAAGGGTCCAACTAGGAACTCCAAACTAGACTATCAGAGATACCTGAAGATACTCCGACTCTACTATAAGAAGAGGGGATGGAACTCTGAAGGCGTACCGACAAAAGCTACCCTTACAAGGCTGGGCCTCGAATATGTAACCCCAAATTAGACCGTATCCAATTCAAACGCGGGTCTTCGACGCCTTCCTCAGCATATCCT
Organism: Bathyarchaeia archaeon; assembly: GCA_038825355.1. Lineage (GTDB taxonomy): Archaea > Thermoproteota > Bathyarchaeia > 40CM-2-53-6 > DTGE01 > DTGE01. The sequence continues at coordinate 5,318 of JAWBPF010000094.1, forward strand.
AGGTATAGGGTCTCCGATGGGAGGGGGTACCAGCCTCCTACCCTTAACCCCGGTCCTTAATACTACGCCTTTAAAGGTGTCTACCGCCTCGCCTATTATGGCTGCATCTCGCCCCTCAGGGGTGGACCTCAACTCCTCTAGGATCTCTTCAGCCTTCTCTGGAACCACGGCTACCAGGAGTTTCCCCTCGTTACCCACCTCTAAGGGGTCTATCCCCAACATTTCACAGGCCGTCTTAACCCCCTCCCCGATAGGTATGGAGGATTCGTCCAGCTCTAAGCCTATGCCGGATTTTCTACTCCACTCGTTTAAGGCCGCCGCTAAACCGCCTCTAGTAGGATCCTTCATCGCTACGACCCCACCTACTTTCAGGAGATCCTCCACGACCCTGTTTAAAGGCTTAACATCTGATTCAAGCTTGGCTCCAAACCCGTAGCCTTCCCTATAGGCCATGAGAGCCATCCCGTGATCCCCAATGGTCCCTGAGACGATCAGCTTATCCCCAGCCCTCAAATTAGAATCTAAGAGCCATCTCTTCTCAACCTTTACGCCTCTGGATTCCTCTACGACCCTGAAGTTCTCCTCTAGAAATGGGCTCCTAAACCCTACTCCTGAAGTATTCACTATGAGGCCGTCTACGGCTCCCCCCTCTAAAACCTTGGTATCACCGGTCACCACATGAACCCCCGCTATTCTACAGGTATCCCTCATGCTTGAAAGTATCCTCTCTAGATCTGAGAAGGGGAAACCCTCCTCGATCAACAGGGCACATGATAAAGCCTTAGGCCTAGCCCCCAACACTGCAAGGTCGTTGACGGTTCCAGCTACAGCTAAGCTACCGATGTCGCCCCCTGGAAAGAAGAGGGGCCTCACCGTATGGGAGTCTGACGTGAAGGCCACTCCATCAACCACGGCTGAGTCATCTAAAGCCTCCAATGGAACCTCGAAGCCACTACCCCTAAAATAGTTCAAGATGAATCTATCGATAAACTCCTGCATAAAGACGCCCCCTGCGCCGTGAACAAGCCTAACCCTATCCTCCAAGAGGTAAATCCCCCCATCCCCT
>JAWBPF010000095.1:0-6263 GCA_038825355.1 Bathyarchaeia archaeon
CTTATCTAAGGGTTTAAGTTAAGGATCTTTAACAGGTCGGAGGGCCTGTCTATCTCATGGGTTGGAGCGGCTTCCTCTATATCTCTTGGAGGAGGCTTCCTCCTGAGCCTCACTGTGGTTACTCCGAGGGTGTTCGCCTCCGCTATTCCCCCTGAGACACCGCCTCCCACCAGGATGGCCTCGCCGGGTTTCAAATCTAAATCCTCTAGGGCCGCTCTTAGAATGTTCTCATCGATTCTATCCCTGCCCAGTTCTCTAGTCATTACTACGCTGTGGAGCAGATGATGCACATTTATCTTTATTAGTTTCTGCCATTGCTTCACGGGATCTCCCCCGGAGACTAGGCCTATCCTGTATCCATGATCCCTAAGCCTTAACAGCGTAGGTATCGTATCTGGATAGGGCTTCAGGAAGGCCCAGCTTGTCTCCCGGTAGGCTACAACCCCTGCAGCTATTATCTTGGCATCCCATTTCAATCCAAGCCTCTCCAGCATTCTATCGAAATGTTTGGGATAATGTCTTCCATACTCATCTACTACCTCATTGAGGGTATTGAAGGCCTTCTCCACATCTATGGGCAGTCCAGCCTCCAACATAGCCTTCACCGCGTTCATCCTAGCCATCTCCAATTGTAGGGAGGCATCATACAACGTATCGTCCAGGTCGAATAATACTCCTTTAAACAATTTATTCCCTCACCACCTTGCTCAGTTTCTCCGGTTTATCAGGATTCAAACCCCTTAAAATAGAACTATGATAGGCGAACAACTGTAGAGGAACTATATACACAATTGGGGATACTAATTCCGGCACCCTGATCTCAGGGCTCAGCCAGCGAGATACACCCTTCAGGGATGGATCCCTCATATCTGAGACCGCTATGATGGGAGCCCCATAACTTTTAAGTTCTTCTGAAAGTCTTACCAGGTTTTGACTCCACTTATGGGGGGCTATCATAAATATGCCTGTAGCCTCGTTTACGAGCTGGATCGGCCCATGGAGGAACTCCCTAGCCGCGAACCCCTCCGCATAAACGTTGCATGCCTCCTTAAGCTTTAGGGCTCCCTCTAAGACCGTCGGGTAATTGAGGTCGCTTCCTAGGAGGAAGAAGACCCTGAAGGCTTTGAACTTCTCCGCCAGCTCCAGGGCCTCGCCGTTCACTGTGTCTAGCATTCCTTCTAGTATGGACGGGACCTCATGTAGGGATAGCTCGAGGCCCCTTAAGAGTTCACTGTTAGCCCCTGTAAGGGAGGCTATTTGGAGGCCTATCAGGTATATTATCGCGAGCTGGGCTGTATAGCTCTTCGTAGCCGTAACGGCTTTCTCCTCCCCCGCCTCAGCGATGAGGCTGTGATCTGAGATTCGAACCAGGCTGCTCTCCAGGTTATTAGTCACCGCTAAGAGTAGGGCTCCTTTCCGTTTACCCGCTTCAGCCGCCTTCAGGGTATCAACGCTTTCGCCCGATTGGGAGATCGCTGCGACGATTGTTCCATCCTCGAAGGCGTTAGGTGTCCAATACTCGAACTCCGATGAAGGTATGGCGGTTACCGGGACTCTGGTGAACTTCGAGACGAGTAGCTGTCCCAGTAAACCTGTGTGATAGCTTGTGCCGCTGCCCACGAAGTAGATGCGCCTGATAGCGGATAAGTCTTCGAGGATTGCTCTAGCCTTTTCATGGTTACTCCTAATGGTATCCCGTAGGGTCTCAGGCTGCTGGAATATCTCCCTGAGCATGTTATGAGAGAAGACTTCCACACCAGTAACCCTCAAACCAGGTATTCATCCATTCAGGGGGATATTATCCCTGATGGATTATTAAAATGTATAGGAGCTGGAGGGATTCTACCTGCAGCGGTGGACTGCTACTCTACGTATAGTGGAGATAGATTTATAACCGCTTCGCTCCCTTGGTTTCCGTGATGTCCAAGGATTTGCCTGCAATCGAAGTAGCGGATTTGAGGAAGGTTTACAGTGTGGGCTCGGTTAGGGTACCTGCCCTCAGAGGGGTTACCTTCACGGTTGAAAGAGGGAAGTTCGTATCGATCGTAGGCCCAAGTGGATGCGGTAAGTCCACTCTTTTGAACATGATAGGCGCATTAGATAGGCCTACCCAGGGTAGAGTCGTAATCGACGGCGTCGATATAACCAGGTTAAATGATAGGAGGCTGGCCCGCTTCAGGAATTCAAAGATAGGCTTCATATTCCAGACGTATAACCTCATAAACCGCACCACGGTTCTCAGGAACGTTGAGCTGCCGGCTATAGTTAAAGGGATCCCCTCGAAGATCAGGAGGCTTAAAGCCTTAAAGCTCCTGAGACTTGTAGGGTTGGAGGAGGAGGCTGACCGTAGACCCATAGAGATAAGCGGCGGAGAACAGCAGAGGGTTGCGATAGCGAGAGCCTTGATAAACGATCCAGCCATAGTCTTGGCGGATGAGCCCACCGGAAACTTGGACTCTAAGACGGGGGAGGAGATCATAAGCCTCCTAAGCAGGATAAATAGAGAGAACGGTGCGACTATAATCATGGTAACCCATAACCTAGAACTCGCTAATAGAACGAATAGGATGATACGTTTGAGGGATGGTCTAATTGAAAAGGTTATTGAGCTCTCCTAGTAGGGTCACGCCTCTAATAATGCTGTTCATAGCCGTGATCTCCCTCTCCCAGCTCGCCGGGGGAGGATACGGCCAGATAGCCCACCTAAAAGTGGAATCCTCCGAGACCACGCTCAAAGCGGGGTTCGACAATAACGTCACAATAACCGTATACAACGACTTTGAACCCATCTACGAGCTCGACGTTACTATATCTTTCCCCGCTTCGATGCAGCTCCTCTCCTCCCCCCAAATTTTAGGCTTAAACCACTGGAAGTTTAATAAGTTGAATAAGGGTGACCAGGTGAAGCTTTCAATTACCATATTCGCCCCGGACGAAGCTGCGGGAAACGCATATACAGCCAGCCTTATCTTAATCTATAAGAGGCTGGGCTATATCTCCCCCTACACCGAGACGCACGCCTTAGGCTTCTACGCAAAGGGATGGATCCAGATGACCATATACGACCTATCAGTGGATCCTAGCCCATCCCATCCAGGTGAACCCGTATCGTTCACGGCGAGCCTCCTCAATAGGGGTAACATCCCAGCTATGTTCACGAATGTCACCTTGATTGGGGATGGCGCCCTAATTCATAAGCCTGAAAGCTTCAGCTACCTGGGTCAGGTAGATCCGAACTCCCCAGCCCCCTTCACGTTGGAGGCCCTGGTTAGACCCGGCTTGGAGGAGGGAAACTACACCGCAGCCATAACTGTGAGCTACGAGGATAAGGAGCATATCGTCCACCAGGTCGTTGAAAAGGTTCCCTTCCAGGTCGTTAAACCTGTCGAGGAGAAGCCTCAGCCACCCCGTATACCAGTTCTAGGATACCTCGAACAAGTTAAGAGTTACCTCCCCCAAGATAACATGTTGATCATAATAGCCGTGGTTTTAATCGTTATTTTAGGCGGTGTCGCAGCTGCCAGGCGTCGGAGGCCTAGGGAAGAGGAGGAACCCCTCTAATCTCCCCTTCAAGGAGGGAAAGATGGATGAATATACTTGAACTCTTCAAGATGGCTTCATCAGCCCTCTCAGAGAGGAGGCTGAGGACCGGGCTAACGGTATTGATGGTCGTCATAGGGTCGACTTTGATAACGTCGCTGAACGGCCTTAACGGCGGGGCTTCCCGTTTCATATCCGATCAGCTCAGCACCTTGGGAGGCAACATACTGATAATCAGCCCCTCCACGTCGATGGGTACTTTCGGCCCCCCGAGGGAGTCGGCTAGGATCCCCTTAACGGCTCAGACTGTTAGAACCCTTGGGAGGCTGAGATGGGTTGAGGAGGTGGTCCCGTTCATCAGTGGAGCGGTTACGATTCGGATAGGAGGCGAAGAGAAAACCGTCTCCGTAGTTGGAATAGATCAGAGTAAGCTCAAATATATAGCGCCTAAAACCGAGCTTCTCATGGGGAAGCTAGCCTCATCCAGCGACTTCATAGGCATGGTTTTAGGCTATAGAGTAGCCTATGATGGAGGAGAGCTGAAGGTTAAGCCTGGACAGACGGTTAAGGTGGAGGTGAGTAACGTCGAGTTAGTGGGCGGCCTACAGAAGGTCTCCGTGGAGGAGAAGGCCTTCCAGGTAAGGGGTATCCTTAAGGAACTAGGGAGCATGATATTCGATGTGCAGACGTACATGTCGATCCCTGCTGCTAAAGCGCTCCTAGATAAGGGAAACGAATACGATGGAATATACGTGGTAACCAGGGACTCCAAGTATAACGTGGATGTGGAGGATGAGATAAGGAGGATATACGGCAAAAACATCGGAATAACTTCTCCGAAAGCCATAGCTGAGACTATAAATGCTATACTGGGAACCTTCAGCGCCTACATCTCAAGCACAGCTTTGGTATCCCTCCTCGTCGGAGCCGTAGGGATAGTGACCACCCTCTTCACATCGGTGATGGAGAGGACGAGGGAGATCGGACTCCTGAAGGCCTTGGGGTTCAGCAATCCATCTATTCTCCTGATGTTCCTGGTGGAATCCATGCTCATAGGCGGGTTAGGCGGCGTACTAGGAGTAGCCGCAGGCATCATAGGCGCACACCGCCTAGTTAAGGTGATCCCCTTCGGAGTCAACGGGATAACCCCCATATTCAATCCAATCGATATAATCTACATCTGGACGATATCCTTTATTCTGAGCATATTCGCGGGGCTGTATCCTGCCTGGAGGGCCTCCAGGCTAAGCCCATTAGAGGCGCTCAGAAAGGAATAACATGCTGCAGAGGATCTGAGGAGGGAATGGGTGGATCCAGTGAAACCTTTGAAGCCTTCATCCCTCATACTCTTCCTGATTATAATAGGCTTATCCCGTATCTATGGGGAGCCGATCCATCCCCAGATAGGCGATGACGTAAACGTAAGTCCTGGAAGACTCTGCTATAAACTTGGTAGAGATTTTCCAGGTGGAGATTCAGTAAAGCTTGATTATCCTAAAAGTACGGTCCTAACCGGTATTAAGGGGGAACTTCTATTCAACGTCACACTCACTAACCTTAATCAAAGTGACATGTTCCATAATCCAGGAAAGGACTCCTATAATGTCTCCGCCATAACGAAATCGGTTATTATATATATTCCTCCAGAGTTCGTTATAGAAGGAGGAGTTGCAGCGGTTTGGACTAGCTTCACCAACGACTACAACCCTTACAGTATATCATTGTCTAAGACGCAGTCCAATGACCCAATAGCCCCTGGATGGTGGAGGCTATCCATAAATAACCTAACAATTGTAAAGCAGGGTTTCGAAAGTCAGGCGTCTAAGAGGCAGTTCCAGGCGAATCTAACCCAGTATATCAGAGTCTTCAACGTGACCTCGCCTTCAATAGCCGGCAGATACTTCTTCAAAGCCTTCACAGCAATATACACGAGTTCAGGGTTGGAGACGTTCTCCATAGGAGCAGGGAATTTTCCAACCTTGGTTGCGAAGGCGGGGCTTAACCCAGCCTACATCTCCGGTGTGGTAAGGTATGGGGGGAGATCCCATCCAAACCTTTACGGAGAGCCCCTCGACTCTAGGAAGCATCCTGATGGAACCATACTCCTACCCGAGGGATATGGAGGTAAAGTCTATGCGCGTGGGGTCGCCGGCGACGGCAGGATAGTCGAAGCCCAAGCATACTTCAACGCCTCCGCCGGGGGCGTATATACGCTGTACGGCTTGGAGGAAGGCACCTATAACATCACGGCCCAAGCCGCGGGATATCTGCCTAAAACCCTCGCCAAGGAGGTCTCTGTTAAGGCGGGGCAATCCCTCGAAGGCGTAGACGTATACCTTGAGGATGCCCTTGAAGTTGTAGGCATAGTACGCTCCAAACATGGGTTAGGAGAAGCCCCATGGGGCTACACGTATAATTATACGCATCCCATCCTTCCAAGACCGAAATATATAAGTTTAGAGGTAACAGACCTGGATGAAAACGTTCTCCTGGAATCCCCCCTGATCCTTGTCGATCCTAAACCTCTCTTAAAGATGGAGCCTAGAGATAAGCTGGACCCCGAAGCTTCATCCTATCCGTTCCGGTTAAGGTGGGAACATTGCTGGGACGGCCATTTACCCCAGGACTACGCCAACTATACTTCAGGGATAGGCTCAGGGGACTACTACGTGAAAGTCCACGTCCTAGGATACGTCCAGGTGGCGTATCCTGTAATCCACGTG
>JAWBPF010000096.1:0-6162 GCA_038825355.1 Bathyarchaeia archaeon
GAGACTATGAGTCTATCTTTGTCCCTGATCCGGCCCCTAACCCTTTCAGCTATTAGTTTTAGATAGTCTATTCCAGGCCTCCAGAGCCCCGTCCTAAAGACAGTAACCTTAACCTTACCAGCCTTCAATGCAAGCCTCAGCCCATTCTAAAGGTGACTCATGACAACATAGATAGATATATAACGTTACTTCGATATAGAGGTAAGCGATGAGAGACCTTGCCGAAGATCAATGTCTTCATAACCAACATCGCGGCCGAGAGGCTATGGGACATAGACAGAGCCATCCCAGGTCAGATCCATATCTCTATTAACCTGAACATCATAGGATTCGAGAAGCGATCCGATAAGGCCGTTGAGGCCCCGTTCATCTTCAATGTGGGCTTCACGCCGGCCATAGCCCAGATAACCGTAAAAGGGAGAAGCCGCATAACGGGACCTAGCCCAGAACTTGAAGACATCCTTAAAGGTGGACCCGAGGGTAAGCCTCCCCCCACATTCCTGGTTCAAGCCATCTCTAACGTAGCCATTGCCGAGGCTATCGTCGCCTCAAAGGCGATAGGGGTGCCCCCGCCTATTCCATCTATAACTATTTCAGGATCCGAAAGGAAACCCTCCGAGGGTCCCTCCTACCGGTATACCGCTTAGAACAGGTTCACCACCTCTTCAGAGAATCTGGTTAGAACGTCCACCGATATATCTGGGAAGAATAATATGAGGTAGTCTATTCCAGCCCTCCGGTATTCTTCAATCATCTCTATGCATTCCCCAGGCCCTCCAACTATCCTCTTCGAATAGAAGCTTTCATCCACCTCTGAAACAGCCTTGGTCGGCAAAGCCTCTAGGTACCTTCTTATCTTCCCCTTAGCCGAGGCCAAGTCATCTTCGAAAAATGTGATCGCCATATAAGATTTAACTATCTTTTTAGGATCTCTCCCATATTCTTCGCAGTAGCCCGCCAATACCTGTAGCCGTTTATTGCATTCGTCGGGGGTTAGACTGCTAAAATTGCATGCATCCCCATACCTTGCTACAAGCTTTAGAGTCTTGTCTCCCCTACCTCCAATCCATATGGGTGGATGAGGCTTCTGTACAGGCTTCGGGGTGCAGAAGGCATCTGAAACCCTGTAGTAGCTACCTTTGAAAGTGAACCTATCCTGAGTCCAGACTCCCCTGATAATCTCCAGGGATTCCTCGAGTTGTTTAATCCTCACCCTCAGCGGCGGAAAGTCAAAGCCGAAGCGTTGGTACTCATCTTCGAACCAGCCTGCACCTATCCCTAACTCAAGCCTCCCAAGACTTAACAAGTCCACAGTAGCAGCCATCTTAGCCAGTAAAGAGGGATGCCTGAAGGAGTTACAAGATACTAACGGTCCAAGCCTTATCTTCCTGGTACACTGGGTTAAGGCTGAAAGCGTCGTCCAGCATTCAAGAAACGGCCTCTCCGTAACTACAGGGAAAGTAGTCATATGATCGAAGAGCCATATGGACGAGAACCTAAGCTCTTCGCACTTCGCCGCTATGTCCTGTATCTTTTCAATACCTGATGAATCCAGTATCTGAGGTAGAAAGCATCCGAAACGCATGAGCCTGATCAACCCATTGAGTAAATTTTTATCCTTTTTCTCGATTTCAACTCGTTCCAATTCTTGCAGAACTTTGGGGCTTCCCCTACGATTATGTTTTTTATGTCCTCTGATAGCATTTGAGCTGCTCGATGGGCTGCGTCTATAGAGGCCCCTGCGATATGCGGTGTAACCGTGATGTTATCAACCATGAGTAGCGGGTTTCCACTAGGTAGGGGCTCCTCTTCAAATACGTCTAAAGCAGCCCCCCTCAACTTCTTCTCCTTTAAGGCATTGTATAAGGCCTTCTCATCTAAGGTTCCACCTCTAGAAGTATTTATGAGATATGCTTCAGGCTTCATCATCGAGAGCTCCCTCTCACCTATAAGGTTACGCGTCTCAGGAGTTAATCGGACGTGAATCGTAACAATATCCGAGGAGCGGAGGAGCTCCTCTAACCCCACTTTCTCTACACCACGTAGGTGCATCTCCTCATCCGGGATGTAGGGGTCGTAGGCTAAAACCTTCATTCCAAACGCCTTAGCTAATTCACCTAACATAATGCCAACCGCCCCGTATCCGATTATGCCCATGGTTTTTCCCGAAAGCTCGAGTCCTGAGAGATTATAGCTGTAATAATCGGCACGCCATGTCCCTCCTCTTAAAGCGGATCCAGCTCTGACTATATTCCGAGATTCCGCTAAGATTAAACCCATCGTATACTCCGCTACTGCTCTCGCATTCCTCCCAGGGGTAAAGAGAACTGGAACACCCTTCTCAGTTGCCGCTGAGATGTTCACGTTCACCGGACCACCTCTAGCGCAACCTATGATCTTTAGATTTTTATCCTTTTCCACCATCCCTCTAGTCACAGGTGCAAGATGAACCAGTATTACGTCATCGTCCGAGACGAGTTCTTCAAGCTTATCCGGTGAACCAGCGTATTCCGTTATCTCAGGATCCACGGGAGAGGCTTTTCTTAGCTCAAAAGGCCATTCAACACTTCTAATCTCTAAATCCCCCGCGATATCAGATAAGGTTTCCCTTAGATGATTCTCAAATATGCTGGGAAGCATGAAGTGATCTCCAACCACGAATATCTTCAGAGGCAGTTCACCCGAACCATTAGTGAATGCTTAAAATGTTTGATTTACCTTCTTATTATCCTTACGAATAATAAAGGGCCGATGGGAAATTCCTATAAATAGGAGGCTTCCATATAATAAGGAGGTTCTTATTTGGGGTGAGAATAAATTTTGAGTCTGCCCGATAAAATGTATGCCGTGAGGATATGGGGTCCTGAAGATTTCAGGTATGAGCAGGTCGATGTGCCTAGAGCAGATAAAGAAGAAGTGGTCGTTAAAGTTGGTAAATGTGGAGTCTGCGCTGCGGATCCCAAGATCTACCACGGCAAAGCATACTTCAGGACAAGGATACCTATAATAGCTGGACATGAATTCGTCGGCGAAGTAGTCGAGTTAGGGGAAGGGGCCGGTGAGAAATTCGGTTTAGATTTAGGCGATAAGGCTATTGCCGAGCAAATAGTACCATGCTGGGAATGCTATTATTGTAGAAGAGGATTGTATAATCTCTGCGTTCCCCATAACGTTTTCGGGATTTTAGGTCCCGATGGTGGATGGGCGGAGTATATGAAATATCCAGCCAAGTCCATCATATGGAAGATTCCCGAGGATATGCCCTGGGAGGTCGCTGTGGGAATAGAGCCATGTGCCTGCGCGATCCATGGTGTAGAAAGGGCGAGTATATCTCTTAACGATACAGTAGTGGTTATAGGAGCTGGGGCCGTTGGACTATACATGCTCCAAGCAGCCAAGTTGAAACATCCAAAACACCTCGTATCAATTTCGTCAAATGAGGATAGGAGGAGAATAGCGGAGGAGCTGGGAGCCGATATCGCATTGAACCCCCAAACAGACAATGTCAAAAAAGAGATAGATGGGCTCACAGATGGAATAGGGGCTGATGTAGTTCTAGAAGCTACCGGAAACCCAAAGGCAGTGGAGCTCTCAGTGGACATCCTAAGGAAGAGGGGTAAATTCATAGTCTTCGGAGTTTTCACCGATAAGACATGTATAGATTGGAGCATTATAAGCGATATTAAGGAGCTTGAAATAGTTGGAGGACACCTAGGATTGAACACTTATCCTTTAGCCATAAAGTATCTACATGAAGGCCTCATAAGAACAGATAAGATAAACACTCATGATTTTCGATTGAAAGACTTTAAGAAAGCCATCGAATACCATGAGAAAAGGGTAGATGGAGCGGTGAAAGTTATCATGACACCTCCCTAATTTTAAACCCTAAACTTTTTTAGTTTAACCAGGCAAACATCGTGAAAGTATTAAAAGGGATTTGATGGAAGATGGGAAATGGAGATAAGCCTTATGCACTATATTATCCTCATACAGGTGAAGGATGGAGCGGGATATCTGTAGAGCCTTATAAGATAGAGGAGAAGACCCTTTATGAACAACATGTTAAACCCAGCTTTAAAGGTGTTCTCAGGCATACTTTGGCAGCCAGCCAGGCTGACATAAAATTTCATTTAAGATACTTCGAGATAGAGCCTGGGGGATACACTACCTTTGAGAGACATAACCATGCCCATGTAGTGATAGGAAAGCGGGGTGTAGGCATCGCAATCGCAGGAGAAGAGATCTACACGTTAAGAGAAGATGATATACTCATCATAAAAGGTGGTGCTCCACATCAGCTTCTAAATAGGGAGGGTGAACCTTTCGGCTTCTACTGCATAGTTGACGCGGATAGGGATCCTCCTAAACCTGTAACCCCTATAGAGCTGGAAGAGCTATGCAAGAAGAATCCTAAAATACATGAATATCAAAGATTACTTAGATAAAACCATTTAACCTAAAATTAAATCTGAAATATTCTAGTCTAATCGTTGGGATTTCTATACTTGAGATCGTCTGAATTTATAAGAATGAGATTGGAAAGTCTATTTTCCATACATATGTGGGGACGGGACGCTTATCAAAGTGTCCTCTCAGATCTATACGGCAACGAAGCTTCATCTCACGATAAGTGAGTGCGGCGTATAACTCCATAACATAGGTTGTGTTATAGAGTAATATAGTCACCGCTAAGGAATATGGGACTGCTATGAGATCGTGAAGGGAGTTCTCCAGAGGGAATATTCCACATATATCCCCTTCAGCTTAAATACTTAGAGACGTTAACCATTTATTTTAAGCTATATTTACTGTGTAGAGCGGGTATGATTTGATATGGTTAAGGAGTATATGAGGGCTGTAAGGTTTTATGAGCCTGGAGTATTAAGATTCGAGGAAGTAGAAGTGCCTGAGATAGGTCCAGGAGAGATCCTCGTAGAGAATAAGGTTACTCTAACCTGCGGCACCGATCTTAAGATGTATAGGAGAGGCCATCCATATGCGAAGCCCCCCTTGATTATAGGCCACGAATTCGCAGGCGTAGTGGTTAAAGCAGGCGACGATGTAGAGAGATTTAGGGAAGGCATGAGGGTTGTAGCTGCAAACTCAGCCCCATGCAACGAATGCTTCTACTGTAAGAGGGGGAAGCATAACCTATGCGAGAACTTGGAAGACGCCATAATAGGATTCACATCTCCAGGAGCCTATGCGGAATACGTTAAGGTTCCCGAGAGGATCGTGAAGATGAATACGCATGTCATACCCGACGATGTAACCTTCAGAGAGGCTGCACTTTTGGAGCCCCTCGCTTGCGTGGTCCATGGAGTAGAGCTTGCCGATATCCAATACGGGGATAAAGTAGTGGTTATAGGTGCAGGCCCTATAGGACTTATGCATCTACAACTCGCTAAGAAGAGGGGTTGTGGAGCCGCCATCGTAACTGATCTATCCGATGAGAGGCTCCAAGTCGCCAAGGAGCTGGGTGCAGACTTCATCGTAAATGCAGATAAAGAGGACCAAGTCGAAAAGATTAGAGAGTTAACGGACGGCCGAGGCGCAGATGTAGTCATAGAGGCGGCAGGCCTACCTGAAACCTGGATGAAAGCCCTAACCATAACTAGGAAAGCGGGGACAACCCTCCTCTTTGGGGGATGCAAATCGGGCACACAGGTGACCTTCGACACACACCATATCCATTACGGAGAGTTAACCATTATAGGCGCGTTTCATCACACGCCATTATCCGTTGAAAGGGCTCTAGCCTTGATAGCCTCTAAAGCTATAGATGTCAAGAAACTTATAACCCATGAAGTGGCCCTAAAAGATGTAGAAGCCGCCTTACACATGATGGCCGAAGGCAAGGCTGTAAAAGTCGCGGTGAGACCCTAAAATAATTAAACCCCTAGATAAATAGAAGATACATAGAGAGAAATATAATGCATAAAGGCCTAAAAAGATTCCCAGCCTAGAATTAACTCGATCAGCTCTCCAGAAAAGGGCAGAACTATCTAAACGAGGTGTACACCCTTTAAAATGGAGACCTACGGAGAGCTATGTCTCCTATCTACTATAATCGATTGAGATAATATAGATTAGGAGAAAGCTTTAATGGAGACCCATATATCTCCTTTGGATAGAGCATTTAAAGGTGAAATGGTGATG
>JAWBPF010000097.1:0-6139 GCA_038825355.1 Bathyarchaeia archaeon
AGCAGCGTCCTTAATGATATCAGGAGGAAATTCAAAAATATTCCTATCGGAATAGCAACGCATCTTCCCGGGAAGGTTATACCTGATATTTTAAACCTCAGGGAAATAGAAATAATAATGGCTCCCATAAATGTGAGAGGTGAATTCATGGAGCCCGACATGGAATCGACCTTAAAAGCGATCTCAGAATCGAGGAGGCGAGGCAAGAAGGTCATAGCTATGAAGCCCCTTGCCGCAGGTAAATTAAAGCCTAAGGAAGCCCTTAAATTCATCTCAGATAAAGTGGATGGGGTGGCCGTCGGAATAACTTCTCCCGAAGAGTTGGAAGAATTAATCAGGGAAGCAAAGCTTCTTCTAGGCCCTTGCGAAAGTGAATGAGCAAATCGATAGCTTCGCCTGGATACAAAAATGAAGCTTTGTGGCTACATTAGAGCTGGGATGCAATAATTTTAGATGGATATATAACAGTGGTCTACACATCGGTGGGATCTCACCTGTAAATTCCTAGAAAAAGGAAGTCGCAGAGCAAAACAAAAAGGAACAATTGTTTCAACACTGGTTCTCATCGATCTTAAATTTCGTTTTTCCCATAATTCCACTGTGAATAAGTGATTCAGTAGGCTTTCAAGATGGCGGCCTCTATTACAAATGATCGTCACCTCGTGTAGAAGGCTATCAGCCTCATTTCGAGTGTTTTAGCCTCCTTTTCAGCCGTTAGATGTATCAGAAAACCGAACATGAGCTTGTAAGTTGGCGCCTTCATTAATTCTTCGATCCTGCTCAGCTTCTCCTAGGCTCCCTAACATCCTTCTCGTGACCGCCTCTCCAAGCTTTCAACCTCTCACCTCCTCATGCCTAAGAAGCTGTCCTGGCACGACGAACCCAGCGATGAGGCTCTACGGATATGGTATAGGATTAAGCCTCTATTGAAAAACCTTAAGAGTATAAATATAATAAATAATAAACTTTCAATCGTATACCTGAAGGGATTAGTGTATGGCGAGTCAGTATTTGTTCGGAATAGATATAGGGACATACGGGTCTAAGGGAGTGCTAATCGACGCTGAGGGAACGATATGCGCGGAGCACTTCATCGAACATGACATAAACGTGGTTAAGCCTGGATGGGTTGAACAGGATCCTGAGCGATGTTATTGGCATGACTTCAAAACCATAATAAGGCTGCTCTTGAAGGATTCTGGAATAGATCCAAGCGACATAGCAGGTGTAGGAGTAAGCAGTTTAGCACCTGACATGCTGCCTATCGATAGGGATGGGAAACCTGTAAGGCCATGCATAATCTACATGGATCGCAGGGCTGAGAGAGAATGCAGATGGGTACAGGATAACATAGGCTTCGAAAAGGTCTTCGACATCTCTGGAAACGCTATCGATTCATATTTCGCAGGTTACGAAGTTTTATGGTATCAAAATAGTGAGCCTGAAAATTATAATCGAACCTGGAAAATATTGAATGCTGATAAATATATAATTTATAAGCTTGCAGGCGAAGCGGTTATAGACCATACGACGGCCACCATCTTCGCTCCATTATTCGATTATAAAAAGAGGGAATGGTCGGAGGAGATATGCCAGATAACAGGCGTGGATATAGACAAGCTTCCAAGATCCTTCGAGCCTCATGAAGTGGTAGGTGAAGTAAACTCGGAAGGTGAAAAGGAGACAGGGTTAGCAGAGGGTACACCTATAGTAGCCGGGGCTCCGGATGCGATGATATCATCGCTAAGCGTAGGCATTCTTAATAAGGGGGAATCAGCCTTCACTTACGGCACCACGGGATGCTGGGTCATTGTTCAGGATGAGCCTCGCTTCGATCCGAGGCTCGTGAACGCTCCTTACTTTTCAGGGAAATACACCAGCGTTGGGGCGATGATAACTACAGGCGGCCTGGTGAGATGGTTCAGGGATCAATTCGGCCATCCTGAAAGACAAAGAGCGGAGGAAGAGGGGATAAGCGCCTACAGGCTGTTGGACGGGGAAGCTGAGAAGATACCTCCAGGTTGCGATGGATTAGTGACATTGCCCTATTTTATGGGCGAGAGAACCCCCATATGGGATCCCATGGCTAGAGGAATTATATTCGGCTTAAACCTCTACCATACAAGGGCGCACATATATCGTTCGCTACTTGAAGGCGCTGGCTATGCCCTTAAACAGCATATGGAGATTGCTAAGGAAATAGGAATAGAAGTGAAAAGTGTGATAGCTGCCAACGGAGGAGCCAAAAGCAAGCTATGGAGGCAAATAATTAGTGACATCACAGGGTTCCCCCAGCTATACGTACCTAAGGCGCCGGGGGCACCGTTCGGCGATGCTTTGCTGGCTGGAATAGGGGTCGGTTTATTTAAAAAATTCGATGACGTAAAGAAGTTCGTGAAGGTTGAGGAGGAAGTGATCCCGAACAAAAATTTAACAAAGATATACTCAAAGCTTTTTCAAGTCTATGAGAACCTATATCCCCACACCAAATCTGAGGCACATATGATCCATTCCATGATCGCTGGGGGAATGGACGAGGAAGCCTCGGATTGATTTCTATCTTGTTATTTTAACCCATCTATTAAGAAGTATCGTAAGCATTAATCTCTCAAGAAGTTGTTATGGATTGATACCTCAGTAGTTCTTCTATCCGGTCACTTATGATTTTAGGACCGTTAACGAGTATGCTTTCCCTAGTGGATCCTGCTATATGGGGAGTTAGAACCACGTTTTCAAACCGTAAAATCGGGTTTTCACCGCTTACCGGTTCCTCTTCAAATACGTCTAAAGCTGCCCCCGAAATCCATTCTTCTTCAAGAGCCTTAACTAATGCTCTTTCGTCTACTAAGCGTCCCCTGGCCGTGTTTATAAAGAAGGCAGTCCTTTTCATCATCTTAAACTCTCTTTCACCGAATAAATGATAAGTCTCAGCAGTCAACCTTGTATGAAGGGAAACTACATCCGAGTTGCTTAGCAAGTTATGTAAATCGACAGGCTCAGCTCCAAATCTTGAGAATGCTTCCTTGTCAACATAGGGGTCATAGGCTAGTATAATCATTCCAAATGCCTTAGCCCTCTTTGCAACCTCTCTGCCTATATTTCCAAAACCGATAACGCCTAAAACTTTCCCCCTGAGATCATATGGTAGCCGTTCTCTGCTGAAGCTTCTCCATATGCCTTTCTTTAGTAGACAATGTGATGAAGCGATCCTCCTCACTAGAGATAAAATCAGTCCCATGGTTAAATCCGCAACCG
Organism: Bathyarchaeia archaeon; assembly: GCA_038825355.1. Classification (GTDB taxonomy): domain Archaea; phylum Thermoproteota; class Bathyarchaeia; order 40CM-2-53-6; family DTGE01; genus DTGE01. The sequence continues at coordinate 3,256 of JAWBPF010000097.1, forward strand.
CATCTGCATTTCTACCAGGAGCATTTATGATGGTGATCCCTCTCTCTCCAGCGGCTTTGACGTCGATGTTCTCGAGGCCGCCCCTCGCGCATCCAATTATCTTTAATGCCCTTCCATTTTCAATTATCTGACTTGAAACAGGGGCAAAATGGACTATTAGAATTTCCTTATCGAAGATAAGCTCAAACATTTCTCTAAAAGGTTTCACTCCCCCAACGCCTTCTCTTTCAATCTCCATTATGACCGAGTAGAATCTCTCTATGGATAGATTCTTTCTCCAATCTATGCTGGTAAAACTCACTCCGTATCTTTCCAGCCTCCTCATTCCCTCATAAATGTATTTGCTAGGCAATCCAGGATCCCCGACTATCAGGCATTTCATATTCCTGGCCCCTAATCCGTTATGGGTTGCCTATAACTTAGTTGGCATATAGCTGAGTTCTATCTTTATTGCAGTTTATCCCAGATGCATGCTGCGTCCCTGATGGAATCCTTAAATTTACTATATATGGATTTGTACTTGATTTTATTCCTGCTTTTAGGAATATGTCTCCGCGAAATAGATGTCGCCACTTTGACTGCTACCCTATGGTCTCTGTAGACTCCTGTGGAGATTCCAGCGCACATGGCAGCTCCGCGTGCACCTAATTCTATGCCTTCAGGCACCTTTATGGGATAACCCGTTACATCTGCAAATATCTGTGTCCAGATCTTGCTTCTTGCGCCGCCACCTGCGATCCGGACCTCTTTTATCTCGGTTACTCTTTTCAGATTCTCAACGCATATGTTTGTTGCGAAGGCCACTCCCTCGTATAATGCCCTTAGGAGATGTGCCCTATTATGCCATCCGGCGATTCCATAGAAACCGGCTTTGGCCGCCGGTATGTCCAGCGAACCATAGAGGAAGGGATGATAAATTATCCCTCCTGCGCCCACCTCGGTCTCTTCAACCTCCCTGTCGCAGAGAGTATGAGGGTTAACGCCCAACCTTTCAGCTTCAAGCCTCTCGTGGTCGCAAAAGTGATTGATGAACCAATCCAGATTCGCAGCTGAAGATGGATTCGCGTTTAGGAGCAGCCAACGGCCAGGTGCGCCGTAAATTCGAGTCTGACATGACTTCATTGGGTCAAGCAAGGGTCTGTCCTGGACCACCTCATTTATAGTCCAAGTGCCGATTATCATCGTCATTTGACCATTCTCCAAGCATCCTGAGCCCAGAGCGGTTGCATCTATATCGTGTAGACCTGAGGCTACAGGTGTCCCTTCCATTAGTCCAGTCTCCCTCGAAGCTTCCGCTGTTATCTCGCCGCACATCCTCCATCCTGGAATGATCTCAGGTAACTTATCTTTACACTCTCCAATGCCTAAGGTTTCAAATACTTCGTCAGCATATTTCCTCGTCATAATATTAAGTAGTGATGCGCTTGGATCTGTTTCATCAGTACATATAGTATCGGTGAGCTTGAATTTTATAAAATCCTTGCAGAATACGATCCACCTCGCCCTATTGTAGCTCTCCTTCTCTTCACGCTTCATCCAGGCAAGTATGCTCAACGGGGAACATGCATGAAGTCTTTGTCCAATTGTTGGGAAGACCTCATCTACAACCCCATTTTCTTCCCATACTTTGACTAAAGGGGAAGCCCTGCCATCAAGGGATAGAACACCGTTTCGAACGGGTTCCCCATCCTTTTCGAGGAGATATAACCCATCACCATGTCCAGAGATGCCTATGCCCAATATCTCACTAGAGGAGATACTGCCTATCTTTAGGGCCTTTGAAATCAATTCCCTAATACAGCGCCAGAGTGCTCCCATATTCCTTTCAACATGGCCTGGGGCAGGATGCTGAGTCGGAAGTTTCGCTCTAGCAACGGCGACCTCTCTTCCTTGCAGGCTAAATACAACAACCTTGGCAGTTGTGCAGCCTGCATCTATCCCTATTAAATAATTATCCTCCCCCATCGTCCCAAACCACCAAAAACAGAATAGAATAGTCGAAACCTATACAAAATCCTTTCTAGGGGAGAATCAGGCTCCTTGATTCAGTTTCCTTAAAGTTATGCTATTACAAGGCCGATTGATTTAAATAAGATCATCTAAGAATACGGCTGGGTGTCGGTGATGGCATCGTTGGGGAAGAGCAACCGGATGCGTAGGCTATTCCAGGATGATGATAGAGTTTTCATAGTGGCCATGGATCATGGTGCATATGGCATAGTGGATGGACTGGAAAATATGAGTGAAATTATTAATTTGGTAGCTGAGGCAGGCGCGGATGCAGTAATGGCAAATATAGGTATCGTAAAAAATTACGTTACCGAGATAGCTGGTAAAATAGCCCTCATAGCTACCACGGAATATAATGAAAATAGCATAATGGAAGCCCTAAAGGCTGATGCCGTTGCAGTTAAAACCACGTATCTAGGCGTTGTTCCACCTGATGAGGGCGTAAAGGAGAGGATTAAGGGCGTGGCTCTGAAATGCGACGGATTAGGTATTCCATATATGGCGGAGTACCTTCCAATGGATCTGAACGGGAAGCTCGTCTTTGAATTGGACCTAGTTAAAAAAGCGGCGCGGATCCTCGCAGAGTTGGGCGCTGATATTGTTAAGACAGTTTACACTGGAAGCCCTGAAACTTTTAGGAGTGTGGTTGAGGCATGCCCGGTTCCCATAGTAATCGCCGGGGGACCGAAAATGGAGGACGATGAGGGCCTTTTAAGGATGGTCAAGGAAGGCATCGATTCAGGAGCTAAAGGAGTCGCTATAGGAAGGAACATATGGCAGCATAGGGCTGCTAGGAGGGTAGTAATGGCCATCAAAGGGGTTATACATGAAGACATGGGCATCGAAGAAGCCGTCGAAATCGTCAAGTAGCTAT
>JAWBPF010000098.1:0-6112 GCA_038825355.1 Bathyarchaeia archaeon
ATCAGGCCGATGCTCTCCAAATAGTATCTGCCAAAGCCGCAAGTGCTACGCAGTTCTCCACAGGTGATAAAAGGGTTCATGAAGCAGCCTGCGCTGAAGGATTAAACAGCCTACTCATAACTTGAGCTAGTTAGGTTTTTTAAAAGATTTAATAGAAATCTCTAAATCATTTAATGCGGTACCATGGTAAAATGATATCGGTTGGGAAGTAAGCGTGATTGATAAATGGAGGTTAGAATCGAGATTCCCAAGTTAAACAGGGTTGCCCGCCTCGAGGTCAAGCCACAGCTTGGATTCGATCAGGGAAGTTATATGTAAAGATCTGTATCTAGGTGGAAAAGAGAGGTACGGCCTCGTATGGCGCGGCGTGGAGATCGGCGACTAGAAGACTATTGGGCAGTTAGGGGTTGGAGAAGGAGACAGGCTCATACTCATTAAGGAACCCGCCGTATCCAAGCCGGGGATCGCCGCCCACCTCGAGAAGGTTAAGGGGGTTCCGAGGCGAAAGTATCTGAAATACCTGGCTGCTGGTATCATCGCCACCGCAGCGGCGGGAACCTACATGTACCAGGCAACTAAGTATGCTCCAACACCGAAGACTAACATCCCCTCCACATCTACTCCAGCCTCTACTGAGGCACCTACTTCGGCTCATACCCCAGGTAAGGGACCCGTAACCTTGATAGTAGCCAGCCCTGAGTGGCTGCCAGGCTCCCTCACGGGGGAGAACCTTATCCATCCTGTTGAAGCTGGAGGAGCTCATGAAGGAGGGCAGGATCAGTAGATCGGTTTTCCAGAAACTGGAAGAGCACTACGCGAACGAATTAAAGCCTCGAGGAGGAGCGCTCAAACGCAGAGGAGCCCGGAACCGAACCCTACCAGTAAACATCCCTCTCGAGTCTCTCGATCAGTTAAGGATCCGCAGCGTCACCTTTGAGCTGCATCGCGACATTATGCGGACCGACCCATGGCGATGCAAATATGGTCTTGCAATGTTTCCGTTGAGGAGGCTATATGCCGAGTTGCCTTGGGTCGACGCGTTTGATGCCGTGGATGCGGTCGTAGAGCCTGTCTGTTGAGACTATTGTGTGGTCCAGCACCTTGCTGCTGAGCGCCGTTGCGACGTAGATGGCGTCGAATATGGATTTCATCTTATAGGTCTCCAAGAGGCTTAACGCCGTTAAATAAATGGAATAGTCAGCATCAACGAAGGAAAGGTTCCGGATCGTCGATACCTTAGCGGCGTCGGCTAAAATTACGGATAATGGCGCGTATTCTGAGAAGACGTAGTAAAGCTCATGGAAGATTTCTGAGGAGGCCTCCGCCTGAAATCTCCCATCCTCGATGGCCTTTATGACGTTGGTCGCTGTTTCTTTCAACCTGTCCTCTTTCTTAAGGTAAGCGATGAATATGTCTGACTCTAGAAGCAAACTCTCACCCTCTCAGATTTGCTTGCGTCTTCGAGCTCTCTCTAGGGCCTCCCCTCTGGCCTTCTCCTCAGCCCTGGCCTTCAGCTCGCGGAGGGAAGCCCCCACGTCTATCTCGATGATATTTTTAGGAACGGGAATCAACAGGTACGATGTCCCGTAGGGTAAAATTATCGCCTTCTCGCTTTCAAACTTGACGCCCTTGGGGATGTAAAGCCGCCTCTGGGCATCCACCTTTGCTATGACCATATTTTTCCAATAAAGACCAATTTATGGAAGAATATAAATCTTATGGATAAAATGAACATTTATTGGTAAAGAGGAGCAGAACCTTGTAAAACGCTAAACAGCCCTCGTCGGAAGTTCAATAAAGATATGGCGGAATCCAGGGTATAGACCATTTACTCTGAGTCCTCCACGCGGGTTCAGGGCCTCAAGTCGTAGGTCTAATATGGCTCTACCTTTAGCGAGAGTGAGGCATGGCGACTACCCCTATGCATAGTAAATTTATATGCGTTATTGTTAAGCATTTAGACGGGGAGGGCCATATAATCACGGCCTACTTAACTAGGAGAGCAGCATCGGGTGAATTAGCGCGGAGGATGCATTGAAAATAAGGTTGTATTAACTGTCCGAGATGGATACCTGGGATTTGTGGATCGACGATCCAGGGAAGGAGGCGGGGCCTCTGGACGATAACATCATAGTGAAGCTTGACTGCAATGGAAAACTCATAGGGGTAGAAGTGGTTTCGCTTAAAAAACTAGGTAGCGGCGAGCTGAGGAGGCTGCCGAGGGAACTATACAGAGCATTAACGGATACTTTGAAGAAGCTGACGCAAACTCCGGCGGCGGAGCTTGAAAATCTTTAAGTATAATCGGTTGTTTAACTTGGTTTTTAATTTTAGCCGATAACGATTCGATCCCTTCCATTAGTAATCCTAATTTAATTTAGGCAAGTCACTAGAGGAGAATTATTAGTATGTCACGTAATCCTTTCGCGGTCCGCTTCGATCCCCACCATCCGTAGGGTTATAAAGTACTTTTTCACAGTCCATCTTTGGCGACTGATATGGACCAAATCAAGATAGTGACTGATGATGAGTTGATTAAAAAGTTCAAGCAATTAGTCCTAATTAAACATGGGAAGCTTAACCTATCCACAGAAGGGAGAGAGGTACTTAAGCTCTACGTTGATAAATATAAACACCTCTTGGAGGGGCCTCCAGGGAGTGCTGATCCATTGAGCGAAGTGTTAGGGATAATGTCTTCCCCTGATGCTAGGGATGCCCTAAAGGACATTAAAAGGCTCGAAAGGGGTGAGCCATAATATTCCTAGACACGACTGTCTGGTTTGGAGCAGTGGATGCGAGCAATCTGTGCCACCCTGGTGCTGAGCTGAGAGCATAGAATGTCAATTTCAACTTCCGCCAACTCCATCGCCGACTTAAAGTCTTCGGTGGACCCCAGCCTCTCCACGGTTAAAACTTTGAGTATCTTCGCCGTGCCCTCAGCCCTGTTCACGGCCTCCTAAACGGACTATAGCCCCTTTATTACGTGCTCTTTCCATACCACGTTGCCTAACTCGTAGCAGGTTAAGTCTAGTGTGATCTTGCCTTCCAGGGCTTCAACGGAGTCCTCCCTAAGCCTTTTAAGGATTATGGCTATGGAGCTGGAGTCGGGGATGCACATTACCTGGCCTTCCTCGCCTCCTTCACGGTTTCAACTATTTCTTCGTCCGGTATTTCGGCGAAGAATCCTCCAGCTCGCCCGCTATCCCCTTGAGCCTTTCAAGCCTCCTTCTTTTGAGCCCTTTCTCAAGGCCCCCACAACCTTACTCACTTCAACCCCACGCTCACCGGGGCCATCCTTAAGTTCCTTGGGGACCCTTACCACGATGAGGGCGTCATCATACTACATAGCCAAATAATTTACGGCTATGATGGATTTTATATAGTGGCTTCTCCCAAAAATCTCCTGCAGCTCTCCTTGAACAAATCGAAGAAATTTTAAAAGCGCACCGGTGAAGCCGCCCTTTAATCTTATATAATAATAAGGATATAAGGATGGATCATTATTATTGATAGATTAGAATGTTGGTTGTAGGAGGGATTGGTTTGATATCCGCCTGCGTCCTGATAAGAACCGGGAGCGGCAGGTTTAACGAGGTCCTGGAGGCTTTGAAGCGGTTTAAGGGCGTGAGGGATGCCTTCGCCACGTTGGGTCGATACGATATAGCCGTGGACCTTGAGGCGGATGACTGGCAGAGCCTAAGCTCCGCCGTACTGCGGATAAGCCGTATAGCGGGTGTGGTGTTCACTGAGACCCTCGTGGAAGTGAAGCTTTAGATGGGGAGGGCGGTGGTGATGGTGGTTGGTTAAGGCCTGTGTATTGATAAAGGTGGTTCCTACACGGGTTGAACAGGTCCTTGAACGGGTGAGGGGGCTCAAGGAGACGGGGAAGGCTTATCCCGTCTACGGGAGATGGGATATAGTCGCGTTCATAGAGGTCCCCGAGTATGGGAGGCTTAAGGAGCTTACGGGCGAGATCAACAGGTTCGATGGTGTGAGGAGCACGGAGACCCTGGCTGAGGCCTAGAATAATTTTTAAATATCTAAACCGGTCTAGGATAGTTCAGGAGAAGATAAATATAGCTGTTATTGGACTGGTGTGGGAGAGGATTTGTTTGGGGCTGGTGAACTGGGCTAGGAGGAGGAGCCCGTGGCTGCTCCACTTCAACACGGGTGGCTGCAACGCATGCGACATAGAGGTCGTCGCGGCCTTAACCCCCCGCTACGACGTGGAGAGGTTCGGGGCCCTTCTCCTGGGGAGCCCGAGGCACGCCGACATCATGGTGGTCACCGGGGCCATAACCGGCCAGGTTAAAAGGAGGCTGATAAGGGTCTACGAGCAGATGCCTGAGCCGAAGTTCGTGGTGGCCGTGGGAAGCTGTTGCATAAGCGGCGGCGTATACAGGGGAGCCTACAACGTCGAGGAGGGCTTGGACACAGTTTTACCTGTGGACGCCTACGTCTACGGTTGCCCCCCTAAGCCTGAGGCGATAGTGAAGGCCATAGCAGCCCTCCAGGAGAAGATAAAATCCATGGAGAAAAGGGGAGAGGAGGAGGCCGTGATATTTGAGTCTTAAGATCCCTGTGGGCCCTCAGCATCCAGCGCTGAAGGAGCCTGAATGCTTCACCTTCACCCTAGACGGAGAATACGTGGTGGGGGTGGAGGCCCGAATCGGCTACATGCACAAGGGCGTGGAGAAGCTGATGGAATCCAAGAATTATATTCAGAACATACCTCTGGTGGAGCGGATATGTGGAATATGCAACGTAGCCCATACATTATGCTACTGCCAGAACGTGGAATACCTCTACGGGAGAGAGATACCCCGCAGGGCCGAGTATATACGCGTAATAATAGAGGAGTTGAACAGGATCCACAGCCACCTGTTATGGATCGGCATCGCAGCCCATGAGATCGGGTTCGACACCCTCTTCATGTACCTGTGGAGGGACAGGGAGGTAGTCATGGACCTGATAGAGCTGCTCACCGGGAACAGGGTATCTACTGCGCACAACACGATAGGCGGGGTTAGAAGGGATATAGACGACAATATGGAGTATAAACTGAGGAAGGGACTAGACGTACTCGAGGAGCGCACCGAATACTATAAGAGGATAGCGTTGGAGGAACCCACCCTCCTCGTGAGGCTTAAGGGCGTGGGAGTGTTAACCCCTCAGGAGGCCGTTAAATGGAGCGCTGTAGGCCCGACTCTGAGGGCCTCAGGGATAAAATCAGATGTGAGGGCAGATGACCCCTACGCGGCCCACGATGAAATACCCTTCAACGTCATAACCTACGATACATGCGACGTCTTCGGACGCCTAATAGTCAGGGCTGATGAGACCCTGGAATCCATAGAGATGGTGCGCTACTGCCTGGATCACATGCCAGATGGCCCTATAAGGATAAGGCTTCCAAATACTCCGCCTGTAGGTGAGTCGGTGAGCCGCGTAGAAGCCCCGAGGGGGGAGGACATCCACTATGTGAGGTCGAATGGGACGGATAAGCCTGCCAGGTATAAGGTGAGGGCGCCGACCCTGGGGAACATAGCCTCCCTAGTGGAGATGCTCACCTCCAAGGGAGACTACCTGGTCCACATCGCAGATATACCCGTGGTGTTGGCGGGCATAGATCCATGCATGTGCTGCATGGACAGGACGACTCGGTTCGTAGACCCCGCCAAGGGCATGGGATGGACCTGGACCTGGGATCAACTAAAGGCATATTCAAAAGAGATCTGGAGAAAACAGGCGTAAAAGAGTGGAGTCCATGAAATAGATCGGTCGGCCGATATATGGATGAGAAAGAGGAAGGTGATGGTTTAAATTGGCTATGAGCCCTGAAGCCTTGAAGCATCTCCTAAAGAAGAGGGCTACGATACTATACCCCTTTAGGGAGAGGGAGAAGATTCATCTACCCGACGGGTTCAGGGGTGAACTAGTATTCCACAGGGATAGATGCATAGGATGCGCCCTATGCTCCAGGGTATGCCCCTCTGAGACCATAGAGATGAGCGAGGACGAGGAGGGGAGGAGGCCGATCTTCTACTTGGACAGGTGCACTAGATGCCAACAATGCGAGGAGATATGTCCGGTTAAAGCGATAGAGCTCACC
>JAWBPF010000099.1:0-6056 GCA_038825355.1 Bathyarchaeia archaeon
CCAAAACGGAAAAAACCGAAGAAACCCAGAAATTGGGGTACACGAAAAAACCAAAAATGGGGGGGGGGGGGGGGGTCCTCCCCATGGAGTGAAAGTATTCAGAGACCTCGTACTCAAGGGTAAACCGAAGTCTAAACAGGCTGAGTTGAAAATCGGATGGTTGGATCTGAAACCTTTACTCCTGGAAGGGCCCCCGGCAGGATCCCTCCTAGGGCACCTATCTGCGCTGCCATCCAAGCCAGCCGGCCTTCGAACACATCGAAGCCAAGGAGGCTTAACCCCGCTGAACCCCCTTAAGGATCTCCTTGAAGCGGACTATCCCCTTAATGGCCTCCGGATCAACCCCCCTCAAAACTGCAAGATAATAGGATACGTAATCTAGGAGGTAGATGGATGTCCAGAGGGCTTCAAGGATGGATGACCCCTCCCCATAGACCTCGTAGAGGGCTTGAACCCCAAACTCATGGAGAAGCCGCCTCAAGGCCTCTATAATCTCCTTCTCCACATCGTCCTCGAATGGATCCCTCACCAGGACTACAGCTCTGCCGGTCAACCCGTTTAAAGCCTCCCATGCCTCCACCTCGTTATGGCACAGTTCCGGGATCAGGTCGAAACGCGCCTCCACCTTAGAGTTCTCGTTGAGTTGACATTTAAAACGCCTCGCCACGCTCCCCAGCCTATCCAAGGCATAAACGGAGACGGAGCTATCCATCAGCTGTACAGCCAACCTCTTACTCGGATTAGAATCCAGCGGGGCCTTATAACCCACCCTGCCGTTAAGGATCCTCAGCCTCCCAGCAGCCCCCTCCACCTCGGAGGCCTCAGCCAAACCTCCCCCGCATACGAGATAAGCTATGGAGCCGAATATAGCCGGCAACGCATATCTAGGAGGCATACCCCCATCAACCTTCAACAGGGGGATACCCATCCTCCTACATTTATCCATCAACTCTCCACCCGATGTAACCGCGTAGACGGCTAACCCACGGCCTAAAGCCTCATCAACCTGCATCAGAGTCTCATAGGTATTTCCTGAATAACTTACCGCTATGAGGAGATCCCTATCCTTCACATGGCTTGGAAGCCTATAAGACCTGTTCACCAGGATCCTCTTATCCATCCTAGGGGAGAGCCAGTCAGACAAGAGGTCCCCGCAAATAGCCGACCCCCCAAGCCCCGCTATCACTAAAGACTCATAGAGGTCAAAGCCCGGAGGCTCAACCCCCTGACATCCAGCAGCCCTAAAAGCCGACAAGATCATATCGGGGGCCCCCTCCAAGAGCCTAAGCATACCGGATCTATCCACACCCCTTATAAGGCCGACATCGTCTAGGATGCCCGCATCCATCCCTTACACACTCCACGGACTAGACAAGAGATAAATAAATATTTAAGGAACCCTCCCCATCCGTCTCTAGATAAAGATTAGAGGAGTCGGATACAAAGGCTAACCTAACCGTTTAAAATATGAGGCGCTCCAGGAGATCGAAATTATGGGTAAAAGGATAATCGCTAGGAGGAGGGGCCGAGGATCAGCAACCTTTAAAGCCCCAACCCATAGAAGGATTGGAGCCGCAGGCCTACCCCCCTTGGACATCAGGGAGTTAACCGGATCGGTCACGGGCAAAGTTAAAGACCTGGTCCACGACCCTGGAAGGGGGGCCCCCATAGCCTTAATAGAGTTTGAGAACGGACAGGAATGTTACATACCCGCCCCCGAAGAACTCAGCCTAGGCCAAGAGATATCGAGGGGAGTTACGGCTCCTCCCGAAATAGGCAACATCCTGCCGTTAAAGGCGACACCTGAAGGCACAATAGTATGCAATATAGAGCTCAGCCCAGGGGATGGAGGGAAAATAGCGAGATCCTCAGGGGCATACGCCATGGTCGTAGCACACACCCCCGCCGGCGTCCAAGTGAAACTCCCCTCGGGCAGGAACGTATACATTGACGAACGCTGCCGCGCAGTCATAGGCGTAGTAGCAGGCTCCGGAAGGACCGAGAAACCCTTCCTAAAGGCGGGCGCCCACGCTAAACTGGCAGCCTCCCGGGGAAGGAGATGGCCTAAAGTCAGAGGACAAGCCATGATAGCCGCCTCCCATCCCTTCGGCGGAGGAAGACATAGACACCCAGGCAAACCCACAACGGTCTCCAGACATGCCCCACCTGGAAGGAAGGTAGGCCACATAGCCGCGAGGAAAACCGGTAGAGCAAAATCTAAAAGGAGAGCTTAAATAAAAGGAAAACAAATAGAACATAAGGAGAAATGTGAGGCCCCATGGTAAGAGAGTTCACGTATAGAGGCTACACGATGGATCAGATCCAGAAGACCTCCATGGACAAGTTCATCCAGCTCCTACCCTCAAGGCAGAGGAGAAGCCTACTGAGAGGACTCACAGAGCAGCAGAGAATACTCCTAGAGAGGATACGGAGAGCCAAGAGGAACCCCGAGAGTAAACCTGTAAAGACCCATTGCAGAGACATGGTGATACTCCCCGAGATGGTCGGCCTCACCATAATGCTCCACAACGGAAAAGAATACGTCCCCATCAAGATCAGACCGGAGATGATAGGCCACTACCTGGGAGAATTCGCCATAACCTGTAGAAGAGTAACCCATGGAACCCCGGGCATAGGAGCCTCCAGATCAAGCATGTACGTGCCTCTAAAGTAAGCCACCCCAACCTAATTCTCATCTATCCCCCTTGAAACCGGAATGAATAGAATAACGGCTACGCAACCTTATCCGCCTAGAAGCATCCCAGTTGAGGCCCCAATCCTTCCTCATCCAAAAACTTTTTAATACGTTTCATCCATCGCTCTCAGGGATAAGGGAACCTGAAATGCCCCATTGGAGATACTCCGTTAAAGAGATCGACCCAGATAGAAGCGTGAAATGCTCAGGCAGGGAGCTCAGCATATCCCCTAAGGCATCTAGAGAGCTATGCCTATCCATAAAGGGGTTAAAGCTCGGAGATGCAAAAAAGTTCCTGGAAGCCGTAATGGAGAAGAAGCTACCGGTCCCATTCCATAGATACAAGAAGGAAGTGGGCCATAGGAGGATGCCCTACAAGGGATACGCCGGGAGATACCCTGTAAAAGCTGCAAAGACTCTACTACGCCTATTGGAGGAACTTGAATCCAACGCTGAATACAAAGGATTAGACGTTGAAAACCTCAGAATTATACACGCTGCTGCCCAGCGTGGAAGGAAGATTAAGAGATATACCCCTAGAGCCTTTGGAAGGAGCAGCCCTAAATTCGACACCCTAACCCATGTAGAGCTGATAGGATATGAGGCCCTATGAACCCTGATCCAATCGATCATCGACCAACATTAACTTAAAAAGGGAGCTATGGCAACCCCATTTAATAAAGTATCAAGAAGGGACAACACCCAATAAACTTGAAGGAAGATATAGAATGTCCGTGAATAAATACTTCGTCAAAGAGAGCCTGAGGAAACATGAGATAGATGAATTCCTAGCCCAGGAATTAAAGAGGGCCGGATACAGCAGATGCGAAATAGCTAAAACTCCGCTTGGAGCCAGCGTAGTAATCTACGCCGCCAGGCCAGGCATGGTCATCGGGAGGCGCGGCCAAAGCATCAGAGACCTTACCAGGATACTGGAAGAGAGATTGAACCTGGAGAACCCTCAAATATCGGTCGCCCCAGTTGACGTCCCAGAGCTCGATCCAAAAGTTATAGCAGGCCAGATCACGGCGGCGCTGGAGCGAGGTATCCATTTCAGGAGAGCCGCCTACTGGGCTCTTAGACGTGTAATGGAGGCTGGAGCCTTAGGCGCCGAGATAACCGTAAGCGGCAAATTGACCACAGAGAGAGCTAGATACGAGAAATACAGAGAGGGATACCTTCCGAAGTCCGGGGATCCAGTCATGAAGCAACTTAGAACAGCTGTGGCTTACACCCAGCTCAAGCCTGGAATATTCGGAGTCAAAGTAACGATCCTCCCCCCTGACTCGAAGTTTCCGGATAGACCATCCATAAAGGAGGAAACCCCAAGCATGGAGGAGCCCCGAGAAGCTAAGACATTAGAGGAGGCCCAAGTACCCGTAGAAGAGGAGGAGATGGAATCTGCCCCTATTGAGGATGAAGGAAATAAGGGAGATGAAACCTGAAGAAAGAATTAAAAAACTTAGAGAACTAAAAGTCGAGCTGAGTAAACTTAAGACAACCGTTGAATCAGGAGGAACCGTTGAGAACCCCGCCAGGATCAGGGAAATAAAACGTACCATAGCCAGGATACTCACAGTCCAATGGGAGGAAAAGAAAAAATGACTGAAATTAATCCCAAGAACCTCATCCACCATGAACTCATAGGATTAGAGGTGGAGATATCATCGTCAAAGGATCCAACCCATGAAAATGTTAAAGGATATATCATAGATGAAACCCGGAACACATTATTGATAGAGAAACAATCTGGGAGGAGGAGCAGGATTCCAAAGGCTACATCCACGTTCACCTTTAAACTTCCAGATGGGAGAAAGGTTCTAGTCAACGGAAAATCGATACTCGGCAGACCCGAGGAGAGGCTTAAGAGGAGAGATAGATCATGGTGAAAACCATGAATATAGGCTTAGAAACCCAGCCGCCAAAACAGAGCTGCGACGATGAAAACTGCCCATACCATGGAAGCCTCAAGGTGAGGGGGAGGATCTTAACGGGAATAGTTGTGAGCGGTAAGATGAGGAAGACCGCCACCGTGGAAAGGGAATACCTACACTACGTAAAAAAGTACATGCGATATGAGAAACGTCGAAACAAGATATTAGCCCATAACCCCCCCTGCATATCAGCTGAACCCGGCGACACCGTTAAGATTGCCGAGTGTAAACCTATAGCTAAAAACGTATCATTCGTAGTGGTTGAAAAAAGGAAGACAACATAAAAATCTTCCCACCCATTGAATATCCTTCCGTCTATAGCCATTAATGCCATCAAGGATGTTATGTAGGAATGCGACATGGCCACTTCATTCTAGGAGAATGTTCCAGTCGAAAACAATTTAGTTGGTTTTAAAATAGCGGATTCAAAAATATGGCTCATGAAGGAAGTTTGGGAAGATCCCTGGGAAGCGAAGAGGTTAAATCCAGGTTAAGGATTAAAATCTTCATCGGAGTTGTGTAACCTTTGCCGAGGCCTAAAACCCGAGCTGTATCCGCCAAGGGAGTCGTGGAATATAAGCCTAGGATCTCCAGGGGACTCCCAGCGGGGGCTAGGCTCCTCTGCGCAGATAACACAGGAGCCAAAATACTCCGTATACTGACGGTGGACGGATACAAGGCTAGGCTGAGGAGGGTGCCCACCTCATGCGTAGGCGAGATGGTTAAGGTCTCAGTGGCTAAGGGGCCCCCAGACCTCAGGAAACAAGTCCTCTCAGCCGTGGTTATAAGGCAGAGGAAACCCTACCGGAGAAAGGACGGCACATGGATACAATTCGAGGATAACGCCGCCGTGCTCATGACCCCTGAAGGCGACTTGAAGGGAACCGAGATAAGGGGTCCAATAGCCCGCGAAGCAGCCGAGAGATGGCCTAGGATAGCCGCAGTGGCGAGCATAATCATATAGGATACTAACCAACCCGCAAACATAAATAAACATATGAGATTTTAAGTCCTGATGCGAAACGGCTCCCATCCACCCTAAAATATCAATTAATATCCTCCAGCTTTCCCATCCCCCATCGAGCCCCTCCCTCCAAATGAGATGAGATGAAGTCGCCGTTAACAGTAAGCCAGTACACTAAGGGTTGTAGGGGCTGGGCTCAGCCCATAAAAGCTCAACCCATAACAGAAAAGTTTTAAACATAGGCGTGTATTCCCTCATCTCACCGTTCGCATCCCCTTAGGGTAAGGTGTGGAAGGATATTGGCTGCCCAGCTGGCCGTGGCGTCCCAGGAGAATCCCATGCGCAGGATCAGGATAGGTAAGGTAGTCGTAAATATCTCCGTGGGGAGGTCGGGGGAGCCCTTGGAGAAGGCCGTGCGCATCCTCCAGGACATTACGGGTCATAGACCCTCCCAGAGGAGGGC
>JAWBPF010000100.1:0-5900 GCA_038825355.1 Bathyarchaeia archaeon
ATTCGTGGAGAATATCCATTCCTCGGATCTGTAATCGTCCTGGGGGTTCTCCTCCCCCATGAACTCGGCCCTAAGCTTTCCACCCTTATAGAAGTGTAGGAACGTATTAGGAGCCAGGTAGATTGGGCCTTCGAGCAGTTTCTCAAGCTCTCCTCTAGAAGCCAAAACTAAACCTCCTAGGGGGTTCTACCATCATACAATATAGGGATGGTTGATAAATATCTTTTGCGCTCATGCCTCTGGATACGATAGACATTTCGATAAGTTAGATGTAACGAAATGTTAAGATGATGTGGATCTCAACCGATGTGATAACTGAGATAATTAGAAGAGCAATGGAGATGAGGAGATGAAGGAGGAGGAGTTGGTTGCAGCAAGGCTGCCTGAAAGCCTTGTATCCGATTTGAAGAAGATAGAGAGCGTTGAGCAGACGGACCGCTCAACCGTTTTAAGAAAACTGCTGTATAAGGCTGTAACCGAGTGGAAGAAGGAACATGCAGCTAGACTCTACGCTGAAGGCTCAATAACCTTAGAGAGGGCCGCCATGGATGCAGGCATATCCCTAAGGGAGATGATGGAATACTTAAAGCGGAGGAAGATACCTGTGCAGTACGATGCAGAAGACCTAGAGGAGGACATGAAGAACTTCTACAAGAGGATGTGAAACGATGAGAAACGGTTATACGACCCTGTTAAAGGGCATGATTGACAATTACATTTGGAAGGCTTCCGGCTGAATGAAGAGATCGTTGCGATGACGCCTTAGAACTGAGAGGTAGAGGGGAAGCGCAGCCAGTCTTAACAGCCGCGGATGCAGCCCCCACCTTCAATTCAACAACCGGAGAATCCGAATGAACAACCCCGGCGATCCGACGGCGACCCTCAGCCTCACCGCCAACTCCTAACCCTCAACTGCCTATCCTACCCATGCGTCTAACCTTGATCCTGCCGATGAAAGATCTACTGGGGCTCATTCCACGCCATCGACCCCTATCCAACTACCGACTAGGTGGGACGGCCCTTGCCTCCCGGGGGCTCCCACAACCACAGCCATTAACCGCTGGAATCGAGCGTACAAGTCTGCCGTCTAAGAGGCGCATCGGATAGAAACATTCATCGGCGATGAGCTCCACGACTCTAATGGTTACAGGTTAGGGGGACCCATGAAGCAACCGGGCATCGATCCTGAGGCGGCCATCCATATTACATCCATATATATAGTATATATGTTGTGTGGGTTGGGTTATTAAGTGTCTTTGTACGGCTTCCACGTCTAAGGATAATCCTAGGCCGGGTTTGTCTGGGACCTTTACGTAGCCTTTATCGAATTTTTCCAGTTCCTCCTTCAGGATCCCCTTGATGAGGGGTTTCTCCATTCCCTCTTACATGTACTCGTAGGCTAGGAATAGGCGCTCTGGGAGGGATGCGCACAGCTGTAGCGTCGCCGACCTGCAGCCTAACCCCGACAACCCTATATGGGGGTTTATTTCAACCTCGTAAGCTCCGAGCTTTTTTGTTCGATTAGGTATGCGGGGAGGACCCTGATCTGTTCCTCCTTCATATCCTGGTTTAGCGATATTATGAGGCCTTTTCCACCTCCTATGCTCTTCACCAGTTTTGAGAATTTTCTGAAGTTTTCCTCGTTCACGCTCTCCTTTACCTCTATCGGTACGACCTCCCCATCCCTTAACAATAAAATATTTATTTCTTTCCCTCCTTTTCTGAAGTAATACTTGGCATCTAACGCGTTTACTACGTATGTCTCCAGCACTTTCCCGGCGTTTTCTTCGAAGATTCTCTTAGAGTAGGAATAGATCAGCGAGGTGGTGGCTGGATAGTATTTTTTAAGCTTCCTCGAAGAAGCCAGATAGGATGGTCTGAAGTTGCTCAGCGCTCTTACCAGTAAGCCCAACTCTAAATACTTCAGGTAGTTCGAGATGGTTATCTTGCTTCTCCCCATATTAGCAGCCAAAGAGTTCACATTCAAGATCGAGCCGGGATTCGAAAAGATCAAGCCTATGATCCTCTCCGCCAACTCCACATCCCTAGTCTTTAAGACCAGGGGGAGATCCCTTAGAATCACCCTGTCCACAACGGAGTTTCTGATATATTCTGAGATCTTCTCTTCGTCCTCCCAGTTCACGATCTCCGGGAACCCCGCCTTCCTTAAATAATCGAGGAAGTATGATTCCATCCTCCTCGAGGAGGCTTCGAAATCCCCTATTCTCCCACCCTTCATCTCCAGGAATTCGAGGAAGGCCAGCGGCTTGAGGTTGAAATGGAAGAACCTTCCTGCGAGCTTTTCCAGACTCTCCTTAGCCAAAAGCAGGCTGGATGAGCCTGAAATAAAAAATTTTAAATTGGGGTAGAGGTCATAAAATTGTTTAATTATGGCCGGCCAACCCGTAGAGTACTGAATTTCATCGAAGAAAATGAAGGTTTTCCCGCATTCCTCCAACGGCTTCCTAAGGACGCTCCTCTCATAGGCCTCCAAGACATCCCTCGGATTCGACCAAGCCTCATCGAAGGAAAAGTAGAGTATGGATTCCGGCCTATGATCCTCCAGCAATTTCTCTATCAATTGATAGAGCAGGGTGGTCTTTCCAACCCTCCTCATCCCAACCATTAGAAGAGCCTGCCTTTCCTCCATGGACCTACAGAGAGGGTTGAAGGCGTATCTTTTGAAGGGAGGCGCAAGCGCCCTCCTTATCTCGCCCGTGAACCACCATTCATTAAACCTTTCCAGGTCATCCCTCAACATATAGGTAAACTATAATTAACCTATATTTAAATTTTAGGTAAAGTAAGATAGACCAATATTCGGTAAACGCGACGAAAAACAGCATAGAAACCCACACAGCTAAAGCTAAACCCGAGAAAGCCCAGCCCCGGAGGCCAGCCCCACACCTAACTGAACCGGAGGACCTGAATAAACAGCCTCGGCGACCCGAACCACCGATCAGGCGCCAATTAAAGTTTAACTCCGATCCCAATTGATGAAGGATCCTCCAGACCTCCCTTCGAGCACCCGCCTCCAAAGACCCCACCATTACCATCAAAACTGGAATCGAAAACATCTAAGGTGAGACCCGCCGCAGCCTTTGCTGGATAGTTGGAGGCCTGGGATGACCTGCCTAAGGGTGCATCGGATAGAACGTTCATTAATGATGAGCTCCACGATTCTAATGGTTACAGGGTGGGAGAGCCCTATGTTGACCGGCGGCTTCGCACAGTCCGTTAAGAGGCTGATGCACGTCCTCCACAGGCCCAGCCGCAAGTAGGCTTGGCTCCTAGTCAAGGTCTCCATCATAGGGGTGGTTGGAGGTTGGATATCCAAATGAGAAGGCCTGCGAGGCATATGCTACTCTGAGCGAGATGGGTGAACTCAGCTTCCTGAAGCTCGTCCCTACGGCGATGCTGAGGGATTCGGCAGAGGATGCGATGGTGAAGAGATTCCTTTGATAAAAAGAGGACTTAATAACGAACTGAAAATCGTACCGCTAAACTTATGCCCGGAGTTTGGGCGGGCTATTCCTCCATGTGAGACACCGCATATTCGGCATCTATTACTCTTCTGGACTATAATAAAAATAGCGTGGTAATCCTCACCTAGGTTTTAATCTTTGTTCCCCGTTGAGATTTAGAAATGTTTATATTCGGAGGGGGTGAATTTACCGTATAATGGTTTAAAAGGTGTCTTATATGAAACTTGTTATAAAACCGATTAACTTTAGAAAATACTCTATGTTCTTGGCAATTTCATTAAAAGTTTTCCTCATGATAGCCCTAGTTACCTTGGTTGTCCCGGCTGCGAAGGGCTTCGACGGCGTTATGGTGAAGACGAGCCGCCCAGTATACTATGTCGGCGAACCCGTCGTCGTGATCTTCCAGTCAAGCCATCCCGCAGACATAATGGGGACCGCGAAGATAATCGTAAGCGGCCCCGCAGGGACGGTTACAGCCGGGACCATGAACGCAATGGGTGGAGTAGTATACTCGACCACTATAAGCGGCTCCTTCCTGGGCATACCCGGATACTACACGGTGACGGTGGTCGTGGATATAGTCATCGAGACATATCAGGGATCCGCCTCCTTCCAGGTGGTTCAAAGGACACCCTTCGACTTCACCATCTCGATATCCCCCCAGAGCCTGACCGTTAAGAAGGGGGAGACCGCGCGGTATAACTGGGCTGTGACGTACAGCGACCCCTCATATCAGGGTACCACGTTCAAATGGGACATCTCCGGCTTGGATACAGACACCATGAAGATCACTGTAGCTAGGGGCGTCATAACTATAGCGACCTCGGATGCGACCCCGCCGGGATCTTATCCTTTCACCTTCACGCTCTCGGCTAGGGGGGTGTCCCGCTCCGCGACGGCTACGCTGATAGTCGAGGCTTTATTCGATTATTCCCTCTCGATCTCCCCCGCCAGCCAAGCCGTGAACGTAGGTGAGAAGGTCTCCTACACGGTCGCGGCCAGCCTCATCAGTGGCGCAGCGCAGCCGGTGTCGTTAACTCTCTCAGGGCTCCCAAGCGATGTATCCTACGTCTTCACGCCGGCCTCGGGAACCCCTTCCTTCACCTCAACCCTAACGGTCGACGCAGGATCCTCCTCATCGCCTGGAACCTATACTTTAACGGTTACCGCCACCGGTGGAGGACTCACTAGGACCGCTACAGCAACCCTTACGATCAACGAGAAGGACTTCAAGTTGTCCCCGTCCCCGGGGACCATCACCGTGGAGCAGGGAGACTCCGCAAGCCTTCAAGTCAAGGTGGAACCTGTAGGGGCGTTCGACGATCCTGTAAGCCTGACGGTTTCAGGGATCCCCGGCGGAGTCGATTCAAAGTTCACCGTTCCATCAGGGGTTCCCCCGTTCACCACGAACCTAAACTTGAATATACCGTTATCAACGCCTGAGGGCGCCTATACTCTAACAGTCGAGGGGGAAGGGGGAGGAAGAAGCCACTCCGTCAAAGTCACATTAAACATAGAGAAGAGATCCTTCACACTTTCACTGGATGTAGAGGTTGAAGGGATAAAAGCCAGGGTGTCCGGAGCCTTGACGCCGCCGATGCCGGGGGCGAAGGTAACCCTCCGATACCATTCCTATATCCATCCCGAAGGTGAAGAGGGGGAAACCGTAACCCGTGAAGTGGAGGTTAAACCTGACGGAAGCTTCAGCGATGAATTCTCCCCTGGAACCCTAGGGGAATGGGATGCAAGGGCCGTCCTCGGAGATGAGGGAGGCAACGTAATAGCGGTGAGCGAGATTGAATACTTCACTATCGAGGAGTCCCCCATGAACGAGCTGAAGCTCCTAGCGGCGAGGAACCCCCTACTCCTAGCTTTGCCGTTGATAGTCGCAGTCATAGCAGCGGTCGCCATCGCCAAGTTTAGGAGAGGAAAAAGGGCAGGGGCTAAACCAGCCCCCACGCAGGGCCCCATATACTGCCGGAACTGTGGAGCATCCTTAAACGTCGAAGATGAATTCTGTCCATCCTGCGGAACGCGTAGAAGTTAAGGTAAGACCGTAGAGAATCCTCCGAGACCTCGATGAGCATTGCTCCATAGGTCCCGTCGACAAGGAAGGATGCACGGCTGCTGAACGACAGGCCAGTAAGCCTTTACGGCACCGGACCAACGCCTATAGGTGGAGCCGTTAGCTGATATGAAGTCCCGCCTTATCTTACCCGGACAAAGCCTAAAATTGAGACGCCTAAGACGGGATTTCAGAAGATACCACATTTTAATTCGTTGAGAGTAGCCCCACCGCGAAGGGTCGGCTCGGCCTCACCTCCCCTTTAACGGGGTCGACTAGAAGCCCCAGAACTTGAAGCGTGAATGAACCTATAAGCGGCATGGGCGTATCCATTATAAGCACTGGCACCG
>JAWBPF010000101.1:0-3200 GCA_038825355.1 Bathyarchaeia archaeon
CAACCCTCAAAGAAATAATAAAAGTAATAATAGAAGAAGTAGGAGAAGGATGAGGGATGAATCATATCCGGGAAGGTGGATGGCCCATTATGGATGTTGTTGTGGTTTAGGTCTTCTAGGCGGCTGGAGGTAGTCATTCGAAGCCCTTCCATATCCACGTGATAGGCTTTATCCTCGAAGATCTACATAATCATTATTTAAGCTTATCGCTTAATAGGGCTTCGCTGCTGCTGGTGAGGAACGTTGCATGACGCCATTCAGAGATTCAGCGAAGAACCAGGCCTTCAGCCTTCTCTAATCAAGGTTTAGGCGTGAGCTTTGATAATGAAGGATTCTCTAGAAGAATTAAATTCTACACCTTAGAGGCCTGTTCTAGGCTTAACGCCGTAGAGGATTGGGGAGCTGTGCTCCTTTATGAGGCTTCGTCTCCGATCTCTACCTATTTGATTGGAGTTTTCAAGTATCCCCTCTCAGCCAGTTCACTCCGGTTGACTATGTGGAGAGGTTCCTCTCCCTTTAAGGCCCTTACGACCTCGTAGGCGGCTTTTTGGAGAAGGTCTATGAAGCTCTCCTCTGAGAACCAGGCCACATGAGGTGTTAGGATGACGTTCTCCATCCCTAATAGGGGTTCATCTTCTCCCGGGGGCTCGGAGGCTAAGACGTCTAGGGCTGCACCTGATATCCAGCCTTTTCTCAGGGCCTCCACTAGGGCTTCCTGATCTATCACTGGACCCCTGGAAGTGTTTACGAGTATAGCTGAAGGCTTCATGAGCTTGAGCTTCTCCTGGTCTATCAAGTGTCTGGTTTCATCCGTTAAGGGTGTGTGGAGGCTTACTACATCGGAGATCCTTAGGAGTTCCTCCAGCGTCAAAGGGGTTACATGGAGGCTTTCAAATTCCTCAAGGGCTACGTATGGATCGTTGGCGACAACCTTCATGTCGAACCCCCTCATGGCTTTCAGGGCAACCTGCCTCCCAATCCTCCCAAAGCCCACCACTCCGAGGGTTAGCCTGTATAGGGGGTGTAGAGGCCTATACGCAGCCCACCCACTCCATCCCCCAGACTTTACAAGCCTATCGTATTGGGGTATCCTCCTCAGGAGAGAGATTATTAGAGCGAGGGTGTGGTCGGCTACTTCGGATCCCCCGAAATCTGGAATGTTGACGACCATTATCCCCTTCTCAGAGGCGGAGGATACATCTATATTATCGTAGCCGACTCCATGGCGTACTATGACCTTAGCCTTATTCAGAGCTCCTATTACTCTGCGGGTTATAGGGGCGAAAGTGGTTAGAATTCCATCGGCATCCCAGCATGCCTCTACAACTTCATCCTCACCTTTACACTGGTAGACTCTGAAGTCGAATCCATTAGAGGTTAGAATCTTCCCTTCAACGTCTATACTAGGATAGACGTGATCAGTAACTACAACCTTAGGCCTCGCCAAATTCTATAGTCATCCCTTAAGCCTTTTTTGGATCAAAGGTTACTATAAGGCGAAACTCTGCTTAAAGTCTTCCCTTGGCTAGACATGTTTACACTCGGCTATGGCTAGGAGGCTACCCTTTCTTGTATTGAGTGGCCTATGCGCCTCGATGAGGCCCTCAGTGGAGTTACCTCGTCTAAGCTCCTGTAGGAGAAGAATTTATCTCTTATGGGTTATGTATACTCCGAATATGACTAGGGTACCCCCTGCTATGAGATTTAGTGTTATTGGTTCCTTTAGGATTAGGCGGCCTCCCAGAATTGCTACTAGGGTGGTCAAGTATATGTAGCTTCCCACCATGGATGCCTCCCCCATCTTGAGGAGTTTAAACCATATTGTATAGCCGAGGGTTGTCGAGCATATTCCTAGGAATAGGATTGGAATCCATCCCATGAATGGTAACGCTGTAACCTCTAGGATCGTGGATTTTGAGGCTAGGGGGGCTAGGAGGAGGAGGCCGAAGAGCTGTGCGTATCCTGTGAGGACGGCGGGCTCCCCTTCCCTCAGGTACATCTTACCTAGGATCGTATATATGGCGGAGGCTAGTGGCGCAGGTAGGATCGCTAATACCCTGAGGGGGTCCCCGGAGGCTTTGAGGCTCGGCGCGATCATGATGGCTAATCCGAGGAAGGCGGAGGCCACGCCTAAATCCTTGAATATTGTAAGCCTCTCCCCTAGGACGGTTTTAGATAATAAAGTTATGAAGATGGGTGAAGAGGCTATAATGAGGCTTGCGATGCCGGCGGCCGCCTCGGTCTCGCCCAAGTTGAGGCTGAGATGGTAAACGGTGAACCCTGTAAAGCCTAGCAGGACCATCTTAGGTATCAGATGTAAGGGTAAGGTGGCCCTCCTGTAGAGGAGATATGACGAGAAAGGGATGGAGGCAACCGAGAATCTCAGGAAGGTTAAAGCCACAGGCGAGAGGTAGGCGAGGCTCAATTTGATGGCCACGAAGGCTAAACCCCAGGAGAGGCATAGAACGGTGAGCAGGCTTAAACCGATGAAGCGAGCAGTCCAATCCAAAGCCTAAACCTCCGAGACATACATGAGCCCTCAGGGTTAAACCTCTTCTAATGGGAGCCCCTTTAAAAAGCTTCCATCAGAGCCGTCGAATCATTTAGTGGCCCTATTTAAAATCGACACGTTAAATATAGCCATCTATGGTAAAGGATTTAAGATGCATAACGTCATTATAGTATAATTAATTTAACGCTCTTTGATTAAGGAATAACTTGATGATGGATTAGGATTTAGGCTGATCATTTCATGGGGGACTCCGTTCCATGGACTTGAGGGGGGATAGGCGTGAGATTTTAGGGAGGCTTATCTCGTCGCAGGTACATGTGGAGCTGCTGACGCTGTTTCATTCAAACCCTTCCCTGATGGAGAGTTTAGATGATTTAGCGTCTAGGCTTGGGAGGAGCCGTATGGAAGTGGAGAAGGCTTTGGAGGAACTTGAGGGTATGGGGTTAATCGAGGAGCATAGATACTACAGGTTGAATTTGGAGAGGGATAAGGAGTTACAGAATATCCTAGTGGAACCTTATGGAGGGTTGGATGGGGAGGTTAAGGCTGAGCCTAGGGAGGTCTTCAAGCCTGGAGTAGAGGTTTTGGACGAGCTTCTGCCCGACGGTATCCCCTTACCTTCATCCATCCTCATTTTAAGCGATCCCAGGGCTGGGGGAGAAATACTGGGATTTCAGGCGGCGGGTGA
>JAWBPF010000101.1:3210-5806 GCA_038825355.1 Bathyarchaeia archaeon
AAGATGTTCATGAGGCGGCTGGGATACGATGTAGACTTTTACCATCGGGAAGGGAGGCTTATCTTCCTGGACTGCTACTCTCCCCGGATAGGGTTGGAGAGCGAGGAGGAGCACTCGGAGGACCCGTTCAATTTCCCAAACCTAGCCATGACCCTGGCAGGCATCATCAGAGAATTAGATGTTGAACCTGGAGAGCTTATAGTGATTATTCATTCACTTACAACCATCATGGAGGGCTCAGAGTTCCGCCCAGCCCTCGAGTTCTACAGGAATATCTCAGGTAAACTCGGAAGCCTAGGGGCTATAACAGTCGCCCACTTGAACAGAGCAGCTTTTCCAGCTGCCGTGATAGCAGCCGTGGAGGATGTGGCCGACGGCGTTATCGAGTTGAAGATCGAGGAATCTCCGGAGGGCATCCAATATTATATGAGGTGCCCGAAGATGATTCTTATGAGACATGAAACGAGATGGAAGCCCTACAGGATAGAGGTGGAAAAGGGCTTAACCCTATAAAACCAGAAGCATCGGGGGATTCTCTTCTTTTCATATATTGGACTTTACCATCCATGGTCGTTTACTCATAAGTTTTTATACGTCTACATTTCGTTAAGGTCAGTGTTGACAGTTATCAGGCATAGACTTTTAAAAGCAGAGCATTAAAGGAGATTATGAGGAGGATATAAAGGGAGGTATCGATTTGAAGAGGGAGAGGCCTTCAACCGCCCGGATAATAGCTTACATGGCAGTCGCATCCGCTGTAACCGGGATAGGCTTCCTCTTAACGGCGCCTATACCCTTGATTCCAGGGGCGATCCACTGGAGAGTTCTCGCCTTCCTACCATGCATCTTCGGAATCCTATTGGGGCCATATACAGGGTTCGTCTCAGGCGCTGTCGGAAACACTCTATGGGCTGTCTTAGGGGGATATTTCAACCTTGCAACGCCTATATTCGACCTCATCGGCGTAGGCTTAACCGGGTATATTCCAGGATTATTCGTTAAACCTGAGGAGTGTAAAACTGCTAAGGGTGCAGCCAAGGCAGCGGTTGTCTCAGGTATAGCGGGTCTAATAATGGTTCCAATAGTAGCGCTGGGCTTCCAGCTGGTGGGGGTTGCACCTTTCTGGCCTGCAGTCTACATGCTCATCCTAAGCGATCTACCACCCATAATCGTCGGGACGCCGATCGTAGCGAGGGTTCTGATTCCAATACTCGAGGCCAGAGGTGTGACAAGGAGAAGGTTCTAATCCTATGGTTTACATAGAGTTGGCTGAAGCCTGAAGGGAAGGGTTAGCAGGCGAATCACCCTATGGAGGCCATAAACGTAAACCATCTTTTTATTAAATATTATGCCTCACAGGATTACGTGTTGAAGAATGTAAGCCTCTCAGTTGAAGAGGGAAGCCTTACGCTTATCACCGGCCCAAGCAGCAGCGGTAAGACAACCTTGCTCTACGCCCTCTCAGGAGTAATACCTCACTGCGTAGACGTGGAATCCTACGAGGGCTCCGTGAAGATTAAGGGAAAACTGGTTTCGGAAACCCCTTTCCCGGAGCTAGTCAGCGAAATAGGCATACTTCTACAGAATCCTACTTCCCAGATATTCGGCATGACCGTTGAGGAGGATATCGTTTTCGGCCTGGAAAACCTATGCCTAGAAAGAGGAGAGATGGATGAGATCCTAGATGAGACCCTGGAGCTTGTGGGGCTCAAAGAGCATAGATTCGACGATCCGAACTCCCTATCCGGAGGGGAGAGGCAGAGGACGGTTATAGGCTCGATCCTAGCCATGAATCCCAGGATACTTTTCCTGGATGAACCCACCTCGAACCTCGACCCTACAGGAGCTAGAGAGGTCCTCAGAACACTTTACAAGCTGAAGGGGATAGGGAAGACGGTGATCCTAGTCGAAAGGAAGATTGAGCATATAGCCCCGTTCGTCGATAACATAATAGCCGTGGATCAGGGAGAGATAGTCTTCCAGGGATCCCCCAGGCAGTTCTACTCTGATCCCCAGAGGATATCGAGTTTAGGGGTTAACGCCCCACAGGTGATCCTCCTAGCCCATAAGCTTAGGGGGATGGGCCTCCACCTGGACGGCGTCCCCTTAACGCTGGAGGAGTTCAGGGAGCTATACCTGAAACATAGGAGGAGACAAGCAGTTGAAGGTCGTCGAAGTTAAGAGCCTATGGTTCAAGTACGATGAGAGATGGATCCTCAGAGGCGTAGACTTAGAGGTCTCTGAGGGGGAGCTCCTAGCCATAGTAGGGCAGAACGGCTGCGGAAAGACAACCCTCGTAAAGCATTTCAACGGCCTATTAAAGCCTGTAAGGGGGACGGTCCTAATAGACGGCTTAGATACGAGGGAATCAACCACAGCCCAGCTGGCTAGGAGGGTGGGATATGTATTCCAGGATCCGTCCTCTCAGATATTCTCTAATACTATATATGAGGAGGTCTCCTTCGGTCCTAGGAACATCGGAGTACCAACCCTAGAGATCGAGGAGAGGGTTAAAGAAGCCATGGAGAAGGTGGATCTCAGGAAGCCACTAAACTTGCAGCCCTACTCCCTAAGCATGGGGGAGAAGGAGAGGCTC
>JAWBPF010000102.1:0-5689 GCA_038825355.1 Bathyarchaeia archaeon
TTTCGAATTGTTTATAAAAATCTAAACTCCACTGGCGGGTATTTAACCAAAGATTAAGGAGGGCGCTAGGTTTTTGATGAAGATTGATATTGAGGTCGTCGACCTCCTTGTTGCAGTATTGTGTGTAATTGCGCTCGGATTTGCAGGTGTAGTTCTCGGCGGAGGCCGAGCCATTTCACCATTGGGGGAGCGGAAAGACGACTACACAATCTGGCGCGAACTTGGCATCCGCCTCGGACAAGAACATGAATGGCCCTGGAAAAACTTCGAGGAAGTCATTGAATACCAGCTTGAGCCGCTGGGGATAACTTATGAAGAATTCGTTAAAGCTGGTTTTGTCAAAGGAACCCGAAAATATAAAAAATATGAAGAGAGGGGTTTCGCCACGCCCACGGGGAAGGTCGAATTATACTCGACCGTATTTGAAAAATTAGGTTACGATCCCCTCCCGTTCTACGAAGAGCCACCGGAAAGCCCGGTGAGCACACCAGAGGTAGCCAGAGATTACCCTTTGATTCTAAATACCGGGGGGCGGTTTATGCCCATGTATCACTCTGAACACAGGCAGTGGGGCATCGGGATGAGAGAAAAACACCCTGATCCGCTGACTGATATTCATCCAGATACCGCCCGCAAACTAGGCATCAGCGAAGGCGATTGGATATATATTGAAACAAGGCGAGGCAAAATCAAGCAAAGGGCACATCTCAACCCGGGCATACTCCCCAACGTGGTAAATTGCGAAGCCAGCTGGTGGTTCCCTGAAATGCCGGGTGCCGAACCCTCGCTACACGGACTCTGGGAATCCAATGCCAATGTCCTTACTCTTGATGACCCTGATGCCTGCGACCCGCTGACTGGCGGCTGGTGCAACCGGGCTTTGCTCTGCCGAGTCTACAAAGCATGACTTCAATTAATTGTGTTTTGAGAGACCAAACAGACTCGGGCAATGTAACCAAGCCTTTGCTCATAAACACTTATTGCCTCCTCAAATTCTAACCCCGTGGTGACACATACGGGACAACCCGGGCCGGCTCTAACCTCGATTCCGACTGAATTCAAGAGAGGCTCCAAACCATTCTTGACGAGAGTATCCTGATGGGTGCCGCAGACATGCATATACCTCGCATTTATTTCTAAACCCTTGATGGAATTCAGGATCCTCGAAGCGAATTCAGGATCTCTAAACCTGAAGGTTGATCCCCAATCAGCCTCACCGGTAAATTCCATGAAAGCTTATCCCCTTAAGCCTTGGGAACAGGCTTCTAGAGGTTTTCGGCTCCTATTAAAAATTCCGGCAATCCCTCAGAGGAAACATAAAAGTATTCTACAGGCTCTACGACCCTATTTTTCCATAGAACCTGATTTAGAACATGTTTCCTAGCTTTTTTAAGTTGGCTTTATCAATTAAGAGGAAGGGGTTACGTTAAGACCTGGGTGGATGAGATGGGTATCCTGGAAGAGGTTAAAGATTGTTTCATGAACCTTAAGGGAGTTGAAGAAGCTAGGAGATTGGCGGATAAGACGGGTAGAGAGGGGGTAGGCTTCAGAGAGGTTATCGAAGCCATGAAGGATGGATTAGACATCGTGGGAGATAAATATGATGCGGGAGAATATTTTCTCTCCGACCTCATAATGGCGGGGATAATGGCTACAGAGTTTGTGGAAGCCCTCAAGCCTCATATCCATTCTTCAATGGTTGAATCCAAGGGTAGGATTGTCATAGGAACCGTTGAAGGCGACATCCATGATATTGGGAAGAACCTCGTCTCCACCATGCTCTCAGTAAACGGCTTCGAGGTTCTAGATTTAGGAGTTGATGTTCCACCTGAAAAATTTTTGGAGAGCGTTGAGAGGTTTAAACCCGATATTCTAGCCATGTCATGCCTCCTAACCGTCGGCATACCCGCTATAAGCGACACCGTGGAAATCCTGAGGGGGAAGGATCTAAACGTTAAAGTCATGATAGGGGGAAGGCCTATTACCAGAGATTTCGCAGAGGAGTTAGGCGTGGGCTATGCTAGAGACGCAATCCAAGCAGTTAAGGTCGCCTTAGAGTTAACCAGTGTATAATGTGGTGGAATTGAATGAATAGTAGGGAGAGGGTTCAGAGAACGGTTAACTTTGAGGAGTCTGATACGACGCCTATCACCGAACTGGATGTTGATGTAAGCGTCATGGAGAAGATCCTGGGGCGTAGCCTCAATGTCGAGCATTCCCTGCAGGCCGCTATAACAACTAATAGGAGAACGGAGAGAGCATACTATGATGCCCTATACGAGGTTTACAGTAGAGTTGGATTCGACATCCTATACGCCTACGAGTCTCTACCAGACGGATGTAGGCTTGAGAAGCTTCCCGACGGCAGGCTTATGGAGCAGATGGGAAGAGTATTCTCTTATGATGAGGTGGCTAAAGCCTACACCCCCGTGGGGAGCATTTTCAAAACAGCTGAGGATGTAATGGATTTCCTGGATGAAAGGTTCCCCAACCCCTACGCTCCGGGAAGGGATTATGGAATTAAATATTTAGCCGAGATCAACCGTGGAGACAAAGCTCTAGGTATATTCATCCGGGAGCCCTTCGCCCATGTATGGGAAGCCTTAACCCCGTTCAAATTCGTCTATTGGATGCACAGCGAACCCTCTATTGTGGTGAAGTTCATAGAGAAAGTCACGGAGTATAATCTAGGCCTTATAGACGTCTACGGGGAACTTGGATTCATAGACCTCATCGTCATGGGAGGAGACCTATGCGACGTTAAGGGTCCCATGCTACCACCCGCCGAGTTTAGGAGGCTGAAGATATTCGATGCCATGAGGAAGCATGTGGATGAAGCACATAAACATGGGATAAAATTCATAAAGCATACAGATGGGAACGTTAAACCCATTCTGGGGGATCTGATCGAAACATCCCGTGTGGATGGGGTGCATTCCCTGGATCCAAGCGCTGGAGTCGATATAGGCTGGGTTAAAGAGGAATTCCAGGACAGGCTCATACTCCATGGAAACGTCTCCGTAGATAATTTAGCGACTAAAAGCGTAGCGGAGATAATAGAGGAGACTAAGAACGCGATCAGGAATGCGTCTCCAGGAGGCGGACATATACTCTCCTCAAGCAACTCCTGGTATGGAGACGTTAAAATTGAAAACTGCAACGCCATGGTTGAGACTGGGAGGAGATACGGGAAGTACCCCATTAAATCCTAGAGAGCTGAAACACTGGGCTGGATAATTTCTTCAGATGCGTAATATAATTTTCAGGACAGGGTTCTCCTTTTATATATGGATACCTTTTTATTTCCTTAGTGCATGGGTTGGATGGCTTTGGCTTCTCCCTTGAGCTTACATGTTAAGAGAATTAGCAGGGTTCTCAGGGGAGGCGCTGAGGATCAAGTTGAGGATGCCATGAGGAGGCTTGAGGCTGCTGGAAAGTTTTATGACGCCCTCTTATCCAGGATCATAGTATCTAATTTCGATTATTCCCTCGCGTATGAGACGGCTCTGGAGATGTTCCGGTCTCCAAAGGTTAGGTTTGCAGCCGTAGACGGCTCCGAGGATAAAAGATTGGTGGCGGGTTTAGCCGTCTTCTGGGGTGGAGCCTATGCGGCAACGGGAGTCATAGAGTTTAAACCTGAATCTCCGCCTAGGATTAGATACGATACAGGATTCATGGAGCACGGGAGAGGAGTTTCAAGTTGCATCCCCCTCTACGTGGATAAGGTTGAAACCGTGGATCAGTCGATCCAGGCATTAGGTGAACTAGGCACATCCACAGTAGCCAAACCTCTGACTGAGCAGGGCGTGATCGACAATTCAAGTATAGCAGACTGGATTATGACCTTCTCAGAGCTCTACCTTGCCTATAAACTAGTGGAGGAGATGGATGTAAAGATTCTCCTATTGGATAGAAGCCTATCAGGAACCCAGACAAGCCTCATGTACGATACTTCAAATAGGGATCGGTGGGAGACTGACACCGCAATCCACAGCTTAATCGTTGAAGGTAAACCATTAGACGTAAACGAGATGGCTTACGGGAGACATTACATAGCTAATCCTAGACTTAGGATTCCACCACCTCGAGGAGACTATATAAGATACGCAATCGTATACCTGCTTCAGCAGAGGGGTATGCCCATCGGCTTGGAGGAGATAAGCCGGGAGATGGGAGTGGAAGCCGGAGAAAGATACAGGATATTAGAGAAGGCCCTTAAAGAAGCCGTAAAAGAAGGCTATTTAGAGGAGAGTAAGGACATATACCATATAAGTTCCAGATATGCTGATGCGTGGACTAGGATTAAGAGGCTCGTGCTAGGCCTCGCTCACAGGTTATTCGAGGAGGAGGTTGAGAACCCTCTGAGAATAGAGACCCCTACAGGGTTAAGGTGGATGACTACCCTTGACCTAGCCTTCCTATCCCTCTATACTTTATATATGATCTTAGAGGAGTGTTGGAGGAGGAATATCCTCCTCATAGGGTTAGCGAAGGATACCACGGCCAGGGATTTTAAGAGCCATGTCGTACCCGTATGCGCCGGGGCAGGCATCTGGAACATCGGAGCAGAGGTCACGGAGAACCTCCCTAGCACGGATAGGATACTCCTCCAAGCCGTAAGCCTCTTCAATTATGAGAGGATCCCTGTACCCTGGGGCCTCATAGAATATGATTCAGCATTCCGGACAATTATACCAGACTATGAGCGTGGAGCCGGCTACGTTAGCGGAGCCATAGAGAATAAGATAATACCTGAGAGGCTCTTCGTTAAGAGTTATATTCAACTTGAGGAGTCGGAGAGGGATCCAAGGCTTAGAAGCAACGTACTATCTATGGATAGACTGGCATATCCGGAGTATGACTTGGGAGCCCTGATTAGGTTATGGCATGAATATAGGGGTGTCGTGGAGCCTGTCGAGCCGATCCTATACAGGGATAGCACGGTTCAGAATAAGGTTCAGAACCTGGCGTTGACGGTATTAGCATCGATGAGCAGCAGAAGTATACCGGAGGTCTTCGGACATAACAAGGCGTTGTTCATAGCCGATAAGATAGCTAAAGCTCAAAGGGCTAAGATCAAGGGACTGATAGACGGATTAAGCTATTGGCTCCTAAACAATAGGAGGCTTAGAGTCTTCAGCTTTCATATGCATACCTTCCGGGAGAGGAGAGCTGAGATAGAATATGCTAGAAGAACAAGGGAATAGGGGGAGAGGAAAGTTATAGCTTTTTTAGAGGGTATATGGATGAAGAGGGAAGCGTCTAGGATATGATTGAAGAAGGGTTAGAGCGGTATTTCACCGACTTCGATGGCAGGTTTATAGCCAGGCTAAGCTCGGTAACCGCTGTTAGGAGAAGCGAAACCCCCTCTGAGGCTACTGGTATATCAGCCAAGTATGAGTGCGAGATTAAGGCGGAGTATCAGAGGGATTTAATGGGTCTATTGGAGGAGGGTATGCTCCTCGCTGTTAGGAACTTTAAGTCTCCGAGGCATGGCGGGATGAGGTTCACCCTCCTGGAGGCGTCCAGGATAGGCCCCGAGCACTACGGGTTGAGGGGGCTCTCAGACCAGGCCTACTACCCCTACCAGTTCGAGATAATCCAGGAGTCCGTGAAGGATTGGGAGACCAATGATAAGGCTACGATGATGATCAGGCTCACGGCCATCCCTTTGAACTACGACCTCATA
>JAWBPF010000103.1:0-5607 GCA_038825355.1 Bathyarchaeia archaeon
GTTGGAGCCTAACCTGCAACGAGGCGGTGTCCATAGGAGTTGAACTGGCTGAAACCCTAGGCGGGGTCATAGATAACAATACGTCTATATGTCATGGTCCAGGCCTCATAGGAGTGCACGATATAGGCATATCCTCATCGACCCTAGGCGAAGTGAAGAACAGGGCGGACCTAATAGTCTACTGGGGAGCCAACCCTGTGCACGCCCACCCGAGGCACATGGCCAGATACACGTTGATGGCCCGTGGACGCTTCAGGAGGTCTAGAAGGGAGAGAACCCTCATAGTCGTGGATGTGAGGAGGACGGATACAGCTAAGCTGGCAGACCTATATATTCAGGTGAAGCCCAACAGTGACTACGAGCTCCTATCAGCTCTGAGGGCGGCGGTTAGGGGAGAAGAGATAGAGCAAGAGGAGGTCGCAGGTGTCCCGCTGGAGGAGATAGAGAAGATGGCTGAACTCATGATTGGATGCGAGTTCGGGGCCCTCTTCTATGGTGTAGGCCTAACCATGAGCCGGGGCAAGTCCAGGAACATAGATGCAGCCCTAAGCCTGGTAAGGGACCTAAACTCTAGAACCAAGTTTACGATACTCCCTATGAGGGGCCACTTCAACGTGACAGGCGCAAACGAAGTCACCACATGGCTCTCGGGCTACCCTTTCGGAGTGGACTACAGCCGCGGCTACCCATACTATAACCCCGGAGATACAACAGCCATAGATCTACTTCGAAGAGGTGAATGCGATGCAGCTCTAGTCGTAGCCTCGGATCCAGCGGCGCATTTTCCTGCAAGCATTACACGGGCATTCATGGAGATACCGATTATAACTATAGATCCCCTTAGGAGCGCCACAGTCGAAATCTCGGATGTAGTCATACCCACTGCCATCCTAGGAGTTGAAGCCTCGGGGACAATCTACAGGATGGATGGAGTCCCATTGGAGGCTAAGGGGCTAATTAGGCCCCCGGAAGGTGTGAAGACGGATGTGGAGGTCCTCACCTCCCTCCTAGAAAGGGTTAAAATCTTAAGGAGGGGTTGAAGAGAGTTGGGGCTCCTTATCAGAAATGGGATAGTGTATGATCCATTGAATGGCGTAGATGGGGAGAGGATGGAGATCGCAGTCGAGGACGGTAGAATAGTTGAAGATGTAGGTTCGAAAATGGAGGTAATAGATGCCTCAGGGATGATCGTTATGCCTGGAGGAGTGGATATACACTCCCATATAGCTGGAAGCAAGGTGAACACAGGAAGACTGATGAGGCCTGAAGACCATTACAGAGACTATGAATGTAGTAGGCCTGGACGAAGGGCAGGGGTAGGCTACTCGATACCATCTACTTATACGACGGGATATAGATATGCCGAGATGGGATATACAACCGTCTTTGAGCCTGCAAATCCCCCGCTTAAGGCGAGACATACCCATGAGGAACTAGACGCCACACCCATGGTAGATAAAGGATGCTTTACGCTCCTAGGCAACAATTGGTTCGTAATGGACTACTTAAAGGAAGCCCGTATAGAGGAATGCAAAGGCTTCGTAGCCTGGATGTTGGAAGCTACCAAGGGCTATGCGGTAAAGCTCGTCAACCCAGGGGGAGTGGAAGCCTGGGGTTGGGGCCGATACATCATAGGATTAGACGATGAAGTTCCAAGGTTTGGAATCACACCACGCGAGATCATAGAGGGGCTATCTAGGATAAACTCTACGCTCCAGCTCCCCCATCCAATACACATCCATACGAACAATATGGCTATGGTAGGAAACTATGAGACCACAATAGCCACTATGAATGCTGTAGTCAATCATAAATCGAGCAGCCCATGTAATATACATGTAACCCACGTCCAATTCACAGGTAGGAAGGGCTCCTCATGGGTTAACGTGAGATCAGGAGCGGAGGAAATAGCAAATTACGTAAATAAGAGGCCCCACGTCGAGTTAGATATAGGTCAGATCATATTCGGAGATACCACCACGATGACGGCGGACGGCTCGTTCCAGTACCTCCTCCATATCCTCTCAGGAAATAAATGGGCCAACGCTGATGTTGAGGTTGAAACAGGAGCCGGTGTAGTCCCATATACTTATAGGAGAAGCAACTACGTCAACGCCATCCAATGGGGGATAGGCTTAGAGTTAGCCCTTCTAATAGAGGATCCATGGAGAATCCACATGACCACGGATCACCCAAATGGAGGACCATTCACAGAGTATCCAAGGATGATCGCATGGCTTACGAGCAAGAAGGCCCGGGATAAGACCCTATCTAGGATCAATAAGACCGCTAGGAGGAGGCTGATACTCCCAGGGATAGACAGGGAATATACGCTGGGGGAGATCGCCATAGTTACTAGGGCGGCTACCGCTAAATCCCTCGGCCTAACAAGTAAGGGACACCTAGGGGTTGGAGCAGACGCGGATATAGCAATCTACGAGATAGACATAGCTAGGATAGATCCATCCAAGGACTATAAGCCGCTGAGGAAGGCGTTTAAAAGAGCAGCATACACCATAAAAGACGGAGAAATCGTAGTAAAAGATGGGGAGATTGTTAAAACGGTTTTCGGCAGAACCTTCTGGGTCAAACCAAAAATCGAAGAAGATTTAATGGATAAGGTTAAGGACGATGTTAAGGAAAGATTCGAAGAATATTATACTGTGAGATTCGGGAACTATCCGATCCCTGACTCATACATAAAGAAATCCCATATGATAAAGGCTGGGGGTAGATAATGGATGGGCTTAACCCTGGAGTTGAAGAAGAGCCTTAGGGTCCCCTTGGATATGTCTCCCATAACGCCGGATAACCTTTATGGAAGACGGTTAGATGAGGTTTACGAGTTGGAGCTTTGGGAGGGCAATAGGAAGGTCCCCCTAAAAGACATATTCGAAGTGGAAGAGGTTAATGGTGGAGACTTGAACATTATAGGGGATCTAAGCAAAGCTAGGAGGATAGGTTATCTGATGAAGTCCGGTAGGATAAGGATAAAAGGAGATGCAGGACTCTACCTTGGGGAGGCAATGAGAGGGGGGGAGATAATGGTCGAAGGAGATGCAGGAGCCTGGCTTGGATCAAGGATGTCTGGCGGTGAGATCACCGTTGAAGGAAATGCAGGTGACTTCGTGGGATCCTCTTATAGGGGGAGCCGGGAAGGCATGAGGAGAGGTGTCATCAAGATTAGGGGAGATGCTGGAGACGAGGTCGGATGCTGGATGAGGGGAGGCCTAATATGGATCAAAGGCGACGCGGGATGCTTCCCAGGGATCCACATGGTCGACGGCACCATCTTCATCGAGGGAAACTGCCATGGAAGGATAGGCGCTGAGATGCTCGGAGGCAAGGTAATAGTCCAAGGCCATGTACCGACGTTACTACCAAGCTTTCGAACATCAGATCTTAAAAATAAGGTTAAAGTCGATGATGCATCCATCCAGGGCCCCTTCTACGTATTCGAAGGAGACTTGAACGAGGATGGATCAGGCAAACTCTACATAAACAAAGAGAGAAACCCCCACCTAAGCTGGTGCGAAAAACTAGTTGGAGAGGTGGATTAACCGTTGAAGGCTAGTGTAAGCGTCAATAAGAAGGCTCTAAAGATAGTGGAAAGACTTATGGACGACGAAACGGGACTGGGAATAACCGTTGAGACAACCGGAGATGGATCAACAATCATAGATGCCGGAGTAGAGGCAGAAGGAAGCTTCGAAGCCGGCCTCCTGATAACTGAAATATGTATGGGGGGTATGGGAAGAGCTAAGATGGAATTAGAGGAATATGATGGTCTAATCCTTCCCACAGTGTTTGTCGAGACGAACATGCCCTGTGAAGCCTTGCTAGGATCCCAATTTGCAGGTTGGAGAATAGAGGCTGAAGATTACTACGCCATGGCTTCAGGTCCAGCTAGGGCCTTAGCCATTAAACCTAAGAAGATCTTCGAGGAGATCCAGTATAGGGACAAAGCCGATGAAGCAGTCATAGTCTTAGAGTCGGATAGGCTTCCCACAACTAAAGCCCTAAGAGATATAGCGGAGAAATGTAATATAGACCTAGATAGAGTCTACGCGGTGGTCACCCCTACATCGAGCCTCGCAGGATCAGTGCAGATCTCCGGAAGGATAGCTGAAACAGGGATGCATAAACTGGTAACCCTGGGTTTAGACCCTAAAGTGTTCAGGCATGCCGCAGGCAAGGCGCCTGTGGCGCCCTCCCATCCCGACTCGAAGACGGCTATGGGAAGAACCAACGATGTCCTCCTCTACGGAGGTGAATCCTTCTTCATCGTAGAGGCCGATCTGGAGGATGTGGGGCTTCAAGAGATAGTGGATAGGGCGCCCTCATCCTCCTCCAGGGACTACGGGAAACCCTTTTATGAGATCTTCAAGGATGCAGGCTACGACTTCTATAAGATTGACCCAGCCCTCTTCGCACCTGCAGCCTTAACCATATGCAACCTTAAGAATGGCAGGGTATACTCAGCGGGCATGGTAAACAGTAAAGTCCTGAGGACGGCTATGGCTTGCTGAGAAGGTCCGATAAAAGCTTCGAAGCCAACCCCTCAATATTCCTCAAGGCTGGACAATTGGGGGCGTAATCCAGCAATGCTTTCCCCTCCATGTCAGCCCTAATAACCATTGGATCTAAAGGTATCCATCCGAATAATGGCTTATCTGCTCCAAGCCTCCCTTTAATGAACTCTAAGTCTTCAGGCCTCGAAACCTTATTGGCTACGAATTTCACGCCCCCAACGTTCATTTCTAAAGCTAGTTCCTCTATCCTAAGGGCTGTATCCAAAGCCCTAACGCTGGGCTCCACCACGTCCAGGATGGCGTCGAAGCCCTTAGCCGTCCCCCGGCCCAAATGCTCCACCCCAGCCTCCATATCCATTATGAGGAACATATCCCTGCGGAGTAGGATATGCCTAGTTAAAGCTCTCACCAGGGCGTTGGCGGGGCATAGGCATCCCCCCTCTGCCCTACTAACGGTACCCATCACTAGGAGCCTAACCCCTTCCGGGCCTTCAACGCTCCTTTCATCCACAACGTCTGCCACATATGGGTTAAGCCTGAACACGTCCCCCGTTCGTCCAGTCCTCTCCTCGATAAGCTCGTCATCTTGGGATATGGGTATGACATGCCTTAGAAGCTCGGGATCGACTCCGAGCGCGGATCCTAGGTTCATGGATGGATCTGCGTCTATCGTCAAGACTTTGAAACCCTTTCTAGCCAAGAGTCTAGCCAAAGTGGCGGAGATCAGAGTCTTGCCCACTCCACCCTTACCGGACACAGCAACCTTCATCTACAACCCCTTGACACTATCCAGCAGTCGTTGGGAAGCATCGCGTAGCTCCTTAACAGTCTCCTCCAACCCAAACCTCCCTCCCCCTTCCAAGTACTTATAATATAAACCTAGAAGTTCAGCTAACTTGGTCAGGAATGGGTCATTCGATAAACGTATATGCTCCTTTGAGACATCGACTTCATCTATAAACCCTTTGAAGACCTTAGAGACTCCTAATATGTCGCTTAAGACGAGCTTGTCCCCCCTCCTCTTAACCCTAATGATCTCTTCGGCGACTATGCGCTCCCCATTAGGGATATCCCT
>JAWBPF010000104.1:0-5464 GCA_038825355.1 Bathyarchaeia archaeon
CATGTGCGTAGTGAATAGGGCCCTGTCGGCGCCTATAAATATCCACTGTGACCATTCAGACATGATGGGTTCCAGGGATTGTGGATGGATACAAGTATTCGCGGAGAACGCCCAGGAGGTATATGATTGGACCATTCAAGCCTTTAAGATAGCTGAGGATGTTGACGTCCTCCTCCCCGTAGCCGTGAACCTGGATGGCTTCACGATAAGCCACGCCCTAGAAGACATAAGGGTGTTGGAAGACGATGTTGTGGCAGAGTTCCTCCCTGAGAGGAGAGCCGTATACAAGCTTGATCCGGATAATCCCATAATGGTAGGACCCTTGGTGCTACCTGACTACTACTTTGAATTCAAAGCTCAACAGGAGGAAGCCATGAGAAGGGCGGCTAAGAAGATAAGGGAAGTCGCAATGGAATATTATGAATACTCCAATAGGGAGTATGGTCCAATAGATTCGTTCAACGTGGATGATGCAGAGACAGCCTTAATAGGGATGGGGAGCACCGCTGGGATGCTGAGAACCATAGCGAGACGGTTAAAGAAGGAGGGAAGGAGGGTAGCAGTGATAAAGCCATGGTTATACCGTCCATTTCCGAAAGAAGAGTTTGTTAAATTAGTGGAGGATATGGAGTCCCTCATGGTCCTCGATAGAGCATTAAGCTTCGGGGCCCCGGTTGGCCCCCTATGCAGCGACGTAATCGCCGCCCTCTACGATTCTAAGAGATATGATGTAAAGGTGGCTAACGCTGTATACGGCCTGGGAGGCAGAGACCTCACCCCGGTTGAGGTGGAAGGCCTCTTCATGAAGGCCTTAAAGATGGCTGAAGAAAAGACTGTGGATAAGAGGGTGGAACTGATAGGTGTAAGGGAGTGAGGTAGATGGTAACTCTAAGGGAATTATCTGTAGAAGAGCTTTTCGGTCCGGGCCATCGTCTATGCGCTGGATGTGGTCCAGCGATATCTATGCGGATGCTTACAAAAGCTTTTAGAGGCCCCACCGTCGTTACAAATGCCACAGGATGCGTTGAAGTCGGTTCCTCGATATATCCGTTTAATGCATGGGGTGTACCATGGGTTCACACCGCCTTCGAGAACGCTGCAGCTGCAGCCTCTGGCATTGAGGCGGGCTTCAAAGCCCTAAGGAGAAAGGGTAAACTCGAAAAAAGTATAGATGTCATAGCGATAGGGGGTGATGGCGGAACCTTCGATATAGGGATACAAGCCTTATCCGGAGCCCTGGAGAGGGGCCACGACTTCGTATACCTATGCTATGATAATGAGGCATATATGAATACGGGTATCCAGAGGTCTGGAGCTACACCGCATGGGGCTGCGACTACTACGACCCCTGCTGGAAGCAAGATACCTGGGAAGCCTGAATGGAAAAAGGATTTGATAGGTATATGCATAGCCCATGGCATAGACTATGCAGCCACGGCGAGCATAGCCTACTGGAACGATTACCTCACAAAGGTGAGGAAAGCCATCGAGGTGGATGGGCCAGCCGTGGTACATGTATTCGCGCCATGTCCTCTAGGATGGAGGTCGGATCCTAGAGATACCATTAAAATCGCCAAATTAGCAGTACAGACAAGGATCTTCCCAGTCTACGAGTACGATAAGGGGGCGTATACGTTGAGCATCAAGGTTCCTAGCCCTAAGCCCGTAGAGGAGTTCCTTAAACTCCAAGGCAGGTTCAGGCATCTCTTCCAACCGGAATTCAACGAAGAAATAAAGAAGATACAAGGCTATGTGAATAGAAACTATGAAAGAATCGCGAAGTTATGTGGATAACTCTAAGAGATCCAGAGCTGATGGTTAGATGGCATCCATGGAAAGGATAGCATCCCTTATACTTCTCTCTTTGATAGCAGTCATGATAGTATATCCAGGACTTACATTAAGTCAAGTAAGCATAGAGGTGGAAATTGAATCCTTAGAGGGGGTATCCCTAATAGAGCTTAGACTAGATGAATTATCCATACACCATTATGGAGCCGGAGAAAATAATGGTAGATTCCCATTGATAAAAGAGGCCCT
The DNA here is from genome assembly GCA_038825355.1 of Bathyarchaeia archaeon. Taxonomy (GTDB): domain Archaea; phylum Thermoproteota; class Bathyarchaeia; order 40CM-2-53-6; family DTGE01; genus DTGE01. Next base: position 2,041 of record JAWBPF010000104.1, read on the forward strand.
GGTTAAAACCTCGGGTCCAAACCCTGAACCTTACCGGTGTGAAGCCGCGATCCCGTATGGAAGCTACGACGAGATCAAGATGGAGATCTCAGAGGCTAAAGTATGGGTGGAAGGCGACGAGATACGGCTTGATATTAACCAGAGAGTCTACGAGAAAAATTTCAGCCTAACTTTAAGCGGTGAGGCTTATCTTAAAGTCAAGCTCATAATAGACGAAGGAGAGATCCTATCTAATCATGTGCTCTCCATGGATCTCGAGGTGGCATCCTTTAAATGAAGGAGATAAAATTAACCTGGGTAGGAGGATTACCCCTACATGAGCATCCTAGGAAAAGATAGGCTGCTGAAACTCATAGATGAGTATGGCTGTATTCATCCATTTAAGCCAGCCTTATTGGATGGTGATGGATACATTCTCACAGTAAGGGAGGATACAACCCTGAATTATCTTCAACACAAGAATATAATATCCAATGAAATAGTCTTTACTCCGCCCGATTACGTGGCTCATTTAACGGCTAAGAGTAAATATGGGAGGCTGGGCCTATCGTTCCTCAACGCTGCAAAGGTGCACAGCGGCTTCGTCGGAAGGCTAGCCCTCGAAATAGTAAACTTGAGTAACGATAGACATCCGATAACTATAAGGCATGGAGACCCATTTATGCATGTAGAGTTCATATCTAGAGACGGCGCGCCTTCCCCTTACGACGGCGACTACATGTTCCAATACATGAGCGATAATGAGGTGGAAAAATATTTGAAGATACTACTCGAAAAATTCCCGAGGATATTTAGGGCTGAGAGGCTGGGGGAGATGGCTGATAAGAGGCTGAGGTAGATGTCCTATAAAGTCTTAATCTGCGATCCGTTTCAATCTGAAGGATTATCAATCCTGAGGGATGCGGAGCTCGATTTTAGCTATGAGCCTGCGATAACGCGGGAGGAACTCTTCGAAAAAATAAAAGAATACCATGCAGTGATAGTCAGGAGTAGAACAAAGATAGATAAGGAGATAATAGACGAAGCGGGCTCTCTCAGAATAATAGTGAGGGCGGGAGTAGGCTTAGATAACATTGACTTGGAGGCTGCGAGGATCAAAGGCATTAAGGTGGAGTCTACCCCTGAAGCTTTAACCCAGAGCGTAGCTGAGCTAGCCATAGGATTAATCCTGGCAGTCCTTAGACGCATAGCCTATTCCGATCATTCCATGAAGAAGGGTGAATGGATCAAAAAACAGCTAATAGGACGTGAGTTAAAGGGAAAGACCGTAGGCGTTATCGGCGTAGGGGGTAGGATAGGTCTACAAGTCTCACAGATATTGATACATGGGTTCAAGGCTCACGTGATAGGCTACGACGTGGTAGACGTAGCCGATAAAGCCGGAGAGATAGGATTCAAGACAGCTGAATCCATAGATGAGCTGCTCGAGAGCTCAGACATAGTAACTTTACATGTACCTTATCTCCCATCTACTCATCACTTAATAAATAAAGAAAGGATAGAGAAAATGAAGAATGGTGCTATTCTAATAAACACTTCGAGGGGACGAATAGTCGATGGAAAAGCTCTACTAGAAGCGTTAAAGGAAGGCAAGATTATAGGGGCGGGCTTAGATGTCTTTCACGATGAACCTCCTAAAGAGGATTGGGAGAAGGAGCTAATATCCCATCCTCTAACCGTCTGTACCTGCCACATCGGAGCCCAGACCGAGGAGGCTCAAAAGATCGCCGCCATACTTGCAGCAGAGCTGGTAGTTCAAGAATTCAAAAATAAATAATTGACCGTCACCATTATTATCCTGATCGTTATATATAATAGTAAAGTAGGAATGCTTGGAAAGGGGATAAGCCTAGTAAATGGATGTCCGAGATGACTGGAAAAGCTGGAGGCACATCACTAAACTCGATCCTGATAAGCCTAATCCCCCAGAGCTTATAAGTAAAGTGGTGGATAGCGGAACAGACGCCATAATGGTTAGTGGTACCCAGGGGATAACCAGGGAGAAGGTTAAGGCACTGCTAGGGATGCTTATGGGTAGGGGAGTCCCGATAGTGGTTGAACCTGCAAATAAGAATGCTGTAATATTCGATTCTGGTGTAGACTATGTATTCGTACCATCGGTTCTGAATTCTAATAGTAAACGATGGATCCTCGACGTGCACGTAGAATGGATAGTTGACCAGTTTAAGAAACGTAGTAAGATCCATTGGGAAAAAGTGGTACCTGAAGCCTACATAGTTTTAAATCCTGAATCAGCAGTGGCACGGTTGACAGGATCTGAGACGAATCTTTCCATGGAGGAGGTGCTAGGATACGTAAAGTTCGCAGACTCCTTCCTTAAATTTCCAGTGATCTACATCGAATACAGCGGCAGGTATGGGGATCCTGAATTAGTGAGGAAAGCTCGTTCTCAAATTGAGAATTCAAGGCTCTTCTATGGAGGGGGGATAGACTCTAAAGAGAAGGCTTTGGAGATGGCTAAATACGCTACTATAGTGGTTGGAAACATAGTCTACACCGATGTGAACAGCTTCCTTGAAACCGTGATATAAATTGAAGGTTATTCGAGATCCACGGCTACCTTCATGGCGCCTTTCTTTCCATAGGTTTCAAATGCCTTATTGACATCGATTAATTTGAATCTTGGATAGATCAGCCCCTTGATCTTCTCATAGTTTTTAATCATCAGATCCATTGCCTCGTAATAGTTCCAGGGTCTATGATCGAAGGATCCTAAGATTTTAAGCTCCTTGTAGTGGACCATGTTTGGATCTATGCTCATAGGCCTCTTAGGGTATGTGGCTGCAAATATGTTTATCACACCCCCCTTAGCGGCAAGCTCAACAGCCAATTCGCTGCATCTCGCTTGAGCGCTCCATCCCGTAGCCACTACGACTATGTCTGGGCCTACCCCATATGTAAGCTCCCTAACCTCCTCTCTGATGTCCTCTCCTTCAGGATTTACAACTGCTATGGCACCGAACTCTTTAGCTATTTTTCCTCTTTCCTCTATAGGCTCAGCGACAATAACCCCATTTACCCCCATGGAATGGGCTGCTAGGAGGTGCATTAACCCGATGGGGCCTGCCCCAAATATCAATTCGGTTTTACCTGGACTTGGATCGCACATTAACTGGCCTCTAATTACGTTGGCTAAAGGCTCTATTACGCTACCGTAATCCAGGGATATCTGTGACGGTATCTTCACCGCCAGTTTTTCAGGAACCTTTATATACTCGGCTAATCCGCCCCCGATACCATTTGAGAGGAAGTTCTCATAGTATCTATTGATGGAGCCCGCGCTTCCGCCTATCCCTATAAGATTGTCGCATAGTTCAGGCATGTGCCGCCTACAATAGCGGCATGATCCACAGGGCAGAATAGAATATATGGTAACCCTATCCCCTGAACCCAGCGATGAAAC
>JAWBPF010000105.1:0-5453 GCA_038825355.1 Bathyarchaeia archaeon
TGAATAGAATTATATAGTAAGGTACAGCTATCGCTACCGGTGGGATCAGCCTCCCCATCACAGATAGGTAGAATAATTTATCGCTTCCCTTGAATCTTACCCTGGTGAAAACGTAAGATGCAAGTAGAGCAGCTACCATGTTATACGCCATTGCGACGATCCCTACTATTACACTGTTAACTATTGCACGCGGGTATTGTACCGTTACTGCGGGAAGGAACTCTCCTTTAATACCGAAGGTCTTCAGCCTTTCTTCTATCGCTTTTTTAGCATTAATTACGAATTCATAGTTTTTTAATGATGGATTTGGCGGGTAATAATTTGGGGGGGCCGTTTTTATTTCAGGCTCAGATTGGAGGCTTATATTCACCGCCCAGATTAATGGAAATAATGTCCATACACAGATGAGGACGAAACCAACCACGATGCCAATTTTATTTAGTTTCCCCATTTTTCATACCTCTATGCCCTCAGCCTTAAAGCACCTATCCTAAGGGCTTTGAAATACGCGTATATCAGTATTATACCTATTATTAGTACAAATATGGATAATGCGGAGGCCTTACCGAAATCTAGGAAGGTGAACATTTCATGGTAAGTGTAGAAGGATATTAAGGCGGTGAAATCCGCAGGTCCCCCCTGAGTTATAGTATATATGAGATCGAAGCTCCATATGGCCATCAACGTCGTATATATAGTATTAATCAACATTATGGGCCTTAGCCATGTAAATGTTATCGATTTAAATGTCGAGAAGGCTTTTGCACCGTCAACCCATGCCGCCTCGTATAGTTCTTGGGGTATGGATTGTATACCCGCCATGAATAGCAGAGTCGGCATTGGGAGCATTACCCATGTGAAGGCCAACAGTAGGATTATCATAGCGGGTACTGGAAGGGTTACCCATGGGGCATACTCACTTATCAAACCGAGTCGATACAATACGTCGTTAAAAACTCCATATGCAGAGTCGAAGATCCATTTCCAAATAGTTCCACTAACCACGAGGGGTATAGCCCAGGGGATTAGGACAAGCCATTGTAAAAAGCCTGATCCCCTGAACCTTCTTGTAATTAGAAGTGCTATTCCTAGAGATGCAAATACTATGATAGGTATCGACATTGCAGCGAATATAGCGGTGCTTCTAAGGGAACCCCAGAAGTAGTAGGTTTTAAACATTGCCACATAATTACCTATACCGATAAATCCATATTGTTGTGGATACTTCAAATTATATCTAAATAAGCTTGTATATATTGCATAGAATACTGGATAAAATGTGAATATAAAAATTGGGGCTAGCGCAGGGGCCAGCCCTATTGCGATGGTTTTAAGGTCCCTCAAATTTCATCTGGACCCTTGTTTTACCAGCCAGCTTCTTTCCTCATCCTATTCCATTCATTAGCTATATCGTTTAACACTGATAAGATGTAGCTGTCATCCGCGGGCTTACCATGTTCTCCAAGCCATATTGAATGAATCTTCGGTCTTACTACGCCAGCTAGCCAGTATCCAAACCATGGATCCCACCATGGAGTCATCTTAGGATCATTGAAGAAGTCATAGACTAATGAAAGGGCCTTCTTCCTAGCCTCTGGGTCGCACCATTTACGCATGGAATCCATTATTTCCTTATCTTCCCACATAGACTTATATGGGAATGCTAGGCCGGCATCCATTGCGAGACGCTTTACAACGAAGTATTTCCCATTCGCTATGTCAGGTTTACCATCTGTGGTTCTTCCGCCAGTAAATTGCATTAGACGCCAGACGTTCCCCAGATGCTCTGGACTCTTATCGGCTGAGCCTTTAAAGGCTAAGTAAGTCCTGTATATGGCGGAGATTCTTCCATGGCCTAGATTCACAGCGAACTTGAGGTTACCTGCTTCAGCGCTTGTACCCGGTGGGTTGATGAAAGCTAACTCATAGTCGGGTTCCCAGATGAAGCTGTGTACACCTGATCCTGTCACATCCACCGTTTTAGCTTCAGCATATTCTATACATGCAGTAGTTGAGACTTTGTGAACCCATATGGCTTCGCCTACAGCTTTAATAGCTTTCATTAGGTCAGAGTTGGGTTCGTTAAATATAGGCTTTAGATCCTCATCGAATAGGAATGGGCCCTCCCTCTTCTCCGTTAAAGCCAATAACGTATCATATATTGAGCATTCCACGAAACCCCAGCTACCTGCGAAGAACCCTAATGGATAATCTACTTTTGCTCCTTCGCCTCCAGCTTGTTTAACCCCTGCCTTCTGAATTTTTTTACATTGATCTATTAGCTCATCCCAAGTTTTCGGAGGCTCATCTCCGATACCTGCCTCTTCCAAGTGCCTCTTGTTATATACGAAGGTTTGTCCTCCGGAGTAATAGAATAGGCCATACATCTTGCCGGTGAACGGATTTATAAGTGCCGAGCGGTATCCCTCGATTACGTCGTCCATGTATTTTCTAATTTCTGGGAAGTAATCCTCCATGTCGAGGGCTTGACCTGCATTCTGATATGTTATTACAATGTCAGGGGTCATATATGCTTGGTCTGGAGGGTTACCGCCTACCACAGCTGTGTTCAGCGCCGAAGCATAGGTATCGAGTCCATAATCCGCTATCTTAACTTCTATATCTGGGTTATGTTCCATGAATATTCTTGCATTATCGTTGACTAGTTCCACTCCCCAGCTCCATATTCCCCATGTAACAACATCCTTTTTTCCCGGCGTAGGCGTCGGTGTAGGTTTAGGCGTCGTTGGAGCCGTAGGCGTTGGTGTAGGTGTTGGAGTCGGGGTTGGAGCTGGTTTCCTGGTCGCATAATATGCTCCTGCTGCTGCGGCTGCGACTATAACTACGCCTGCTCCGGCATAGGCTACGTATTTACGTCTAGAAACCTTCTCTTCTGCCAAATTCTATTCACCTTTTTCTCTAGAATTACTTTCCAACTACCTGTATTTAAAATTTTGCATAAGGGTTGGTTATTTAGGGATGTTTATTACGGCAAATTTCAGATCATGATTAATTATAGGTTATATTACGGTATTTTCAGATTAAAATTTTTATCATTTAATCCATTGAGGACCGAATAATTTGATTCGCTATCTCCTTGGGTATTTCCCAATTTTCTTAGCAACCCCGATCATCGCTTTTAAATTATTATAGGGAAAACCGGGCATTATTAGGCAGCCTGAGCTCAAGATGAATCCCCCTCCCCCTGCAGCATCCTCTAAACATTTAGTGGTTGTCTTCACGATCTCATCTATAGTTCCATGGTGGACTATCCCTGAAGGATCGATGTTCCCCATTATACATAACTTCTCCATAAAATATTTTTTAGCCCCAGCCATGTCGATCATGTAATCTACCTCGAAATTATCGCATCCAGTGCTGGGAATCATCGGCCATATTAGCTCGCTGTCTCCGCATATATGGAGTGACGTGTAAGCCCCAAGAGATTTCCATTTATCAAATACCTCGTTCTCAGAAGGAAGAGCGATTTCCCTGAAAATTTTAGGCGATACGATGGATGGTCCCGCGAAGGAATCCCCCAAATGCAATATATGGGCCCCCGCATTATATTCGGCTAAGCCAACTTCTATCATATAATCTGTAGAGAACTGAACCATCTTCTCTACGAGTTCTGGGTCTCTGTATAAGCCCATCAGGAACCGTTCTAATCCTATTATCTCAGCTGAGAGTGAAAATGGCCCCTGACCTCCACTATATATAGGGACTTCCTCCCGGAAATGTTCAGATAGGATCTCGATGGCTTTGATTAAAACGGGTAATCTACCATCCTTTTTAGGATCAGGTAGATCCATCTTCTCTACGTCCTCTACGCTTTCTATCGGAGAACGCAGAGGTTTAGGAGGGCCGTCTTCAGGAAATTCTAAGGGAACGCCGACCGCTTCGGCGAATAAATACACGTCTGCAAACGCTATCACTGCATCATACCTGAACTCTTCATAACCTTTTATAATGGCTTTAGCCAGCTTATCTCCGTCATGACAAAATTCCCAAACCGTATTTCGTGTTAGATTTGAAAGAGCATAAGTGACCAATGGTATAACGGGGACCCTATCGGGCTCCTCCAACGCCATCGCGGCTGATACTCTTTCAAATGATGAATAATGCTCCATATAAAATCCTCATTTACGCACTATTTTATCTTTCCTATTTTTGGTTTCCGTATTTAGCCTTCCAGTCCTAAAGCAACTCTTTCCTAGGGTATGCGAAGATACTTTTCGCAGTTTTTACGTAGGCGTATAGATTCTGTTCTGGGGTTTCCCGGCATACGCATTCCCCTGTACTTAATATGAAACCTCCTCCAGGGGCTCCCTCTTTTACACAATCCCTAACAGCCTTTGATACCTCTGCTGTCGACCCTTGGAGTAACGGGTTTATCGGATCCACATTTCCAAATAGACACTCTTTATCTCCCAGCCTATCCTTTAATTCTTTAATGGATAACCCTGTCCCTATGGCATGGACATCTGGATTCGCCTCCGCTTCTTTCTCGAATCTAGCTAAATCACGTTCGTCAGTGAATATGATGGAAACCCCTCCGATGCTCTTCACAAATTCGACTATCTTTCTTAGATAGGGTAGTGAGTAGCTCTCTTGGAATTTCGGAGAAATTATCCTTGAAGAAGCTAGGCAATCGCCTATCCATAGAGCATGGGCGCCAGCTTCTATTTGGGCCTCTGCTGAAACCCTAGCAACTTCATGAGCTATCTCTAACAGTTTTTCTACAAGCCTCTTATTGAGATACAAGTCTTTCAAGCCCTGTTCAAGCCCTCTGAGTAGAAGCATTCCACTAAATGCCGACGCAACTCTCCCACAGATCATGACCTCGTCTCCCATTTCCCGAGAGAGCAGATTTATACCTTTAAGGAATATTGGAATCCTCCCATCCTTATTAGGATCCGGGATCTCCAATCTATCCAAGTCTTCCTCGCCCTTAACAGCGTATTCCTCGCATACAGGCACATTCTCATACGAGAATCTGAGCTTATCTCCCATAGCCTCATACTCTATCCAATCGTCTACGTGAACCCACGCCATATCTAAAGAATATTTTTTAACAGCTAATTTCTGAACCATTGCGATGACCTTAGAATCCCGGGCATAATCAGAGTAACTAACATTTGCTACCTTTACGGCATGCTCCTGCTCTAGCGCAGTTAATGGAACACGCTTCGGCTCCTCCAAATTTATAGCTTCCAAAATATTTCTTAAAGGTGTAATTAATGACATGAATTTTAGTTAACTCAATTAAGCTTAAATATTTTTTCAGAATTAATTATTAACGAAGCGATATGTCCTCAGAAAGCGACAAGATTTATGGTGTGGGAATTCAGGGAGCAGGCTGGGTTTCCACACAGCATATAGACGCTTATAAAGCTAACCCGCATACGAAGGTAGTAGCGATATGCAGCCGTAGAATGAGTAGCTGTAAAGCC
>JAWBPF010000106.1:0-5399 GCA_038825355.1 Bathyarchaeia archaeon
GAAGAAATGGAGAATCTAAGGAACGATAATATCACGAAGCCCAACTATGTGAACGCTATAGACGAGGTTTACGGGTTCACCCTATCCCATATGAGGATGCATGGAGCTCAGAAAGTCGATTTAATCAACGAGGAATTCATTCATCTGCTCGATAGGACGGCTAAAAGGGCTGTTGAAAAGTTTAGGGTTAGCGATAAGAGCAACCTTTACGGCTGGGCTACTACGAGGCTAACCCTCCAGGATCCGCTTAGGAGGGCCACTATTCAAGCTGAGGAAGGCCGTTTGGAGGAAGGCTACACTGTTAATGATCTGGTGAGGCTTGTCCAAGGAGAGGATCGGATTCTATGCCTCTCGATAGCTGATCCGAACTTGATCAAATCCCTAGCAGTTAAGCTTACCCATCAGATTTTGATGGATAGGAAGAGGGATTTCAGGGTTGACCCCTCAATATTATTCGTATTCGATGAGGCACAGGAGTTCATCCCAGCCTATGATAAGGCCAGAGGGGTTGAAAGGGAATCCACCGAGAAGGTGGAGGCACTCCTGAGGCAGGGTAGGAAATACGGCTTAGGAGGATGCATAGCGACGCAGAGGATAGCATACCTTAACACTAATGCTTTACAGCAGCTTCACACATATTTTATAGGGCCGCTTCCGAGGCCATACGATAGAAACCTTGTGAGCAGCACCTTCACAATCGACCAAGGCATACTTGAGAAGACACTTGAATTCGCTCCTGGAGAGTGGCTGCTATCAAGCTACGTAGCCACAGGAATGGAGAACGTCCCAATATTCATAAAGGCAGATGACGCGGAAGAGGAGATAGAGAGGTTCCTAAGCCAGTAAAGTATTATAGATGACGGGGTCAAGTCAGGGGATGAGATTTGGTGTCTCTGCGGTGAAACCGAGTGTCGTCCATGAAGTTCCTAAAAAGCCGGAAGAATGAGAAATTATAGTTAGCGGGCGATGATCTCAATCTAGGCTTTAAGGTTGACTTATTTCAGGAGTACTCTGAAAAATAATATTTATATTGTGGAGGAATCTCAGATCTAACCGGATAAGAGGCTCGGAGTATTCTTAATCCGAAGCTAGCGGGGTGGGGTAGCCAGGTTAACCCGCAGGGCTCATAAAGCCTTGGGAGACCCTGAGATCGGACGTTCGAATCGTCCCCCCGCTACCATATTATTGACGATCGAAATTTGGAAAGGGAAGATCTCAATATTACCCTACTGAAGTTTTTATAGGCCTATTGAGTCCGCTATGCTCCTTAAGCTGTTTAAGGCTATTTCAAGGAACTTTTCCCTCTCGATTCCCAGCTCTTCAATCAGCCTTATCCTATCTCTGTCGACTCCTTTCGCGAAGTCCTTCTGTTTAAACTTCTTCTCGAGGGTTTTAACGGTTACTTCCGAGATCTTCCTTGAGGGCATAACCAAAGCCGTCGCTATTATCAAGCCTGAAACGGCGTCGGCCGCTATGAGGGCCTTCTCCATACTGGAGACGGGCTCAAACCCCGTGTAAGCGGAGTTATGGGCTTTTATAGCCCTTATCAAGTCCTCAGGCACCTTGCCTTCAAGAATCTTCTCAGCCTCTAAGCCATGTCTCTCAGGCATGGCCTCTGTCTGGCTGAAATCTACATCGTGGAGCAATCCTAGTAGACCCCACTTCTCCTCGTCTTCGCCTAGATGGGCTGCTAGCCCCTTCATGACGGCTTCAACAGCGAGCATATGATAGAGCCAGTTTCTCTTTGAAACCCTGGGCTTTAAAAGCTCCAATGCTTCGGATCTACTCAGCATGGCCTGCACGTTCCCGGGGGGAGCCCCTATAGATTTGATAGGGACTATTTAAATTTAATTTAGATCTTTAGGGATTCTACTATTAATCCCTTGTCCTCGAGTAGGTGTATCTGGTTATCCCTGTATCTCCATAGTATGTCCCCTCTTTTATCCTGGAAATCCCATGGAGCCACTAGGACGTAGTCTCCGCTCTTTATCCAAGTCCTCCGTTTCATCTTACCCCTCACACGACATACCCTCTCGATGCCATCGGCGCATTTAACCCTGAATCTATCGTAGCCTAGAAGCTGGGTTACACGGCCTAGGAGCTGATCCTTCGCTGGGAGGATCAGCCTATCAATCTCAGATTCGCTGAGAACCTTACGTTTACCCATCTAGAGCCTCGCCTAGCGTCCTCTTTTTTCTTGTTTCCTAATTTTCTCTTTATCCCGTTCTCGCCTGGGAGGCTTATGGATGTCCATGATCTCTATCTCGAATATCAGGGTTTGTCCTGCCAGGGGATGATTTAGATCCAGGATCACAGAGTCCCCCTTTAATTCATGGACCATGGCTAGGAGTCTTCTTCCATCGCGGGATCTGAGCTCGACGACGCTTCCAAGTCTAGGAGGCTTATCCTCAAAGATGGATTCAGGGACTTCCTGGAGTAGATCCTCCCTCCATTCCCCGAACCCTTTACTAGGGGGAACCGTTACCTCTTTTTTATCCCCCTTCTCCAACCCCATCATAGCCTCCTCTAGGCTGGGCAGAAGCTCCTGGGAGCCCATCTTGAATACTGGGGGTTCCCCGTCACGGGTAGTCTCTATAAGTTCTCCGGTGTCAAGTCTGACTATATAGTGAACCGCGACTTCATCTCCAACACTTATAGGCATGTAAAGACCTCAGATCCAGGGTGTAACCTCTCCCTAATAAGCTTTAGTTTAGGCCTTACCAAACCCTTAGGTAACCCCTTCATCATACCTGAAGTATTACACTTCGATCATCAAGGGCCTTAGATAGGACTCAAATGATTTAAAAGTATATATTTAGAGTTTATATGGCGCGGACGGGTAAAACATGCTCGAGGAGGGTTGGGTTCACTGGAAACATTCAAAGGGTAATGGCGTATCTGTCCGGGAAGATGAGTGCTTGAAAATCATTTAACCTAGAGGAGAAATTTGGAATGGCTTCCTGGTATAGTTTGACGGTCGAAGAGGTTTTGGAGAGGCTTAATTCAAGCATGGACGGCTTGTCGGATGAGGAGGCGGCTGAGCGGTTAAGGAAGTATGGACCCAACGAGTTGGAAAAGATGGAGAGGCCTTCTCCTTTAAGGATATTCGCGAGACAGTTCACAAACATACTTATCATTATACTCTTGGCTGCCACTTTATTTTCGATTCTGGTCGGAGAGGTGCTCGACGCCTTCACGATCATAGCCATAGTTGTAGCGGCTACAATCCTGGGTTTCAGCCAGGAGTATCGGGCTGAGAAGGCTTTAGAGGCTTTGAAGAGGATGCTCAGCCCCACGGCCTCCGTTGTCAGGGGCTCTAAGGAACGGGAAATCCCGGTTAGAGAGATAGTTCCAGGCGACATAATAGTATTGGAGGCGGGAGATAAGGTCCCAGCAGATGCGAGGATAATAGAGGAGTATAGGCTTCAGGTCGATGAGGCCCCTTTGACGGGGGAGTCTACTCCCGTACAGAAGGAGGCTTCAACCCTCGGGGAAGAACTCCAAATCTCCGATATGAGGAACATGGTATTCGCGGGAACCACTGTTACGGATGGGAAAGGTAGGGCTGTCGTAGTGGCGACAGGGATGAACTCTGAGTTCGGTAAGATAGCTAGGGAAATGGCGGCGGTTAAGAAGGAGAAGACCCCCTTGGAGCGGCGTATGGAGGATGTCGGGCGGCTGTTGAGCAAGATAATGTTCTCTGCCTGCTTCGCGGTGATTCTGGCGGGCATAGTTGAGGAATATCTCAGGCATGGCGTGGTTAGATCGGAGTTCGCCGTTGAGATGATCCTCTTCGGAATCGCCTTAGCAGTGGCGGCTGTCCCAGAGGCTCTACCAGCCATCGTCACCGGAACCCTAGCCATAGGTATGAGGGAGATGGCGAAGGCCAACGCCATAGTGAGGAAGATGGCTGCTGTTGAGACGCTAGGCTCAACATCTGTGATATGCACCGATAAGACTGGAACCCTGACTAAAGGCGAGATGACGGTAAGGAGGATCTACGTAAACGATAAGATGGTTGAAGTCACAGGGGTGGGATACGAACCCAAGGGAGAATTCCTCATCCATGGGGAAAAGATAGATCCATTAGGAGATGGAGTCTTTACCCTGTTGCTAGAAGGCGCCGCATTATGTAACGAGGCGAGGCTAGTAAAAGAGGGTGGAGTATGGCGTATCCAGAGGGATCCGACGGAGGGTGCCCTCATAGTGGCGGCGGCTAAGGCTGGTATAGACCATGAAGAGCTTAGACAGCGGTATCCCCGCATCGGCGAGATACCCTTCAGCTCGGAGAGGAAACGGATGACCACAATCCATAGACTAGCGAATGGTGAAGGCATTGTATTCATGAAGGGTGCCCCAGAGACGGTGCTTGAATCCTGCTCTAAGATAATGGAAGGGGAAGGTGGAGAGAAGCCCTTGACTAGGGATAGGATGGAGGAGATACTGAAAGTCAATTTGGACATGGCTGACCAGGCCCTCAGAGTCCTAGGGGTGGCATATAAGAAGGCCGAAGGCGCCAACCTAGGAGAAAAGGAGGCGGAGAAGAACCTGACATTCCTAGGACTGGTAGGTATGATGGATCCGCCTAGGGAGGAGGCTCTGGAGGCGATTAAGATCTGCAAGGAGGTTAAGATGAAGCCCGTCATGATCACCGGGGACCAGAAGCTCACAGCCATAGCCGTGGCTAGGGAGATGGAGATATACCGGGAGGGGGACATAGCCTTGACTGGTGCTGAGCTTGAGGCTATAAGCGAGGAGGAGCTTGCCAGCATAGTGGATAAGGTCACGGTCTACGCTCGCGTATCACCCCTCCATAAGGTCAAGATAGTGAAGGCCTGGAAGAAGTGGGGTGAAGTAGTAGCTATGACGGGGGATGGCGTAAACGACGCCCCAGCCCTTAGACATGCAGATATAGGCGTCGCCATGGGCATCACAGGAACGGAGGTTACCAAGGAAGCTGCTGATATGGTCATCACAGACGACAACTTCGCAACGATAGTGAAGGCGGTGGAGAGGGGAAGATGGATATACGATAATATAAAGAAGTACCTGCTATTCCTCCTCCAATGCAACCTTGTGGAGCTCATAGTGTTAGCCATAGGGGTCCTGGTAGGATTCCCGTTGCCCCTACTACCCGCCCAGATCCTATACGTGAACCTGGCCACGGATGGGCTACCCGCGATAGCCCTAGGGGTAAGCCCTCCGGAACCCGACATAATGAAAAGGCCGCCTAGAAGCCCTAAAGAGGGAATATTCACGAGGGATGGGAAAAGATTCCTTACTATTTTCCCAGCGGTCCTCAGCGCAGTCCTCCTTTGGCTCTTCGCAACATCTATAACCCATGGGGAGACCCTGGCTCGGACGAGGATATTCCTAGCCCTGATATCCTTCGAGCTTGC
>JAWBPF010000107.1:0-5383 GCA_038825355.1 Bathyarchaeia archaeon
TCTTTCAGCTAAGACTGAAAGGGAGATAGTGAAAACCGTGGAATGGATTGAGCCCTCCTTCGCCGGGATAAACCTTGAAGATATTGAAGCCCCGAAATGTTTTAGGATATTAAATGCCCTAAGGGAGAAGCTCAAGATCCCTATATGGCATGATGACCAACAAGGCACGGCCACAGTCGTATTAGGCGGACTATTAAATGCCGTAAAACTTGTAGGTAAAGACTTTAAAGGGCTACGAATCGCCATAATAGGTGCAGGCGCTGCAGGCTTATCCATATGCAAACTTCTCATAAAGGCGAGGATAGATCCAGGAAACATAATCCTAGTGGACAGCAAAGGGATCTTGAATAAGGATCGGGAAGACCTAAATAAACCGGAAAAAATGGAGAAATGGCAGTTATGTCTCATAACAAACCGGGAAGGGAGAGAGGGCTCTATAGCCGACGCCCTTGTAGATATGGATGCCTGCATAGGAGTGTCCAAACCAGGTCCAGGAATCCTAACGCCAGAGATGATTAAAGCTATGGAGGATGACCCAATAGTTTTCGCCTGTTCAAATCCTACACCTGAGATATGGCCATGGGAAGCAAAAAAGGCAGGAGCAAAGATAGTCGCCACGGGAAGATCTGACCTACCTAATCAGGTGAACAACTCCTTAGGATTCCCAGGAATATTCAGAGGAACACTAGACGTAAGGGCTAAAACAATAACTGATGAGATGTGTATAGCTGCCGCCGAAGAACTCGCCGCATCAATCCCTGAAGATAAACTTGATGAAGACCATATCTTGCCTAGCATGGATGACTGGTGGATCTATCCTAGAATTGCATCAACGGTGGGATTAAAAGCCATGGAACAAGGAATAGCACGTATAATACTGGAGAAAGATCAATTATACAATGAAGCCCTAACTATAATAAAGAGATCAAGGAAGATGCTGGAAATCATGGCGGAATCTCATCTGATACGCAAACCCCCTTAAGGGTTTAGACCTCGCAAAGAATCGAAATTCTCGGCCCCAAATCAAGAGGTTTATGATTTGATCATCTTAATGCCTCAGGCAGTGTAGCAACCGATATATCCACGAATCGGCTAAAGATTTCCTCTATATCCTCGACTTTAAAATTCCTAGTCTCTACCACAGGTGATGCAAGATTATAATCGTCAGTATCATCCGTTAAAAATCTCAAACCCAATTCGGAGGCATTCTCATACAGGATGGTACCCGGGAAAGGAGTAGTAAGAGACACAAATATTTGAACTCCCAACCTCTTGAGTTCCTCCATGAATCGCTCAGTCTCCCCTATCGTCTCCCAAGTATCCTCAGGATGAGGCACCATAAAACTACATACCGGTTGGATGCCTGATTCAAGGCACCAATTCACGGCTTTCCTCACCTGCTCCACCGTTATACCTTTACTTATTGAATCCAAGATCTTCTGTGAGCCTGACTCCACCCCGAACTGTATCGAGAAACAACCGCTCTCAGCCAAAATATTGATTATCTCCCTATTTACGGTATTCACCCTAGATTCACATACCCATCTCAAACCCCTCGCTTTAAGGCTCTCCGCGATCCTCTTAGTCCTATCATGAAAAACCGTGAAAGTATCATCGGCTATAAATAAGAACTCCGGATTGATTATTTCAGACATCTCTTCAACCTCGGCTACCACATTTTCCGGGCTTCTAACCCGATAAACGCCCCCTGACAAAGCTTTAGCTGCGCAAAATATGCAGTTATAGGGACAGCCCCTGCTGGTTATGATGGAAGCCGGAATCCTGTAAAGATTTAAAGGTAGAGACCTCCTAGCGGGAAAAGGAAGAGAATCCAAATCTCTTATCAAAGGCCTATCAGGGTTGTGAACATGTTGCCCATTAGACAATTTAAAGGACAGACCAGCGACATTATTCAACTTGCCTCGACGAAATATAACTCTTACGAGATCAAGAGTAGTATATTCTGCTTCACCCCTTACAACTCCATCCACTGCCCCATCTCTTAATGCATCATCTACTTTAAATGTGACGTGGGGGCCACCTAACACCGTGAATATAGAGTCATTCACCTCCTTACCCACTTCCGCGATCCTTAAGGCATTCTTATAAGTATAAGTAGCGGCCGATATCCCTAATAGCCTAGGGTCTTCCTTCCGAATAATCTTATGGATATCATCTAACGCTAGATTCTCTATTGCTGCATCCACAATCCCAACCTTAAATCCGTGAGACATCAGGGTAGAGGCTATATAACTTAAACCCAAAGGAGGACATAAGACTACATCTCTAACATACGCATCCATAGGGGGAGGTAAAGGTGGTTGGATCAATAAAACATCGCTTACAATTACTCATCTTACCCCCATATTAAACCTTGAAGCAGGTTAAATAGATCTAAAATAAAAATATTCCGTAGTATATACTCCCCCTTAATCTTAAGACTACTCTAATTAAAATAAGGCTCGATATTTTACTCGATTTAAATAAGCGCTTGATATCATATAGTGCATTAAAGCCAAACAAACTTAAAACCTAATAAACTCATGGACTATAATGAAAACTTGTCCACGGAATACATTTAAATACCTGAAAAGCATTTGAGGCCTGGGGTTAAGAAGACTTGAGCGAAACGATAGTGAATATGCCATCATGCAATTGGTGCGGCAAGCTCATACTTCCCGACGAAGAATCTGTAAAGTTTCCTTGTCCAAACTGCGGCCAACTAACTATCTGGCGATGCGAGAAATGTAGAGGCTTTGGAAGACCATATACATGTCCTAAATGTGGATTTGAGGGGCCTTAAAGAGGTCGAATAGAAATGGCAGAAATGCTAGCATCCATAAAAATACTTCCAGAAGAAGCCGGTATAGATTTAGATCCAATAAAAGAGGAAATAAAGAATTCGCTGCCTAAAGACGTTAAGGTATACAAGATGACGGAAGAACCAATAGCCTTCGGTTTAGTAGCCCTAATAGTACACTTCATCCTCCCAGAGGAAGACCCTATGATCATGGATGACCTAGAAAACACGTTGAAATTAATTAGAGGTATAGGTGAAGTCCAAGTAATAAGAATGTCACGGCTAAGTTAAAAGTCTTCTTCCATCTCAAAATAATACGTCAATTTAATTTATATATTTAGAAAATATGGAAACTAGTGGAAAATCGAATCGATACCATTAAACATAAAATTAATGAGTATGCTAAGGGAAGCCCTTACTGGAAAAAGAACACATGAGTAGTGGCTATGTTGCCGAGTAAAGAGATTCAACTCAGGGTAGCAGACGCGAAACAGCGAGATGTAGGACATGGGAAAGTTAGGATGGATAACAACGCTATGCAGAGGCTTGGTATAACAGCGGGAGATTTTGTAGAGATAAGAGGTAAGAAAAAAACGGTGGCGATAGCTTGGCCTGCCTATGCTGAAGATCAAGGTCAAGAGATAATCCGTATGGATGGACTTTTAAGACGGAACTCCGGGGTAGCTTTAAACGAATACGTAATGGTTAGGAAGGCTGATGTAAGTGATGCATCTCTAATAGTTTTTGCACCCACGGATGTAAGATTAAATGTGGATGAAGAATTCATCAACTTTGTTCATAGAAGATTCATGGATCTACCTTTTGTCGAAGGAGACATGGCCATGCTATCCATCTTTGGAAGCGCCATCCCATTAATTGTGGTGAGAACTAGGCCTAAAGGTCCTATAAAAGTCATGGAATCCACTAAAATACAGGTTCTAAGCGAACCTACTCCAGAAAAGAAAGGCATACCCATGGTTACATATGAGGATATAGGAGGATTGAAGGAGGCTATACAAAGGATCCGAGAGATGGTGGAGCTTCCGTTGAGGCATCCGGAGCTCTTCCAGAGGCTTGGGATAGAGCCTCCGAGGGGTGTATTCCTTTACGGGCCTCCGGGTTGTGGGAAGACGTTGCTCGCCAAAGCCGTCGCAAACGAAAGCGACGCAAACTTCTATGTTATATCAGGACCTGAAATAATGAGTAAATTTTATGGAGAATCAGAGGCAAGGCTAAGGGAGATATTCCAGAAAGCACAGGAGACAGCCCCGAGTATAATATTCATTGACGAGATGGATGCTATAGCTCCTAAACGTGAAGAAGTCACAGGAGAAGTTGAAAGAAGAGTAGTAGCTCAACTCCTATCTCTTATGGATGGGATAGGATCTAGAGGAAACATAATCGTTATAGGGGCGACTAACAGACCCAACGCCATAGACCCAGCCTTAAGGAGGCCTGGAAGGTTCGACAGGGAGATCGAGATAGGAGTACCAGACAAGCAGGGAAGATACGAGATACTTCAGATACATACCAGAAGCATGCCTTTATCAGAAGATGTAGAATTGAAGAAGTTGGCGGATATAACCCATGGACACACCGGAGCAGACTTGGCAGCTCTATGCCGCGAAGCTGCGATGAAAGCTCTCCGTAGGTATCTCCCAGAGATAAATCTAGAGGAAGAACGTATCCCGCCTGAGATCCTGGATCGAATGGTAGTTAAAATGGAAGATTTCATGGCTGCTTATAGGGAGATAACGCCCACTGCCATGAGAGAGGTATACGTTGAAGTCCCCACCGTTAGATGGAGAGATGTAGGCGGTTTAGACGAAGTTAAGACGGAGCTTATGGAGGCAGTGGAATGGCCCATAAAGAGGCCTGACTCCTTCAAAAGATTGGGGATAAGACCTCCAAAGGGGATATTACTCTATGGCCCTCCGGGTTGTGGGAAGACGTTGCTCGCCAAAGCCGTCGCAAACGAAAGCGACGCAAACTTTATTTCAATAAAAGGACCAGAAGTATTCAGTAAATGGGTTGGCGAATCGGAGAAGGCCATCAGAGAAGTCTTCCGTAAGGCTAGGACGGCTGCTCCCGCGATAATATTCTTCGATGAAGTGGACTCCCTAGCCCCTAGGAGGGGTGCAGGATACGCGGACTCAGGCGTAACGGAGAGGGTTATAAGCCAACTCCTAACAGAGCTTGACGGAATAGAGGCATTAGACAATGTAGTGGTAATGGCTGCCACCAATAGGCCTGACATAATAGATCCTGCGCTTCTAAGGCCAGGCAGATTCGACAAGCTTATCTATGTACCACCGCCAGATCACAAGACGCTAATTCAAATATTCAAAATACATACAAAAGAAATGCCACTATCCGATGACGTAGACCTAAAGGAATTAGCTAGAATGTGCATTGGCTATTCGGGAGCAGATGTAGAAGCATTATGTCGTGAAGCAGCTTTAAATGCCTTAAGGAGCGACCCAAAAGCAAATAAAGTCACGTTCGAGGATTTTAGAAAAGCAATGGATAGGATTAAACCTAGTATCACATCAGATATGGAGACCTGGTATCAAAACTTTGTTG
>JAWBPF010000108.1:0-5236 GCA_038825355.1 Bathyarchaeia archaeon
GAATCTAATCGAAGGTGGTGTGGCCTTCGACGTTGCAGATGAGTTATGCTCCAACATCCTGGAGAGGATGGATCGATTAGAAGTCCCAAGATTTAAAAGTAGGGAAGAAATCGTCAGGGAGGTTTTCAAGGAAAGTTTTATGGAGGTATTATCGAGAGCTGGAGTAGCGGATCTCTCAGGGTTGATAAGGTCAAAAGCCTCCCCTGGGAAACCCTTCGTAATGGTCTTCATGGGAATTAACGGTGTAGGGAAGACCACAAGCATGGCTAAAGTAGCCTGGCTCCTGCAGAAAGAAGGGTTCAGCGTCGTGATGGCTTGTAGCGATACATTTAGAACAGGAGCCCTGGAACAACTGAATGAGCATGGTAAAAGGCTGGGAGTTAAGGTTATCCGCCATGAATATGGATCCGATGCAGCTGCCGTAGCCTTCGACGCCATAAATTACGCTAAGGCCCATGGAATAAACGTGGTCCTAGTGGATACAGCCGGCCGCGTCCATACAGATAGGAACCTCATGGAGGAGATGAATAAGGTCGTCAGGGTAGCAATCCCCGATCTTAAAGTCTTGGTTTTAGATGCCTTAACAGGTAATGATGCCGTTGAACAGTGTAGAACCTTCAACGAGGAGGTGGGCGTGGACGCGGTGTTCCTCTCCAAACTGGATGCCGATGAGAAAGGAGGCGTAGCGTTCTCGGTTTTAGCAACTCTAGGTAAGCCGATCCTATTCATAGGTACAGGCCAGAAATATGAAGATATAGAGAAGTTCGATCCAGAACTACTCGTAAAGAACCTCATAGGAGGTGAAGAATAGGTGAGCCTTAAAAATTTAAAGGGAAGAGACCTACTAAACCTTCAAGAGTTTAAGCCCTGGGAGTTAGAAGGCCTCCTAAAGCTAGCATCGGAATTCAAGCGTGGGCTTCTACACCGAAGCGGATTAACAGGGAAGGTCATAGGCCTCATATTCGAGAAGCCCTCCACGAGGACCAGGGTCTCAATCGAGGTAGCGGTCAACAAATTAGGGGGATCCTCCATCTACATGGCCGGCGAAGACCTCCAACTGGGTAGAAGGGAGCCTATCGAAGACACGGCTAGAGTCTTAGATAGATACCTGGATTGTATAGTCGCCAGAGTCTACTCCCACAATGTTCTAGTTAAACTGGCGGAATACTCCAGTATACCCGTGATAAACGCCCTTTCAGATCTAAGCCACCCACTCCAAGCATTAGCGGATCTCCTAACCATATGGGAGAGGACTGGAAACCTCAAAGGCGTGAAAATAGCCTATATCGGAGATGGAAACAACGTATGTAACTCTCTTCTGATAGGATGCTCCAAACTGGGCGCTAGCCTTACGGTAGCCTGCCCTGAGGGATACGAGCCTAACCATGAATTCTTAGAATGGGCTAAATGTAACGCCTCCCAAAGCGGATCCGAAATAAAGGTTTTAAGGAATCCGATCGAAGCTGTAAAAGGAGCCGACTTTATATATACTGATGTCTTCGTGAGTATGGGCTTCGAATCCGAGAGAGAAATACGCCTCAAAAAATTCCTGCCAAAGTATAGCGTTACATCGGAGCTCCTTCAGTCAGCCGGGAAACAAGCCTATCTCATGCATCCCCTCCCCTGTCACAGGGGAGAGGAGGTTGAAGCCTCAGCCATAGAGGGGCCCCACTCAATAGTATGGGATCAAGCTGAGAATAGACTCTACACGGCCGAAGCCGTTCTAGCCACCCTAGTATAGCCTATCCCATTCCCCATGATAATCCCCATTGAAAATCCATCCAGCAATTTCATGAATGGATGCGTTTCGCTTGCCCTCGATGATCCTAGCCTACAAGGATGATCCTGCAGCTGTTAATGGGGCCGGTTGGCTTATACGCTTATACGATTTTGAAAGATGGGAGAAACCTATTCTAGGTGTGGAAAGTTTCAGATCTGGGCAGATCTTCTTAGAGTACATAGACTTAGAACCCGTATACTTTGAGGATAACCAGTCTATATTTTTCGATTCCATAATATTTCTCTCCAAACACAGCGGGAGGAGCAGCGAACCCAGATTAACAGTACACGTCCCTGGAAACCTGGGTGAACAAGCCCTAATGGGCGGTAAGCCCTATGAGCTGGGGCTAGCAGACCCCTCCAAGGTTAAGATGACACTTCAGGCCTTAGTTGACGCATCGAAAAAATTGGGACTAGAAGGCTGGCACATCTCAATGGAGGCCACCCATCACGGCCCCACCTCCCTAGGTAGCCCGGTAACCTTCTTAGAGATTGGTAGCTCTGAGAATGAATGGACTAACCCGAAGGCTGGAGAAGCTCTGGCGATGGCAGCTTGGGCGGCCGCTCAGGGAGGTGGCGAAGGAACGATCGGCGTAGGCTTCGGGGGCGACCATTACTGTGCCAGGTTAACCAAGGCTGTTTTATCTTGCAGGATCGCCTTAGGGCATATAGTTCCAAAGTATCAGTTTCCTAAAATAACGCTTGAAGCTGTAGCTTCAGCTTTTAAGAGGACAAAGGGGGATTATTCCCTAGGAGTTATAGACTGGAAGGGATTGAAGGGAAGGGATAAAAGGCTCCTCATCCAACTCCTACAAGAACTAGAAATCGAAATTTTAAAGATATAACTTTAAAAGATAACCTCCTCCTGCTCATCATCTAAATAACGAACATACAGGATTATTGTCAGACTTCTCTGCCTCTTCTTAGTAAGATCATCATCTCAGTTTACCTTATGGGCGCGAAACTTCAACTGGACAATTTAAATAGGCGTTCCTTCTATCTCTGCTAAGAACCTTGGATCAGAAATGAATGGAGGCGTCTCTTTTTGCGTAGTGACGATGTTAAGAAGGGTTTTGGTAAGGCTCCCCATAGGTCTCTTCTTAAGGCTTTAGGGTTAACCGATAGGGAGATTGAAAGGCCTTTCATAGGCATAGCCAATAGCTATACGAATATCGTTCCGGGGCATCTCCACCTAGGTAAGCTCAGCGATTACGCTGCTAGGGGTGTGGCAAGGATGGGGGGAACAGCCTTCGAGTTTAATACGATCGCTATATGCGATGGATTAACCATGGGTCATGAAGGGATGAACTACTCCCTCCCATCCAGGGAGGTGATAGCGGATTCTGTAGAGTTAATGATCCAGGCCCACCGTTTCGATGGGGTTATATTCATAGCCAGCTGCGACAAGGTTGTTCCCGGTATGTTGATGGCCGCTGCAAGGTTGGATATCCCATCCATATTTATAACAGGTGGGGCCATGATCGCCGGATCATGGAGAGGTACTAAGGTGGATCTAATATCCGTTTTTGAGGCTTTAGGCCGATTTAGAGGGAGGAACACCACCCTTGAGGATTTAAAGGAACTCGAAGATCATGCCTGTCCTACGTGTGGATCTTGCAGTGGAATGTTCACCGCTAATACCATGGCCTGTCTAACCGAGGCCATGGGTATGAGCCTACCATACTGTGGTACTACGCCCGCAGTGGACTCTGCGAAGCTTAGGATTGCTGAGGAGTCCGGTGAACGTGTAATGGAGCTATTGGAGAGGGACGTGAAGCCTTCAGATATAATGACCTTGGAGGCCTTCGAGAACGCTATAATCGTCGACCTAGCCTTAGGAGGATCGACTAACACGACTTTACATTTACCTGCTATAGCTAACGAGCTGGGTTTAAAGCTTGATCTTTCCCTCTTTGACGAGCTTAGCCGCCGGATACCTCACATCTGCGACATGAGCCCCAGCGGACCATACCATATCGAGGATCTCCACAAGGCTGGGGGTATACCGGCCGTGATGAAGGAGCTGTCCGAATACCTCCACTTAAACCTTCAAACAACTTCTGGGAAACCCGTGAATGATATCCTCGAAGACGCTGAAATCTTTGATAGAGAAGTTATAAGGCCTACTTCGAATCCTGTCCATAGGGAAGGAGGCATAGCCTTCCTAAAGGGAAACCTAGCTCCGGATGGAGCTGTAGTGAAGACAGCCGGCCTCTCCCCTAAGGCTATGAGGTTCACTGGGTTGGCTAAGGTGTTCGACTCGGAGGAGGATGCTGTAGAAGCTATCTTCTCAGGAGAGATAGCCAAGGGAGATGCTGTCATAATTAGGTACGAGGGGCCTAGAGGAGGCCCAGGGATGAGGGAGATGCTATCTCCCACCTCAGCCTTAGTGGGGATGGGTTTAGGAGAGGAAGTAGCCTTGATCACAGACGGCAGATTCTCAGGCGGAAGTAGAGGGCTCTGCATTGGACATGTCTCCCCGGAGGCTGCGGCCGGAGGCCCTATAGCTGTAATCAGAGATGGGGATGAAGTTGAGGTAGACATATCTAGGAGGAAGCTCTCCTTCAATGTGGATGAAGGAGAGTTGGATAGAAGGCTTAGAGGCTGGACTCCTAGGCCTCTCAAGGTTGAGAAAGGTTACCTGAAGAGATACGCCTCCCAGGTCAGCTCAGCTTCTCAAGGCGCTGTCCTAGGTCTAGAGCGGCCCCCTTGATTAATCCGTTTTTATACCGGCGGGAGGGTTCTCCGACGAGTTTCCTCGGACATCTTACTCCACTCGGAAAATTCTCGGCTGGGAGGCTCTGAGCTATAAAGGTCCCTCCGCTTGTACTCTAAAGGGGTAGCTGGAATCCCCGAGTAGTCCGCCGCAGTATATACCCCGCCTCTGTTAACATCTGCAGCTTTAAAAACGGGGGCTAGGAAATCGATCCATCCGGGATCCCTTAAAAGATGGTGATCCACTATGACCGACGGTATAAACCTTGTTAAGGAGACCATATTGGTTAAGGCTCTACCAATGGCTTCATCGGAGACTCTGTAGCCTCTTAGATAGATGGGTGGTCCCCCTATTATAGCCAACTGAGGTCTAATCTCCTCGATGAGCCTTAGGGTGGAGACGGCCATCGGCCCCCTGCAGGTTGACGACCTGGGACTCGGCATCTGGCGGCCGGGGCTGGCGGTGCAGGTATTGGTCCGACCCGAAGGGGCGCAGTTGGGAGCCGATGGACCCAACCCCCTGCGCGGGACTGTCGCCGAGCGCGCCTTTCGCGGCGCGCACTGCCGCCTGGTCGTGCGCCACCCCAGCGGCTCGGCGCTGTCCTTTCACTTCCCGGCCAGCGCCGACCTGCCCATCGTCGGCGCAGCGATCTCCCTCTCCCTCGCGCCCCAGGCGCTGGCGCTGCTCCCCGCCGAACGCGAGCCGGATTGATTCGGAAACCGCGCCTTGTGCAAGCGCCGC
>JAWBPF010000109.1:0-5235 GCA_038825355.1 Bathyarchaeia archaeon
GATTCAGGAGCTAAAGGAGTCGCTATAGGAAGGAACATATGGCAGCATAGGGCTGCTAGGAGGGTAGTAATGGCCATCAAAGGGGTTATACATGAAGACATGGGCATCGAAGAAGCCGTCGAAATCATCAAGTAGCTATTTAATGGGGTTATAATCTATTTATATTGAGTTTGACAAGTTAAATCCTAAATATCCGGTTATATGTTAGGATAGAAGTTGGAAGCTTGAAAGGTTAGCTAG
Source organism: Bathyarchaeia archaeon (assembly GCA_038825355.1). GTDB lineage: Archaea > Thermoproteota > Bathyarchaeia > 40CM-2-53-6 > DTGE01 > DTGE01. The sequence continues at coordinate 241 of JAWBPF010000109.1, forward strand.
GTGAGGCCGTGGAATATGAGTCTCGATCAGGTTAGTCTTTGGTGGAGATTGATGGACGTTAGGGAAGTCGCCGTCAGAAAATTCGAGGATCTAGGTCTAGTGAATACGCGGAGAATGTTCAAGAAGGCTTTAAGGGATCGCTACGCTGTTCCAGGATACAACTTCTATAACTTGGAGCAGATTCAGGGGATCCTAAATGGATGCGCCGAATCGAATTCACCTGTTATATTACAGATACTGAAGGGGAACTTGGATTACACGAACCTAGCCTGCCTGATGTCGATGGTTAAAGGGGCCATCCAATCCATAAGGGAGAAGGGCTATAATATCCCTGTAGCATTGAACCTAGACCATGGTGACAGCTTAGAAGTATGTAAGAGATGTATAGACTGGGGCTTCTCCTCGGTGATGATAGACGGGTCCTTCCTACCATATGAGGAGAATGTTAGGTTAACTAAGAGTGTCGTGGAGTATGCCCATGAATATGATGTACCAGTTGAGGGTGAGCTGGGAGGTATAGCGGGAATCGAGGAGCGCGTCACCCCTGAAGAGAAGTTTACGAAACCTAAGGAAGCTGAGGACTTCATAAGCAGAACTGAAGTAGATAGCCTAGCTATATCCATAGGGACCGCGCATGGCGCCTACAAGTTCAAGTTGGAGGAAGGCCCTCCAAAGTTAAGGTTCGATATACTCGATGAGATAAGGGATAGGATTGGTAGGTTTCCACTAGTTTTACATGGGGCCTCATCGGTGCCTCCGAACTACGTCGACATAATAAATACCTAAGGTGGAAGCATGGTGGGCACAGCCGGGGTTAAGGAAGATCAGCTTCAGGAAGCCATCAGGAGGGGCATCTGCAAGGTCAACTTCGACACAGATATTAAACTGATCTTCACCGCCATAAGCCGGAAATTCTTCGCCGAACACCCAGGTGAATACGACCCTAAAAAATACCTGGAAATCGCGAGAAACGAGTTAAAAGATTATATAAAAAATAAGAATAAAATCCTATTTTCAGCAGACAAAGCTTAGTCTGAACCACCTTCATCAGCTTAGCTTTGCCCAATGCACCTTCCCTAGGGTTTAATGTTTACCTTGAGCGCCTCACCCTTCTTAACGGTTTCGAATCCCTTCGCTAACTCGTCGAGGCTGAAAGTCTTTGATACTAAGTCCTCTACGTTTATCAGCTTTCTGGAGAGGATCCTCAAAGCCCTCTCGAAATGAGTAGGTGTATGATCGTAGCTCCCCATTATCTTCATCTCTCCATAGTGAATAATATTCGGGTCTATCTCGATATTAATCGGTGGATAAGAGCCTCCGAACAGTATGACAGTGCCTGCGTTGCTTACGGTTTTAACAGCGCTCTCTATGGCATTCTTATTTCCAGTAGCGACTATTACAGCGTCTGCCCCATATCCGTCGGTTAAGTCTCTAACCTTACCACTCAGATTTTCCTTCATAGGGTTAATGACGAAATCCGCACCAAACTTTTTCGCTACTCTTAGCCTCTCCTCGACTACTTCGCTCACAATTACGGAGGCTCCCGATATCTTCGAAATCTGCGTATGTATAAGCCCCATCGGTCCTCCCCCTATTATAAGGATACTATCCCCAGGTTTAGGTGAAATCATCTCGTTTGTATGGAGGCACACCGCTATGGGCTCTGTGAATGCTGCCACTTCGAAACTAACGTTAGAAGGTATCTTAAATAGAAACTCTGCTGGAGCCTTAGCGTACTCAGCATACCCTCTGGTAATGTTCCTTTTATTTGCACATATGTTGGACATACCCTTCCTGCAGAATTTACATGTTCCGCAAGGTATTATTATCTCAGGCACCACCCTGTCTCCTATTGAAAATTGTTTGACGGCCTCTCCAACTTCGACTACTTCTCCACACCATTCATGGCCCGATAGGCCATAGCTCTCCAATCCATATGAGTACATCTCCCTTTTGTATATCCCCTCGTAGGAGCGGACATCGCTGGGGCATATACCTACGACCTTTACTCTTATGAGCACCTCATTGTCAGAGATGGCTGGTATGTCGACTTGTTCGATCTTAATGTTTCTTGGTCCATAAGCTACGGCGGCCCTCATCTTTCCCTCTTTTAACCCGGTCATTTTAGACCCCATATTGCTTACCGTCCTTTCATTTTAAAGTTTTCTGTACGCCTCAGATGTTTATTGTCAGGATGATTGTTTAATCTGATCACTATGCCCCCCAAAACTTTACTATAAACTCCTAGTTAAGTTATTTATTCGTCTTCCGTAAGGATATAGGATAATGATAGGAGTGGATCTTTCGAGATCTCTGCTAGTTCCCTAATCCTATTGTTGCGATCCTCCTCATCTTCCATCTTCATGAGCTCATCGAATTCTCTGATGAAGATTTTATCCAGATTTAGGATTAATTTCTCATTTTCATACTCTTTTTCTCTTATTCTCCCAAATATCTTCTTGTATTCAAGCAATTTCTCAGCTGATTTTAGTATCATATATGCGACGTCCTGTCGACTCAGGTTCTTGGTCTCATAGCTTATCCACTGGGACCAGTGAGGGGAGTTCATCGCACTGTAATAGTCCTGAAATTTTTTAAATCTTAACTTATATCCATATCTCTCCGGATGGTCGAAAGCAAGGGATCCAGGATCTAGGAATATCATCGGTCCGAAGTCTTGGAATATACGGGGCCTCCTACTCAACCTATCCTCCAACGAATATATTTTCTTCCACAGCTTCCATGTCTCTCTGATCGTCTCGAAGGTTTCGTTACCCAGTGCGATCATGTAGAATATTCCTATAGGGACGTCATACTCTCTACAGTATCGGCAAGTCTTCAGGAGTTCATCGTTGGAGTATTCTCGCCCTTGGCTCCTTCTCACGGATTCTAGGCCGGACTCTGGAGAGATAGATAATCCGATATGATCAGCAGGCTTATTTTCGCTTAAATATCTTATAAAGGATTTGCCGGCGGGATGAAACAACTCGATCCCTATACTCGTGATACTAGACCATTTCTCCCCCTTTAGCACTTCGAATAATTGCCTTACATATTTTTCGCCTCCAAGGCGGGGATCCTGAAATAAGAAGATGGAGCCTATCTTCTTCTCATCTAGTATCATGAGATCTTCAAGTATCTTTTCAGGGGATCTGAAGGCAGGTGTGCTCCGATTCATTAGTCTCTGGTAGCTGTAGCTTGAGCCACCGCAAGTAACACAGCTTAAAGTGCATCCTCTACATATGGGTATATTCCAGAGCTTAGATCTATAAAATACGGAGGTTATTGTGCGATTAACAGGCTCCACTAGGTCTAACCTTGTAAAATCTAGGGAATCTATACTATCAAATACTTCGAGGCTCTCTGTCCTCGCTATCTCTCCATTCTTATCTAGAAAAGTAAGGTTAGGGATTTGATGAAACACCTTTGAGTCATTAAAGCTTTCCACCAGCCTTAGAAGAGGCTCCTCCCCCTCCCCCCTTACTACGCAATCAATAAAGTTAAAACTTGATACTAACTCGTCCGCAAAACAAGTGGCTGTGAGCCCGCCTAGAATTACCTTAGAGTCAGGATGATGTTTCTTGCATATTTGTGCAATCATTATAGCACCTTGAGAATGGACAGCCCAGTGGAGGTCTACCGCGTATATCTTTGAGTTCAACCCTCTCAGGAAATGTTCAACATCGAAATCCTTCTCGACAATCATCTTTTCGGCTAGATTAATTATCTTAACTTTAAATCCATTATCCTGAATATATGCGCCCATACTTATTAGACCTATGGGAAACATAATGAACGCTGGCGTATAATTGGGCACGGTCCTGTCTATTGGTCCAGGGAACCAGGGGCCTCTTCTAAAGTCATAGAAGCTTGGAGGATGTATCAGAACCACATCATACTCAGCCATCGAACGGCATCTCCTTTTCGAAGCGATCCCATTTCGGCGATGATAGCAGAACCTTCAACACCGCTACATTAAACAAACATTAGGACTCTAAGATAAGCCTTAACTGAGCCATAATATAATGTATTCTGCCATTATGATTAGAGGCCTTTTTCAGCCTTGGACGAAGTTTCATCTTCGGATCGAAAACTCGCCTTACATCGACTTTTCCACATCAGCCTGCAAGACTTCGACCAGAGCCTTCCTCGTACCTTACTTGACATATACACTAATAACCTTTAAGGCTATGGGTTGGTACATCTTAATCCAGGTTTTCCTGTATACTTCCACCTCATAACATAATACCAAATTTCCAATTTAGGCAAGCTTTGCTAATGCTCCCAAAAATCAGCCATCCATATAAGCCTAAAATAGACGGGGATTAAGCTTAATCCCAGAGAGTGGGAAATCTTATGCCCCTTTATTTCCTCCATTATTTATAGAATTCCTAAAAAAAATTGAAGGCCTAAAGAATCACGCCCTTACTAAAGCCTCACCTTAATAAATCCAGTTCACGTCCAGTCGGGGATTCCCAAAAAGTTCTTAAACTAGAGTTCAATAATAGCCATACGTCTCGAAACAAACTTTTATTCATGTTAAACAACGAAAAGCGGAGGATTATTGAAGGTGAGCCAAGGATATATTTTAGGGGCAGATATTGGGACTTCAACTGTTAAAACGAAACTTTACACCTTTGAAGGAGCCGTCGTGGGTGACGCATCCAAGGAACTTAGGCTGATCTATCCTAAACCAAACTGGATCGAGGTTGACCCATTATTGATTTGGAACACGGTAGCAGATACTATAAGGCAAGTCATAAAAAGAACAGAGGTGAGTACCGAAGACATAGAGGGGATAAGTATCAGCAGCATGACGCCCAGCTGCCTTCCGGTAGACAGGAATGGAAAACCTCTGCGACCAGCGTTGATCTGGTGCGACTCGAGAGCGGTAGACGAATGTAACTGGATTCGGGAAAATATCGGCATGGAGAAGATCCACCAGGTCTGCGGGAACACTATCTCTCCGTATTTCGGAGGGGCAAAATGGCTATG
>JAWBPF010000110.1:0-5082 GCA_038825355.1 Bathyarchaeia archaeon
GAGTTCTGAAGTTCCCTAGGGCAATGTATTCCCATTCCTTCATTCGAGATTGCATGTTATACCTAAAAAAAGAAGTATATATGATATAAAAAAAGGGGATTAGGCCTATGAAGCCTAGGTAGATCAGCATGGGTGCTAGCATTAGTGCCGGCTTGGAGAGTCGACGTTTACGTTTTATGGACATCTAGTAGGTGCCCCGTAGGCTTCTTTACGGATAGAATTCCTTAAGCTTCTTTTCCACCGCTTCGGTCATCGCGAGCATACATTTCTTCGCTGCTGGGTATGGGTCTGTAGTGTCTTTGGGTGATGCAGGCTCCGGTACCTTTCCAAACTCTCCAGCTACAGCTCTTGCGAGGTGTGTCCAGATTATCTCTAGTATTGGGAAGTGCTCCACAAGCGGTGGATTTCCTACGAATAGGTGTCTATAGTTCCTGATGACGGAGAAGTAGCCACCGTATAGTTCTCTGTCTAGTCGGCTGATTTCATCGCTCATTAGTACACTTAATCTCTGGGGTGCGCCTGTTGCTGGACCTGATCTAGCTACTTGTTCTTTTGCTGTCGCATATTGTATGAACAACCAAGCTGCCTCTTTATTACGGGAGCCAGCCGGAATCGACCATGCGCCGAGGTTTAGGTATCCAATAGGCCGCCCGGACCTGTAATGTCTAGACACTGGAGGGAGGTCGGCGTAGATCTTTCCAACAACTCTTGATTGCTCTGGGTTGATGAATAATCCATAAAAGTCTCCGTACTGTAATCCCTGCCCAACTATGCCGTTTGCTATCGCTGTGGCGGATTCATCCCACGTATACGTCCTAACGCCTGGAGGCGCGTACTTTATGAGTTCCAGGTAGTCCGCTAGAGCTTCAAATGCCTTTTCTGAATCCATGTAACCTCCTTCCGCTTGGGAGACGCGTGGTTTTTCTGGAAACTTTTCAAATGAGAATACATAGCCTGGCTCTTCCCATCCTTCCCAGTTCAGACACCAATGTGGAATATCATAGAGCCACCACCAATTCTCAACGAATTCATATCCCAGGGCTTGGTAGGCTTTAGCGTTACAAGCCCAGCCATAGAAGTTACCCTTTGGATCGGTTAATTCCTTGGCGTTCTCTTTTAGCTCATCCATGGTCTTTGCTGGTTTTAGACCCAACTCATCGAATTTATCCTTCCTATATACATAGGTTTTTACCATCGTCTCTAGCGGGACAGAGTATAGATTGCCTCTAGTATCAGCATACTGATTTGCTGCAAAGATGTCCGCTAGATCCCAATCTGGATAATTTAACTCTGGGTGGGAGTTCATGAAGTCGGAGAGATTGGTGATGTAACCTCTTGCAATGTAGTTGGCTATAATGTCTTGTTCCGTATAAATTACATCTTATATTCCAGATTTTTCCTCGCAGTCCGTTATCTCTTTTCTGAACATTTCGTCGTAGGAGACATTTTCGGCTTCAACTTTAATCCCGGTTAGTGCTTCAAATTCAGGTGCGAAAGTCTTAGCAGTCCAAACAGGTGTTGGTGTGGTCTCAGCTATTAAGTGAATGGTGGTGCCTTTATAAGGCTTGGCAGCCTCGACCCAATCCCATTTCTTAGTAGGGGTCGTGATAGGTACTGTACCAGTCACTACCTCGGTTTTCGTTACTGTTACAGTGGTGGGAGGCCCCACCGTTACAGGTTTTCTCGTTGACTCATAGGCTCCCCAGCCTACTGCCACAACAGCTGCTCCTACTACTGCGCCGCCTGCATATTTCACGTAATCACGTCTACCTACTTTTTCTTCAGCCATAGTTCATTACCTACATATTTTTCCATGAGGCAATTGATATGAATGTTACTATATATAAGCCTTTGCTATAAATGTTCAAGACAGATTCTTAAAGGTTAAGATACGACTTCTAGTTCACTATGGGATTTTATGGTCTGGAGTGATGCCTTATGAAGAATTATACGTTTTAATGTTTTGTAGGATTTTATCGAATAGGAGATTTGAGCAGTCATCTCATACTAAGACGACCTATACTTGAGTGTTACGATCTAACACTATGACTTGATTTGAACTGAAATAAGGAGAGATTAGGCTGATGGAATTAAAGTAGGCCTATTAATACGCTCATGTCTGTTAGCCTATATAAATAAGCTCCCCCTTCTAGGCTTACGATTATATGTAACAATCAAATGTAATACCTTAAAATGGTATTTTAAGACGACTAAGGAGTGTTTTAAAGATCATGCATATGAAGGCTGAGGTTAAAGCCTTCCGGTCTTTAATGCAGTTGCCTAGATCCAAGCTCAAATACTATATTATGGTGGATTTTATGAGGGGCACTAGTTCCTCGGATATTGAGATGCCGATTTTTTGTAGGTAGAAAGTTGGTTAATTCGAAAGCTTTCCTTTTAGACTCCCATCAGCTTTCTGACTAGGTCTAGGAATCTTCCGAAGAAGCCTCCGCTAAGGAGCTGTATGGCTGTGCCTATTATGGACATGGCTAGGTATAGTTTAAGCTCTATCCCCAAGGCTAGGGCTATGACGGCCCCGAGTACTCCATAGAATATGGTGTGCGCTATAGAGTCGACAGCGAATCGCTTAAGGTTTTTATCGATTTTCAATGCGTTCCATAGGCTCATGGAGATCATCTGTAGATCTGTAATACATGTACACATATATAAACATTTAAACAAAAAACATTAAAACAAGCAACATAAAGGGGAGGAGGAACAATGCATGGTTAAATAAATAGAACAAGTCGCGGAGGAAACCCTACCTTGACGGCCGAGTGAAAGTAAAGATTAAATACGCACAGCCATTAAAATCCGACAGAGACCATTGGAGTGGAGAGGCTGTGAAACTCGGTTTCATAGGTCTAGGCAGAATGGGGAAGCCCATGGTTTAAAACTTGCTCGCGCACGGCCACGGGGTCGTAGCCTACACGCCACATAACATGGAAGCCCTCAAGGAAGTGGAGTTGAAGGGGGCTGTAGCCGCAAAGTCCGTTAGGAAGGTGGCCCAGCTTCTCCCGAAACCCAAGATAATCTTCCTATCCATCCCAGCCAGAGACCCGGTGGACGAAGCCATAGAGGAGATGCTCCCAGAACTCTCCGAAGGAGACATAATCATAGACGGCTGCAATTCTTACTTTAAGGATTCCGTAAGAAGGGCAGGCTACCTTAAAGGGAAGGGGATACACCTCCTAGACGCCGGGATAAGCGGGGGCATCGAGGGAGCAGAGAAAGGAGCCTGCTTCATGATAGGAGGGGACAGAGGGGCCTTCGAGGAGGCGAAGCCCATATTCGAGGCCCTAGCAGCCCCAGAAGCATATGCATACCTCGGTGAAAGTGGAGCAGGACACTACGTGAAGATGGTTCATAACGGTGTCCTATACGCTATCCTTGAAGCATACGGCGAAGGGTTCGCCCTACTAGACGCAGCCCCCTATAAACTGGATCTCCATAAAATAGCTGAAATATGGAAGAATGGAAGCGTGGTGAGGTCCTGGCTATTAGGCCTGGCTGAGAGGGCCCTCGGCAGGGATCCGAGGCTGATCAAAATCGGCAGATGGATAGGGGGAGGTGGAACCGGAAGATGGGCAGCCAAAACAGCGATGGAACTTGAAGTTCCTACACCAGCCATAAATGCGGCGTTGACGATGCGGTACTCCTCTAGGGATAGAGACGCCTTCGCCGCCAAGCTTATCTCCGTGCTAAGATACGAGTTCGGAGGACATGAATATAGGGAAGCCTGATCTAAAACCTCTATAGGGACTTATCCTCTATGATCTTACCCCTTAGCTTAGCCAACATCCTACCCATATCCTCTTCTGCGAATAATGCTCCGCCTATCACTAGGGAAGTGGCGCCGGCACCCACCACGCTACTTATATTATCAAGATTTATTCCCCCATCGACTTTGAGGGCCACGTCTACTCCCTTACATTCATCGTCTAAGAGCCTCCGGGCCGCCTTGATCTTATCTAGAATCTCTGGTAGGAACTTCCAGGAGCCGTAGCTCATAACATCTGCAGATACTATGGTCAGCGAGTCTATTAATCCAAGAAGCTCGCGGACAGCTTTAAGAGGGGTAGCTGGGAGCAGGGCCACGCCTGCCTCGAGGCCTTTACCCCTTACGTATTCCAGGGATTGGACGACCTTCCCTTCAGCCTCCATGGGGATAGTCACAGCATCTGCACCAGCATCAACTATGAAAGGTAAATGTCTAACGGGCTCTAAGAGGTAGCAGTGTACATCAAATTTTAGATCGCTATATTCTCTTAGAGACTTTATCACTAAATGGCCGAAAGTAATGATGCTCGTCATGCTTCCATCCATAACGTCGAAGTGTAGGAAGTCCACGCCGCTCCGCTCACAGCGAGCCACCTCATCGGCGAGATGGGAGAAACGAGCGGAGAGTATTGATGCACCTATAAGTACCTTACTCAAACTCCACATCCACCTACTACATGAATGAGACACTTGATGACTTATAAAAAATATGGGTGACAGCTAAGAAAGATTGGCCGGAGTCACTATATGGGTAGGTTGGGCTTAGTGCTCTTCCCTTATCTCATCAGCCTCCTCGAATAGGTCGAGCTGGATCAATTTGGCCTTTGTGGGTATCCCATCGTTCGACCATCCCTTCGCTGCATAGTACTTGTCCAGCATCTCCTCAAGCTCCAAGGGGTATGGGACACTGCATGTGACCTCTTCGCTAAGGGCAAGTTGGCGGTGCAGATGGCTTGGGTCTCCCTGAAGAAAGATTGTGAGGCCATGGAGGCTGGGAGGGAAGATTAAGAACGTGCTGACGCCTGGGGTTCCGACCAAGGATGGGTTGGTAAGGCACGCGTCCATGATTGGAGAGAGCCATATGGTATTCGTTAACAAGTATAGTAAGCATCCTGAGCTAGCCTTCGCCCTGCTCACATACTGCACAGATCCGGAGGTCAGCGCTAAAGTGGTCTGCGATCCGGCGAGGTTCCTCGAGCCCTTCAGGGTCTGTCACTTCGACGACCCTTTCGTGCAGAAGTCCTATGGAGGAAAATACTATACGGACGTCTTGAAGGAGGCATTCGACTACGTCGTACCCGA
>JAWBPF010000111.1:0-5060 GCA_038825355.1 Bathyarchaeia archaeon
TCCTTTACCTATCATAGGATTAGATGCTTCCCCTGTGAGGGCAATAGCTATTGAATCGGAGGACAAGAATTGGAATGGGATCAAATAAGGAGATAAGATTAGGGGCTGCAATATTCAACGCCGATCATGGTAGATTAGCAGACGAGGTTAAAAGGATCGAAGCGGCCGGTTTAGACTTCATCCATTTAGATGTCTTCGATGGACACTTCGTACAGGACTTAGGATTTCCTCCGAGGACCATAGCCAGCCTACGACGGCTTACCCCTCTTTCATTCGAAGTACATCTCGGAGCTTTAAAGCCAGAACGCTTCATACCAAAAATTGCTGAAGCAGGTGCGGATGTAGTGATTCCACATATAGAAAGTATATCTACGACCTATGAAATAATCGATGAAGTTAGATCTTACGGTTTGAAGGCAGGCTTAGCATTTACAATGGGCACACCATTGATATGTTTGGAGCCTGTTATAGGTTTAATCGATTCGGTACTTCTCTTATCTCGTGGAATAGGCGAAAGCAATAGGCGTGAAACCGCCTTTAGCTATCTCGCTTTGCCTCGCATTAGATATGCTAGAAGCCTGGCAGAGGCCTCGAAAGTAAAGATGGACATCCAAGTTGCCGGAGGAGTGAAAATCCAGCATGTGAAGGACATAGTTTCGTCCGGTGCTACTTCGATTGCCCTGGGCGGTACTCTATATAAGGCATCCGATATGAGAGCGGAAGTAGAGAAGATAAGATCGTTATTAGATCCTTAGTGGAGGTAGTAGCTTGGTAAGGGATATTCTGGTACCTTCTAATTGGAAGACTCGAGCTGATTCGGAAGCTGTTACAGGAAAACCTAAGCCGAAATGGCGTGTCCTTATAGGTTCTCGTTCTTTCGGGAGATTCTTCCCCGAACATATCATGAAGCTAGAGGAGATGGGCTGTGAAGTTAAACGAAATACGATTGGCCGTGCTTATAAAGAGATAGAATTAATAGATATGGTTCCAGGAGTGGATGCGATAATAACAGGGACTGATCAGTTGACGGAGAGGGTTATAAACTCTGCGGACAGACTGAAGACCATAGTTAAACATGGTGTAGGATTAGATAACATTGATCTTAAGGCGGCAAAGGCTAGAGGTATAATTATAAGTTCTACCCCGGATGTTATAAAAGATTCCGTTGCAGACTTGACCATGGCATTAATCCTCGCAGTTGCTAGAAAAATAATACCTGCACATTTGAGCGTAAAAAGGGGTTCATGGAAAGGTTTCCTAGGAATTGAGCTTCGAGACAAGATATTGGGTATAATAGGCCTAGGCCGTATCGGTAAAGCTGTGTGTGAGAGAGCAAAAAGCTTTGGTATGCGAGTTATAGCCTGCGATCCTAACCCAGACTACGGGTTTGCTGAGGCTCATAAAGTCGCTTATCTAAGCTTAGAGGAGCTGCTCGAAACAGCGGATGTCATATCTCTCCACGCTGCTCTTGAGGAGAAGGATAGTGGCCCAATTATTGGCGCCCGTGAGCTGGATAAGATGAGGGATGGTGCAATAATTATAAATACCGCCCGGGGCTACCTCATAGACGAAGGGGCCCTGGCGGATGCTCTACGGAAAGGTAAAATCGCAGGTGCAGGACTGGACGTATTCATGGATGAACCCCCGACTGGAAGCCCATTGATTGGCCTCAGTAACGTGGTATTAACTCCTCACATTGGTGGACAGACTTTTGATGGAATACGTCGTATGGGTGAAATAACTATTGAAAACTGTATAAGGGGCCTCCGAGGCGAGCAACCAGTTTTTAGAGTTGTCTGAAAAATTGAAAATTAAATATCATACCCTATATCTGTCCTGTAAAGCGTCATAAGAAGGAATATCTAGGTTTTAAATCTTAAAACCTTTCTTGGAGTAATACACATTATACATTCTTGAAACTAGTATCTTTCTGTATAGCCTGCCCCTCTTAGTTCCTTCTAGAATATCTATTTGGCCCTGGAATATGCTTAGAATCGCGTTCAAATCTTCTTTAGGATGCATCCTTGGATTCACTGTGGCAAGGATTATTCCACACGTCCTCTTAAGCCTAGGTATTAGTTCCAAAAGCCATTTCCTGGTGGTAGAACCTTTATGTTGGATGAGCACATCATCCAAGTTGTCCAGACATATTCTTATCGCCTTACTTTGTCCTTCCCGTTGGGATTCCTCATATAGCTTCTCGATTAACCTTATTATGCTTATATTTACATCGGTTAAGTTCTCTATGGTCTTTACCTTTTCCACATTCCCCGTTGGAGGCGCGATCTCGTCAGCTTGGGGGTTACAAATAAGAACATACATCTTTGGGGCCTTTACCAACTCCAAAACTTTATCCACTGTATTAGTTATATAAACCGCTGTAGATCCCTCATCTAGCCCAGCCCTTAAGAAACCTTTTATCGCGTCATCCTTCTGGTCGCAAGGCATTGAGGATAAGATTATAGAGTATCCTTCAGGGATTCCCTCTTTTAAAAGCAGATCTAATGGTCTATATCCGAATACATGCCTTGAGACTACTTCAAAGGAAGCCTTCCTTCCCTTAGCTCGTAGGAAGATAAATCCTATGATTATCACCATGGTAGCTATCACTAGCAGGGGAAGATAGGAGATTCTCAGTGCAGTTTTTATTTCATTTATGCTGGAGGTAATTGAGGCCGTCTTCTCTAAGGTGGGGGCCGCCGTCTCGCTAGGTTGTCGATCCGATAATTGGATTATTGGCCAGAGCATATAAACGTAACCCTTGTAATCGCCTGCGATTATTGAACTTCCATCCATTGATATCTCTAGATCAGTAACTACGGAGTTTAGGGGGAGGTACCATATGAAGCTTTTTTTTCTCGAAGTTTTTATCGAATAGGTATAAGCCCTCCTCAGACCCTGAAGCTATGAGCCCTCCATCCCCAGAAACAGATACCAACGTGGATTTAACACCGATGGGATAACTCCATAAATAAGTGTTATTGGAATGATCTCTATCGAATAAGTAGATTATGCCTGATGAATCTCCCACCGCAATAAATCCTCCATTGGAGGATATTGAGAGGGATGCGACTTTCGACTTCAACTTATGCCTCCAAGTATACGTTTCTTCGTCATTTCTCCTATCTTGGAAGTACAGGTAGCCATCTAAGCCCCCGGCGGCGATGGAGTACCCATCTTTGGATATGGCTACTGATCTTACAGGCTCCTCAGTTTTAAATCTAGATATGAAGGTTTGTCCTGTATAATTTCTATCGAAAATATATAAGTATCCGTCGTCGCTTCCGGCAGCTATATAACTTCCATCCTCCGATATGTCTACAGATCTAACACTTCCTCCAGTCGGATAAGACCATAGAGGTGTGGACTTCCCCACATCGAATAAATAGATTCTATGATCGAATGATCCAGCCGCTAAATATTTCCCGTTCAACGATATGGCTACGTCTAGGACGGCTGCTCCTAAGGGATATCTCCAGAGATATGACCTACCAGTCAATTCCCTGTCGAAGAGATAGAGGACGCGACTATTTCCTCCCACCGCCACGTAGGCTCCATCGCCGGAGATAGATACAGCATTCACAGCTTCCCATATTGAGTATTTCCATAGTTCCCCACCTTTCTCCCTATCGAGGAGATAGATTATCCCATCCTTATTCCCAACTAAAGCATATCTGCCATCGTTAGAGATGGAAATTGAAGTGATAGAGCCTACAGCGTAGTACCTCCAGGCCAACGGCTGAGCCGAACACTGAACTAGGAGTAACGGAATAAAGGCCATTGGGAAAACTATGGTTTTTTTCAACATCATAGTTAAACCATTTACCAAATAAGCGATATATCTCTATCGCTATATGTCCTTATTAAACTTGAAATACCGACTCTAATATTTTCAATATTTCGATCCCTGGAAGCACATTCTCGTTTTATTTAAATCCGCAGGTGTATGCTTGACCACTGCAGCTCCAAATATCAAATCACCTTTAGTGATGTTTCCCCCTCAAATATGCTCTGCATATGCCCTGGTCAGAAGCACTTGGAGAAATAGAAGCTGGCTATTTATCCTATTGTTATTGCTAATAGGTCGGAGTTACATTAACCGTCTTCTCAGTAAGTCTAGTAAAAAGGACGATTGCGTGAAGAATCTCTATAGGATGAAAAACGGTGTGCTCCATCTTTTAACTCACCCTAATTAAAAGTTACCTCCTAGAAAGTTGCTTACTAATACTTTTCCACATCTGATCAGTAAAGTAAGTGAATTAAGCTCTTCTTTAGGCGGGATGCGCCTCTTGAGGACTTAATTAATCAAGTTTAAATTTACAGGGATATATTTCATCGGCTCTAAACCGGGTATCGGCGGTATATTCCTGAGGAAATCTCTAAACTTTAATAATGGAACTACGGGTACTTCCAATACTATTCTATAGTTATATGGCTCCATTAGGAGAACTATTACCGGGAGTATGAAGCATCTTCTATGCGATATGTGTAAGCCTCTAATTCTCTCGTTCATCATGATGTTGTCGGCTAGAGACCTCGTTCTTTCTATATGGGATTTTACAGCCTTTAAGACCCTGGAGGATGAGTATTTGGATCTCCAATGTTTGCAGTCTATAGACAGGATTAATGGTTCCCTTATGGCTAGGAGGTCTATTTGCCGTCTATTCCCATTACTCATGAAGTAGAGGTTATTCAAGACTTTAAAGTTTTCAGCACTTAATGAATCCTCGACGAACTTCTCAAAATCTCTCCAGCTTAGACTTCTAGTTGAGGCCTCCGGATCTAATCCTTCCCTGATCGCTAATAGGGAGAGACCTATCCGATCCATGTTCTCTAAATCTATCGTCTCATTATTTACCATGTTGATTATTCTCTTTCCCTTCAAGTAGGAGGATGCTACTAATGCCTCTTCTCTAGGTATCTTGGCCAAGGCTTTCAGCTCATCTATGGTGATGGCATCTCTCCGCGCCGAGGAATAAAGTAACGCTTTTAAGAACGCCATAAAGACAGGATCTTTCAAGTATGTACCTCATTTACATCCTTTAAATCTTTCAAAAATT
>JAWBPF010000112.1:0-4991 GCA_038825355.1 Bathyarchaeia archaeon
CGTGCTCTACGCCCCCTGCATAACGACGAGGGTGGATGATATAGTTGGACTCGCAGAGAAGGTCGTGGAGTGGGGTGCGAACGCGTTGTTCCTCAACTTTGTATCCACGAGCTTCTCAGCCATCCAAGCCGTAGCGGAGGATCCCTCAGTCAAGGTTCCCATACACGTCCATAAGGGTATAGCCGACGCCTGGACGAGGAACCCCATCTACGGAATAGACTTCCAAATCCTATGCAAGTTAGCCAGGCTCTCAGGCGGGGACAGCATGCACGTAGGCGGAGTAGGCGGAGGCTATATAAGTGTGGAGCCATATGAGATCCTTAAGAACTGTAGAGCCCTGAGAGGCCCATACCATGGGTTTAAGCCCACCCTACCCGGGATAGGGGGAGGAATCCACCCTGGAAACCTCAAAGCCGCCATAGACCTACTAGGCAACGACCTGATATTCCTCATAGGGGGAGGGATCCACGGCCACCCAGACGGCCCAAGAGCAGGCGTAAAGGCGGTGAGACAGGCGATAGACGCACATCTAACAGGGGCACCCTTAGAGGAGGAGGCGAAGCAGCACCCGGAGCTGGCGAGAGCCATAGAGAGATGGAGACTACGGTAAAGCATGACCCCCAGCATCAACGGAGAAGCAGACAGCCATCCCATGAATTCTTCAACTTAATGAGGATAATGAGCTAAAGGGGCAGCGTAATGGAAGAGGATCTATGGAACCAGAGATACTCTGAGGCCCTAAGAGATGCAGCGTCTGGAATCGATGCTGTAGACGGGATCATAACCGCATATAACACTAACATAGATGCAATATATCATGTCCAGCCATCCATCGTTGAGGAGGCGGTTAAACCCTACTCCAGGGAAGTCCTAAGGAGGATTAGGAAGCCTCCGAGGAGGATACTGGACGAGGAGGATCTCCTAACAGGCTTAATCCTCTGCATGATGGAAGGGCTGGGCGAGGAATGGCTCATACTCAACCCGAAGGTCTCCGATAAGATCTCGGATTATTTCATCCAAGATGAGCTGCGAATGGGTGGGCAGGCTGGGAACATGGCCAACGCCCTGGCGAGCCTGGGGACACCGTTGATAATCCCCCATGTGGTCCAGCTGCCCAAGATACAGGCAGATCTATTCATAGACGAGGAACGCGTCAAGGTGCCCCGAGCATCCGATGGGAAGACGGTGCTCGTCCCTGTAGGGGAGGCGGTGAGGCCTAACGATGACGCTTTAATCCATCACGTCTTCGAGTTCTCCAAAGGTGGAGGATTCTCGATGGAGGGTTTATCCATCGAAGTCCCGAGGGATAACCGCTTCATAGCCACCTACGACGATTACAATACCAGGCTTATAATAGACCCCTCCTTCCGTGATGGGGTTGAGATCGCGGAGAAGGTTGACGGAGCAGTCCTCGCCGGCTACCATTTCCTACGGGAGGACTACATTGAAAGGATTGAGGCTTCGCTGATGCAGATAAAGGAGTGGAGGAGATTCAACCCTAAATTGTTCATCCATTTAGAGCTGGGATGCACGCCAAACCCTAGGGTTAGGAGGAAGATAATAGGGAAGGTATTCCCCCTAGTGGACAGCATAGGATTAAACGAGGATGAATTAGCTGAGGTGATGGATATCCTAGAGCCATCCCATAGGATGAATCTCGGGGATTTGAGGTTGGGGGAGACTGCCCCCATAATATACGAGGCCGCCAGGATCTTATCCCGTTTAACAGCGGCCGGGAGGCTGACCGTTCATATGAGGGACTACTCCATCAGGATAGTTAAGGGTTCCCCAGATATTCACCCTGAAAGCGAGTTGTATCCGCTCTTATTCGGCTCAGCCGTCGCAGCCAGCTACGCAGCCCACGGCAGACACGTGGAATTAAACACAGCGGTGTCAGAGCTGGAGAATATCCCTATAAGCCCTATAGGTATAAGGGAGTTCAACAGCCTAGCGGGGTATCTTCCCTCTAAAGTCAGGGAGTTCTTCAGAGCCAACGGCTATGCGAAGGTGGACGATGCTTGGCTTCTATTCTCGGTTAACAGGAACGTCGAGGATCCAGCCACCACCACGGGGTTAGGGGATTCCATGACGGCCGCCATGGTCCTGGCGGACATCTCAGCCTTGAAGCTCTCCACCTAGCTCACAGAGGCGAGGAGAATCGAAACTTATATCTTATATGGAAGCTTTCCTGTAGGGAAATGGTTAAAGGGTTGGTGGTTCAATGGTAGCCTCCGATTTGGCTAGGCTTCTAAGGGATGCCCAGGCTGGAGGATACGCCATCGGATACTTCGAGGTTTGGAACCTTGAATCCACAAGGGCCCTAGTCGAGGTCGCGGAGGAGGAGCGGGCCCCCCTAATAGTTGGGTTCAACGGTGGATTACTCGGGGAATGCGATGGATTAGAGTATTACGCAGCCTTGGCCAGGGCTGCTGTGGATAAGGCTAGGGTCCCCGCGGTATCCCTATTAAACGAGCCAGCCGACCTCAGGCAGGTCATGCAGGGTTTGAGGCTCGGATTCATGGCGGTCATGGTGGACTTCTCGGAGCATCCGTTCCGGAGGAACGTGGATTTAACCAGGAGGGTCGTGGAGGTCTGCCACTCCATGGGCGTGACGGTTGAGGCTCAGCTGGATAGGATACCCTCCGCAGAGGGCGGCTCACCCCCAAGGAATATGGATAAATACCTCACAGACCCCGATAGGGCTGCGAAGTTCCTGGAGGAGACGGGGGTGGACGCCCTCTCCGTCTCCGTGGGGCACGTCCACGGCCTATATAAGGATAAGCCGAGGCTCGATCTTGAAAGGATCAGGAGGCTGAGGGGCCTTGGGGTACCCCTGGTGCTGCATGGTGGGACGGGCGTATCGGACGATGACGCCGGAGAGGCCGTCAGGGCCGGTATAGCCAAGATAAATCTAGGATACGAGCTGAGGCGGTCATTCCTCAGAGGGGTGAGGGAAGGCCTAGAGGAGATGCCGGAAGCGTATCCGGAGAAGATATTCAAGCGTGGTGAAAGAAGCTTCAAGGAGACAGTGAGGCGGAAGATGAGAGTCTACGGCTGCGTCAATAGAGTATAACATGCCAAGTCAGCAGCAAGGTGGAAGGAGTAGGGATTAGTTAAATTAATTCTCCGATCCTAAAGGCTATGAGAAAAGTTTCCTTCGGAAGCCGAATATTCCGAGCATGGTCTCAGCCGCGTCTAGGACCAGGTCGACATACTTCTCTTTATCATAGTATTGATGGCTGGAATCTGTTAAGTCGGCTGAGACTACGCGCCTATACGGGTTCCTGTGATCCTCATTCACATATATGTATCTCACGGTTTCTCCGATCTCCGGATCCTCTCTCTTCTGAACCATCTGTAGGGCCGCTACCACGTGCGGCAAGAGTCCACTATAGGCTTTGACGGGCTTTCTCAACGTTTTAGTTATGACGAGCTCTTCGACGGGGAACTCTCCCCTACGAACTCTGCTGCAGACTTCCTCCACGTATCTACAGGCCTCCCTGTATCGGCTCTCCCGGATCTGCTCGATGGAGTCAGCATCCAAGAGAATCTTCATCAACTCGGCCTGGAAATCCTTGATGAAGGGGGGAGTGTCACGGCGGCGGAGCTCTATCCCCCTGTAATGGAATCCACCGTCAGCGAGCACGCCGTAGTATCTATGGGCGGCTCCCAAGGCTCCTAATAGTGGATCCTCCCTTCGATTCAGCAGAGCAATAAACTTATAGTGGCCCTCTAAGGCCATGGGTAAGCCTAATCTCTCGGAGATAGCCTCTGCAAGGCGTTTGTAGTCATACTTGTCTGAATCCCTTCTTTTTACGAAGATGCTGTCGCTGTCGGCGTAGATGACTTCGTATCCCTCCTCTAAGGCGATGTTCAAAGCCTTCACCAGGTATTCCCTTGCGAGACGATTTATCTCCTCGTAGCATGAGACGTTGCTGAAACGGTTTGCGAAACATCCGGTGTACCCGTAGATGCAGACGAGTATCCCTTTGAGGGCTCTCTGCCTCTGATCGCACCATCCATATTCAAGGCTATTCCTGGGATACTTTTCACGTATATGTTTAAAGTATAGTCTGCGATCCAAGACATCCCTTATTAATCTCGGGATTAAACCCTCAGTGTCCTCGTCTGAAAGGCTGGAACGCATGGTTTCATAGCTTATATTATGTTTCAAGATTATGTGGGGGTACATGGATTCGAAATCTAATACGGCTACGTTCTCGTGGAGCCCCACCTTCGGGGAGAGGATCAATCCTCCGCGATCGGATAATACAGCCTCCCTCATCGTCTTAACGTATTGGAAGCTACAAGACCGGGGTATCAGCACGCCCATCTTCAAGGCTTCATAGCATTGCCTGCTATCTATTATCCTTCCAGCAGGCCATTTAGCAGCCAGTCCAGGGGGAATATATCCGAACCTGCAGCGTTCAATGATGCCTGCTAAGCCCAGTTCGAGGAAGACCTGTAGATCCAGGAGGATCCTACCCCTATGATGGTAGGGTGTAAGCCTTCCAGGCGGGGCTCCAAGCCTCCTTCCAAGTTGGAGGTTGAAGCCTATCTCATGCGCCCTCTGGAGGAGGCGGAAGGCCTTCTCCTCAACGCTTCCAGAGACTAGAAAATCCGGATCTAAACGTTGGATATGCTCCTGGAAGGCGGCGATAACCTCTTCTTCTCCTCCTTTGAGGAGCTTAACGCCCTTATCCTCCTCTTCGAGGAGTATCCCTGATATCCGGTTCCCGCCTCCATCACGGCGGGGATCAGCTGAAACTGAAGGATATATATCGAATATTAGAACCTTGAACGGCGGCGGCTTAACCTCCCTTCCATCGTCTAGTATGGTAAGGGATGAGACCTCACCATTCCGGGTGTAGGAGACCTCAGCCCTACATGTGGGCGGTAAACCCTTTTGGAACAAGTACTTCTGAACATGGAGCAGATCCGTATTATAGTAGGAGTCTATCCCACCTAGGCTTCCAAGGTCTCCGAGTACT
>JAWBPF010000113.1:0-4976 GCA_038825355.1 Bathyarchaeia archaeon
GAGGGGCATATACACCCTTATACTTGGACTATCAGAGAAGGCGTATGTGGCTGTGGGTAGGCTTGGTGTCCATAGGCTTGACCCTGGCTTCTACATATATGTGGGCAGGGGCTCCGGGAAGGGCTCATCATCGGTTGAGGGCCGGTTAAGGAGGCACCTCTCCAAGGATAAGAAATCCTTCTGGCACGTCGATCATATAACATTGGATACCCGTTTCAAGGCTGAAGCCGTGGTCTACGCTTATACGGGTGAGCTCTCAGAATGCGGGTTAGCCCGGATCCTCGCCGGAGAGCTTGAGGCTGAATATGCAGTTAAGGGTTTCGGATCCTCAGATTGTGGATGTAGAGGCCATCTAATCCATGCCTCAGAGGCCTCGCTCCAGAAGCTCGTCGAAACGATTCATAGGATCTTCTTGAAGCTTAAATTGAAGCCTGAAGTATTCAGAGTTGAGGCCGTCAAGGATCGTTAAGGCTGGGAGAGGCCTAGAGGATATTCGCTTTGAACTTGAGGGGCATCCCATTAATAGGCTATGCGTCAACGATTGCCGGAATCTCGATGATGGCTACCGTGGAGGTTGCTACGAAGCTTATCCAGGGGGGTGTCACGCCGTATCAGATAAACTTCTTCAGAACCCTCCTAGGCTGCATCTTCCTATTCCTCATGACCTCAGCCTTTGGAGGAGGTTTAAGGAGGTTCACGGGGAGGAACCTCTCAAGGATCCTCCTGATGGCCTTAGCCTGGAACGTCTTAGGCTTGAACCTGTATTTCCTGGCGATAACTTGGACTTCAGCCTCCCATGCAGCTTTGATATTCTCTGCGAACCCGGTGGTAGCATCGGTTTTAGCCGTGGCGATACTCCATGAGGATCTAACTTTACCTAGGGTTATCGGGGCGTTAACCGGCCTACTAGGAGTGGTAGCGGTGATCACCGGGTTCGACCCCAGCTTCCTGGGGTCCGGCACCCTAAGCGGCGACCTCCTAATGGCTATACCGTTGACGCTCTGGTGCATATACCTGGTATGGGGCATCTCATGGACATCTAGAGGCGGCGGCCGTGGAGACCCATGTCTGAGGGACCAGTTAAACTATCTATGCTCCACCTTTACGTTCGGCCTCGTCTTCCTAACCCCTGTCTTCATATGGGATGCCTCGAGGAACCCCGTCAGCCTCGACGTGAATACGATAGGCTGCCTAATTTATTTAGGATTAGCTACAAACGGTCTAGCCTATATCTTATACTTCTGGGGGATATCCATGTTGGAGGTATCGAAGGGTACGATGGCGTTCTTCCTGAAACCCGTCATAGCATCTATCCTCTCCCATATGATCCTAGGAGAAGAAATATCCTCCCCCAGCTTCATTATAGGAGCAGTACTAGTCTCCCTAGGTCTCCTCATAGCCTCGAGATCCAGGTAGACCCGGATCAGGATACTATATGGGTTAGGAGCCATCTATCCGGCTATTAAATAAATTAATTAGTTAAATTAGTTGACTGGTTAGGGGTTGGCTTAGATTATCTTCACTTCTTCAGTTATGAACCCATCTCCAATCCATATGAATGAGGCTATGGATCTGGTGGGCATGGAGTATATGACGTAGGATGAGCCCTTATAGAACGCCATGGCTGCATCTATGCTTGAGGGTTCGGGTTCCCAGTATGGGTGGCTGTGGTAGAATCCTATGACTGTCATGGACTCCCTATCGGCTAAAGAGAAGGCTGCCAACTGGTCTTCAGGATCTATCTCGTATCGTGATGGTGAGCCTAAAATATTCCGGGTCTTAATGACCTTCCTCACAGATTTGACTGGTCCCTTTACATCGCCTAATAGGATGCCGCATGCCTCAAGGGGATACTCCTCCAGGGAGTGTTCAACTATGACATCGAAATGCTTCTTCCTGATTATCAGCGTCAAGGCTCAGATCTACCTCCTCTACCTCGTCTACGCTTCATGAATAGATACGTGGCTGCGGCTAGGATCAGGAGGACCATGATTACGCCGTATATGAGGATTCCCCGGGGTGATCCACTATGATCCATGGGGGATGGATGCTCCTCTTCCCCCTCTCCAACTGCGATCCTGACCATGTACAGGGAGTTTCCGGCTCCGAAGACTATTAAGCCGTATTCCGAGCTGGAGATGGATGTAACCCAGTATCCCGCCTTTATGGAGCCCAGCTCATTCCCCGTATCCATGTTTAGGGCTCTGAACCTTCTATCGGCTCCTCCTACGCATAGGATTGATCCATTCCTGATGTAGGCTATGGACTTAACGGCTCCCTCGATCCTATACATGCATGAACTGGAGCCGTCCTCCAAGTCGATTATGTATACGCATCCATCATTGCTTCCCACAGCCATCTTGGAGTAATCGTCTAGGAACGCTATACAGCTTATCGCATTGTCCGCCTTGAAGGTCGATAGGGTTTCACCGGTATAAGGGTCGAGGACGTAGAGTGCTCCGATGCTCGTCCCCAGGATGAGTCTGTCTCCCCTAGGGGAATAGGCTAAGACGTTGGGATGTCCTGTAATGGTTATATGCCATATGGGCTCCGGGATGCCCCATCTATACCCTTCTAATACGTCGTCTGAGTATCCTACAGCGGCCGTGGAGCCGTCTCCCGATAAGGCTGCCTCGATGACGGCCATCCCCTCCCGCCTCTACGCCCCTCCAACTCTTCGATCCATGGGATACGCGAAGTATAGGGTTCCAAAGAAGGTTCCGAGCACCGCCTTGTCCCCCCTAGGGGTTAAGTCTAAGGCTAGAACAGGGCCCTCAGTGGAATTCTCCCAGATTATGGATCCGTCGCCTTTAATCGCCCATAGACGAGCCTGCTCCAACCCGGCTAATATGATGGATCCATCGTCGGATTCATCCATGGAATCCACCTGGAAAGGCCTCTCAATGATCCAGATCCGTCTCCCAGTATGGGCTTCAAGCCTCGCCACGAAGCCCTTACCCCCGGCTGTCACGTATTCTCCCTCCCTGGTTAGGAGGGCCTTCCTCACGCCCCCCACGGTATGGTTCATCCATAGGAGCTGTACGGCTTGAGGGGTCGACTCCTCCTCACGGGATGAGCCTGTAAAAGCTGCTGGGATGAAGCCCCCTGTTAACAGCGGTAGGAGTATAAGGGTGAAGACGATCCTTTCGGCCTTTAAAGTCAATGGTTCAGTTCAACTCCCTCGTGATTTCATGAGCATGTTCAAGCCTTCGTATATGAATTGGATGGCTATGGCTGCTATGAAGACGGCCATCACCCTTGTTATCACGGCGGATCCAGTCTTTCCCAGTAGGGAGTATATGGGGTCTATGAACCTGAGTATAAGCCATACAGCGGCGAATACCAGGGAGACCGCTGATACTGCTACGGCTAGCCCTGAGGATTTAAGTATCAGCATCGTAGTCGTTATGGCTCCTGGGCCAACCAGGAGGGGGAAGGCTATTGGAACCGCTCCGACATCATCGGGGGAGATATGTGGTTCTCCCCATCCCCCCTGGACGAGTATCTTGATGGATATTATGGCTAGGAGGAGTCCTCCGGCGATCATGAAGCTTTCGATGGATATCCCGAAGAGTTTGAGGAGCTGGTCGCCGAGGAGGGCGAAGGCCAATAGGAGGGTGAAGCCCACAATCGTGGCTGTGTTGAAGGCTCTCCTCCTCACCTTAACGTCCATACCCGAGGTGAGGGAGGAGAAGATGGGGATGTTGCCTAGTGGATCAACGATCACCATCAATGCTATGAAAGCCTTGAGGAGATCCGATGAGGCGAAGTTCATGGCGGCCAACCCGGTTTCAATGGCTAAACGATGGGAGGCTTCTCCTTTATTCCGTCGAGTGGATTAGCGGCTACTCCACCTCTATCTTATGTCTTACAGCCTTCTTGGGGAGTTCGACTATCAGGTATCCATCCTTGAACCTGGCCTTGGAGGCTCCGGGGACAACTTCGCCGGGAAGCCTTAATTCCTTCTTGAATCCCTTGAATATGCAGCTCCTCTGTATGGTGCCCCAGCGCTCATATTTTATGGGACGCGCCATCTTAGCCTCTATCCTAAGCGAATCAGGGGTTACATCCAGGATTATATCCTCCTTCCTAACGTAGGGGAGATCCACCGTCACTATTATCTTGTCCTCGAGCTCATCCATGTGGGTTAGGGGCTCGAAGCATCCCACGGCTGGATCCCACATCGGCTTCCCGTATAGGATCTCATCGAACATCCTGTCGATCTCCCTCTCCAGGGCTTCTATCTCGTCGATTAATCTACGCCTACGCCACAACTTCAACCACCCTTTAGGATCAGACTGTATAGACGCCTCCCTCTCCTCCTAGACATACATTGGGGGGAGCTCCTGCTCCTGCATCTTCTCCATCTTCTGCATAGCCTTGTAGGTGCGCTGCATTATCTCCCTGGTCTTAAGCCGGATCTCCTCAGCCTGCTCTAACAGGGTCTTCACCTCCACGTTAAGGCTTAGGAGCCTGTTGAGGCTGTTGACTATGGAGGCTGCAGCCCCTGGATCCGGATACTGATAATGCGACTGGGCGAGTAGGATCAGGCTGTCCATCCTCCTCTTAAGGGACTCCCCTAGGATGGCTGCATGGGGGCCTACCATGAAGCCCTCCTCGAGTAAGGGTATCTTCGAATCCTCCAGGATCCTCCTAGCCTTCTCGCTGGAAGCCACCCCGTAGACCTCGGGGGATTCGATCTCGAGCCTGTTAGGGACGGCTACGCCGCTGACCGATACTATGAGCTCTAAGCCCCTGGCTGAAGCCCAGTTCAGGATCTCATCCGCCAACAAGTTCAATATCGATGCAGGTACCGGGATCTCAGAGGTTAGGATCGCCAAGCTTCCCTGGGCATAGAGCCTCACCGGGGGCTTAGGCTCCCCGTTATGGACCACCATGACAGGGGGTAAAAGCCTGGACTCCAAGTAGCCTACCTCGTCAAACCCTAAAGAGTTTATCAGATGATTCGCTGTGAT
>JAWBPF010000114.1:0-4963 GCA_038825355.1 Bathyarchaeia archaeon
GTCCAGGGCCTCCATAACCCTGGGAACCCTCTCCTCGATGGGACAGTACTTGGGGCTCACGTTCAACTCGTCATCCTTTATGAAGTCTATGCCTCCCATGGCCGCCTCATAGCAGATCTCAGCCACCATATCCGGTGTGAGGCCTACGCAGGGCTTCACTGGCGTGCCGATCAGGGGCCTATCCCAGGCGTCGCCTCCTATGAGCTCCCTTAACCCCGGGATTCCAAATCTGGGGCCTGGGAACTCCTGGGCGAAGCTTCTCGGAACCTGGACATCTATGAGCCGTATAGAGGTGAAATCAGCGGGCTCGAAGGCGCACCCCGCCACGGTTACCAGGAGCTCAGGTATGCCGCCGACTCTAGGGTTAACGTTATCCACAGGGTAAGCTATCTCAGCGTAGCCTTCCCTGTCGCTGCCCCTATGCCTCTCCAAACGGACTATCCTAGCCCTATACTTCTTAACCTCCTCGGTCTCATATTTTAACGGGACCCACGTGCCCGTCGACTGGCTCACAGCTATCTCCTCGGCGGCTCTGCTGAGGAGACTGCTGCTCTCAATGTAGTATAGGGCGAAGATGAAGCTGTCTGGATCCAACCCTTCAAAACTGGTGTAGAGGGAATCCTCAAACTCCATCTTAAACCACTATGCGAAACCTTACCTCAGCTGCACCGTTTGATTCCTATCGCCGGAGGCCCATATTAATAGGTTTTGATCAATCTGCACCTATCTCGGGCGCCGTCGACCACTTTATTTATCTATACATAATCCAGAGATCTCGTCTTAAAGGTAGAGTAAATGTGAGGTGGATGGTATGAGGCTTCCAGATGAAAAACTCATAGAGATTTATCGGGGGATGCTCAGGATTAGATGCTTCGAGAACGCTGTGTATAGGCTTTTCCTGCAGGGCGCCATACCTGGCACCGTGCACCTCTACGCCGGGGAGGAGGCTGTAGCCGTGGGGGTGTGCAGCAACCTTAGGGATAACGATTACATCCTGAGCACTCATAGGGGGCACGGCCACTACATCGCTAAAGGCTGCGATCTGAGGAGGCTCATGGCCGAGCTCTACGGCAGGGTTGGGGGATGCTGCAAGGGCAAGGGGGGATCCATGCACGTTGGGGAATTCTCTAAGGGGATGCTCCCGGCTATAGCCATAGTGGGAGCCAACGTACCCGTTGGGGCTGGTGTCGCCTTATCCTTCAAGATGAAGGGAACGGACCAGGTGGCCGTCTGCTTCTTCGGCGATGGAGCCGTAAACCAGGGTATGTGGCATGAAGGAGTCAACCTAGCCGCGGTCTGGGACCTCCCCTTAATACTGGTCTGCGAGAATAACTTCTACGCATCCTCAACCCATGTCTCCAAGAGCCTAAGGATCGAGAGGATCAGCGATAGGGCATCGGCCTATGGGATAAAGGGGGTGACCGTGGACGGCAACGACGTCCTAGCCGTCTACGAGGCCGCTGGAGAAGCAGTTGAAAGGGCCAGGAGCGGGGATGGCCCAACCCTGATAGAATGCCTAACCTATAGGCATGGGGGACACTCCAGGGGGGACCCCGCCACCTATAGGCCGAAGGAGGAGGTTGAGGAATGGCTTAAGAGAGATCCAATACCCAGGTTCAAGGCTAGGCTCATAGAATGGAGGGTGTTAAAGCCCGAGGAGGCCGAACAAATGGAGAACGAGGTTGAGGATGAGATAAGGAGGGCTGTAGAGTTCGCGGAGGCGAGTCCTTGGCCCAAGCCTGAAGTAGCCCTGGAGGATACTTATCCGACATCGCCCATAGACGTGGAGGAGCCCGGGGAATCCGGGGGGAGAACGCTTACGGTGGGGGAGGCCATAAGGGAAGCCTTAAGGGAGGAGATGAGGCGCGACGATAGGGTATTCCTGATAGGCGAAGACATAGGCGTTAAAGGAGGATTCGGAGGCCCCTTCGGCGTAACCCTCGGGTTATCCGATGAGTTCGGCCCTGAGAGGGTTAGGGATACGCCCGTCTCAGAATCCGCCATAGTAGGCGCAGCCGTGGGGGCGGCCGTCATGGGATTAAAGCCCGTAGCCGAGGTCCAGTACGGGGACTTCGCCTTCTGCGCCATGGACCAGATAGTCAACGAGGCCGCCAAGCTGAGATACATGTCTGGAGGCCAAATCAGGGTTCCGATGATCCTAAGGGTGCCCACCGGCGCCACTGGGAGGGGAGCCCAACACGCCCAGAGCCCTGAGGCCTTCCTCCTTCATGTCCCGGAGCTTAAGGTCGCGGCCCCATCCACACCATACGACGCTAAAGGCCTATTGAAGACTGCTATAAGATCGGAAGATGGCCCAGTAATATTCTTCGAACATAAACTCCTCTACGGGAGCAAGGGGTACCGGTCGGAGAAGGCGGCCATACAGGTCACCGGCCCAGTCCCCGAAGGAGACTACCTCATACCCTTCGGCAAAGCTGGGATCCGGAGAGAAGGAGTAGACGTCACGATACTATGTAAACTCCTCATGGTGTATAAGTCCCTGGCGGCCGCGGAACGGCTCTCAGGAGAGGGTATAGAAGCCGAGGTCATAGATCCCAGGACCCTCTTACCATTCGATAAAGATACGCTGCTGGAATCCCTGAAGAAGACGGGGAGGCTGGTCATAGTGGAGGAGGATAATAGAACCAACGGCTGGGGAGCCGAAGTAGCTGCCACGATAGCGGAGGAGGCCATAGACTACTTGGACGCCCCTATAAAGAGGGTTTCAGCCCTCGACCTGCCGATTCCGGCGACGCCTCCCCTGGAGAGATTCGTCATACCCGACGAGGAGAAAATAATAAAAGCTGTAAAGGAGATAACATGACTTGACGGTTTTCCCCTGTATCTTCGCCGTTTTCGCTGGATCGAGTTTAGGTGGAGGAGGCTTGCCGGGCTGAGATGGGCTCCAAGATAGTTATGCCGAAGTTCACGGAGACCATGGAGGAGGGCACGGTAACTAAATGGTATAAGAGGGAGGGAGACCAGGTTAGAGAGGGGGAGCCCATAGTCCAGATAGTTGGGGAGAAATTGACCTACGACGTTGAGGCGCCTATCTCCGGGAGACTCCTAAAAATATTCAGGGACGAGAACTCCAATGTACCCGTGGGGGAGGCCATAGCCTACATAGGTGAGGAGGGGGAGGGGCCTCCCCGAGTGGAGGCTGAGGAGAAGGCTGAACCCCTGAAGCCTAGGGTCATGAGGGAGTCCTTCGAGGCGAAGGCTGAAGCGAGGGTGACGGCTTCACCTCTGGCTAAGAGGCTCGCCCGAATCCATGGAATCGACCTAAAGACGGTTAAGGGTACAGGCCCTAGAGGGAGGATACTGAGAGAGGACATCCTCAAGCTGGTGGGAGAAAGTAAGGCTGTGAAGGCCGAGGAGAGGAGGTTGAGGGAGGTCGTACCCCTGGTAGGGGTTAGAAGGACCGTGGCTGAACGTATGACGCTGAGCTCCAGGATACCTAGGATAACCCTCATGGTTGAGGTCGACGCCAGCGGCCTCTATGCGCTGCAGAGATACTATGAATCCCTGGAGGATGTGAAGGTCTCCATAACCCATCTAGTAGTGAAGGCGGTTGCGAAGGCCTTGAAGGAGAACCCTATAATGAACTCCACCCTTAAAGGGGATAGAATAGAGGTCTTCGAGGATGTCAACGTAGGGGTTGCCGTCGCCACCAATCAGGGCCTCGTGGTCCCAGTGGTTAAGGACGCCTATAATAAGTCTATAGGCGAGATAGCGGAGGAGGTTACCATCCTAGCGGATAAGGCTAGGAGGAACCTCCTATCCAGAGAGGATGTAAGCGGGGGAACCTTCACGGTGACGAACCTGGGGATGTTCGGCGTAGACGCCTTCACACCCCTGATAAATCCGCCGGAATGCGCTATACTAGGGGTCGGCAGGGTCGCCGAGAGGCCTATAGTAGATGAGGGAAGAGTAGCGGTTAAACCCACCATGCAGCTATGCCTATCCTTCGACCATAGGATCGTGGATGGAACTCCAGCGGCTAAGTTCCTCCAAAGGATAAAGGAGATACTTGAGGGAGGAACGTCCCTAAAGGAGGAGAGGTGAGGGATGGAGTCTGAGGTCAGAGGTAAGATAGTGGAGGTCTCCAGGCGGCTCTACATTAGGGGCCTAGTAGCGGGTGCAGGCGGGAACGTAAGCGCCTTTATACGGGATGAAGATGTGGTCCTAATAACTCCGAGCGGGCTATGTAAGGGATACCTGAAACCTGAGGACATAGTTAAAGTCGACCTCTCAGGGAATATCCTTGAAGGCGCCTTGAAGCCTACATCGGAGCTCCCATTCCACCTGAGCATATACAGGGTTAGAGGCGACGTGAACGCCGTGGTCCACGCGCATCCACCGGTATCTACAGGCTTCGCCTGCGCTGGAACGCCGATAGACTACGCGGTCTATCCGGAGATCATCGCCATGATAGGGGAGATAAGGCTTGTAGGCTATGAGACCCCTACGACCAGGGAGTTAGCCGATAAGATAGCTGAGAACATAAAAGGCGTGGAGGCCCTGCTCCTCGAAAACCATGGGATAATAACCGTAGGCTCAAACCTGGAGCAAGCCTATCAGAGGGCTGAACTCCTAGAAGACTTCGCCAAGATAACCCTCGTAGCGAAGCTCCTCGGCGGCCCGAAAAGGCTCCCAGACACTGAAGTTAGGAAGATAGCAGGCTTAGAAAGCGAGAATTACCGCCTCCGACTAGCTAGAAAGAGGAAGTAAGGCGGTTATATCATTAAAATAAACTATATGGAATGAAACAGTGAGTTCTAGGCAGCTTTTATTTAATCAGTTAATCCAACCGGGCTTACTCTTTTAATTGAATAATAGAGGAGGAATGAAGCCCCTTAAATCTGCTCTTGAACCTATTAAAAACTGATCGAGGCGAGTAGGTACCTCCATCTCATTGCTTAGCCTCATCTAGAGAATATCTCCAGTGTTCATTCCGGCGTAG
>JAWBPF010000115.1:0-4961 GCA_038825355.1 Bathyarchaeia archaeon
GAAGAGGGTTTAAGCACGGGCACCTCTAAATCGAGTTTCACGCCGTTTGAAGGGTTGAAGATCTCAGCCTTCAATGGTACACTGGGATTAGCCGGCCTGAAACCGTGCTGTTGAGCCTTCTCCTGAGCCCCGGGTGTAAGCAGATACAGTAGATACTGCGCGGCTGCGAACCTCTGCCATGGGGTCACCCATTCAGCGTCTAATAGGACGTAGGGGTGATCAGACAATAGTACTCCTTCTTCAGGATAGACCGCTACCAGCCTGTCGCCCCATTTACGCTCCGCCTTCAAGGCGTTATCTATTACGACATTCTCGTAGACTGTGAATACGTTTATAGCGGCTGGGCCGTTCTCAGCAGCCCAAGAACCGAAGAAGCCTGTGCTCTCCCCATATGCCACCACCCTACGCTCCAATGAGGCGACCTCTGATATGACCCTGTCGTCTACCACGTCTTCGACGGTTAGGGATTCAGGGGTCTTCCCGGCTGCAGCCGCAAATTCAAGTATCGCAGCCATTACGCCTCCGTTGGAGAGCTGGGGATCCGGATGCCCATACTTGAAGGAGACACCTCCTCCTGAGAGCCCTAAAAGATCCCTGTAACCCTTAACGTCGTTGGCCTCTAGGAAGGAGTTCCAGCCTGCTATCACGGCCGGCGAGACCACCAGCGCCGTCCAATCTACAGCTATATCCCTGGAGTGGCCTAGGCTCCTCCACTTCGCGTTCAAGTATGGAATCCATATGCTCGAGGCGGGGCTCCACGCCGCCGGCTTAGAGGTCCCGAGGAGGATGAGGTTAACGGTCTTATGGGAGCCTGTAACCACGAGCCTAACCGAAACCTCTACGCCGAAGCGGCTTCTAAACCATTCCTCGAAGCCGGGTGTAACCTCCTCTATCCAACCCTGCTTCTCACTCGTATAGAGGAATTCGAACTCCACCCGCTTCGGGATGCCAGCCTCCACCACCGTGGGGCTAACCCTGCTGAATATGAAGGAGATAGAAGCGAACACTAGGAACCCTACAAGTATACCGGCTAGGAAGAGTATGTAACCCCGCCTAGGAAACAATCTCTTGCCCGCGGCTGAAGACAACCCTTACGCCTCCATCAACCCTCCTATGCCCGCCTAAATATTAAGTCTCACCACATTAAAAGGTTACAATTATAAATATTCACGAACCCCTATAGGCCAAGCCTCCACAGGTGAGGAGAAACTTTAAAATGAGGCTTCAAGATTCAAAGGAAATATATAAGGGGCTGTCTGCTAGATCTCAGCTACCCAGAAGGCTGTGAGGCGAATCTGGTCTAGGCTACGTGGCTTGGGAGCCGATAAAGGCCTAGAACCCACGTGATCGCCGGTTCAAATCCGGCCAGCCCCATCATCAGAAAACCTTCCTCTAAGCCTGTTTCAGATCCATTATCGGTTGATAATCATACTTTACAGAATCTACCCTGAATCATCGAATTCGCTCAAAGATTCAAATACTTCTGCTTCTACTAGAACCAGAAGATATTCCCCGCTTAAGGTCTTCAATCCTCAGGTACTTGTCTCCAATTTTATAGGCTGCAACATTTCCTCCAGATATATCTTGTCGCTATTATATTTAGGTGATTGAATTTGTGGGCAATCCTGTAGAGTCTTTTCTCCATTCGAAAGCTTCACTGCGAAAGGGAAGCATCCCTGCTCTCCGCATTCTCTGCAGTTCGTTTTCGGCAGATGCCTGTATATTTCAATGGGGCTAAGCTTTTGCTTATTATCCACGAGCCCGGGATCCAGGGGACCATGCCTCTCATAGTATTCAAAAGCTTTTTCCAGTAGGTCCCTCAATTTCTCTAAGAGTTTCACCGCTATCTCCTCCCTTAAAACGCAGCCCACACTTATATTGCCTGAAGAGTAAACAGTCACCAACTTTCCCTCTAGGAGGAAAGTAACCGAGCCGAAAGCCTTTGCATACCGTGAATGCGGTACAGCTAAATAAAGTATGGATATAATGTCGTCTAGGGGTCTATCTGCCCGGGCGGTTATCTGGAGTTTCCTAGGCTCAAGGAGGCACGGGGTCTTCTTACTAATACTAATTTCCAGGGGCCTCATATAATCACTTTCGGCGACGATTCCCCTCCATAATATAGTCCCTAAAACATTTAAGTTTTTTATGAATTGTGAAACGGTGAAGAGGCTGAAAGAATTCAATAATGCTGAGCCTTCAGAGAGTAAAGCCTACAGCGGCCAAAGCCCGTGGCTTCATCCTCGATCGCTGATAACCTATTGAAGAAGAAGCTTAAGGGAGAAGCCTATACGATAAAGGCTAACGCATTAGGGATAACTTTTGACTACTCTTTTGGAGTAATCGACAGATAATCCGAAACAGCCCCAGCTCAAGTTACATGCAGAAGCCTCCATGTAAACAGGATCTTCCCCCTTCTGAGTCTACTGCCTTACTCTGTGTTGCTGCTTTACTTCAGCGTATTCAAGTCTGCTTTAACGATGTATCCTGCATAGGTAACGGGGCCTCTGATGGGTGAGGAAATATTTAAAAAGGGAAAGCTGGGCTATAGGTGGAAGATATAATTTGCCTCCCCTGAATCAGAGGATGACCATCAGTCAAAGCAAAAGTATAGTTAAATTTAAGGGATGAGCTCAAATGCGGGGGTCC
Source organism: Bathyarchaeia archaeon (assembly GCA_038825355.1). GTDB lineage: Archaea > Thermoproteota > Bathyarchaeia > 40CM-2-53-6 > DTGE01 > DTGE01. The sequence continues at coordinate 2,650 of JAWBPF010000115.1, forward strand.
AATAGAATACTCGGCATGGAAGCTGAGAAAAGTAGATGGCTTCTGGTCATCTCCGGACTAGTAATAATGTTATGTCTCGGCGCAATCTACGCCTACAGCGTTATCGCCGTTCCTTTAAGGAAGGTTTTTGAGGCCCCTCCTCCAGAGGGCCACAGTCTAAGGGTTACATCCACCGAGATGCAAGTTCCCTTCATAGTTTTCCTACTGGTCTTCGCGGTTACGATGCCTCTAATGGGCAAGTATATAGAAAAGTATGGTCCCAGAAAGATGACGATCCTCGGAGCCGTCTTCGTAGGGCTGGGATGGTTCCTGGCGTCCCTAGCGGCTTCCCCTCTGGCTCTGGTGTTCCTCTATGGGGTGATCGGCGGCTTAGGAGTTGGAATCGCATACAATTGTCCAATCATAACCTCTACTAGATGGTTCCCCGATAGGAGAGGCCTAGCAGTGGGCTTAACTGTTCTCGGATTCGGCTTCTCCGCAGCCCTCGTTGCCCCCCTCGCAGACTTTTTAGTGGCGAAATTCAACGTCCAAGCAATGTTTCGAATCCTAGGCTTAGCATTCCTCGTCTTAATGGTTCTCTCCGCTCTGCCTCTCCGGTTCCCCCCATCAGACTGGAAGCCTAAAGGATGGAACCCCCCGGAAGTGAAGACTGCTGTGAGAGTTGAATTGACGAGAAGCGAGATGGTTGGCACACGGTTGTTCCCCGCCTTATGGATCTGCTACACTATTGGAACGCTCGCAGGACTGATGGCTATAGGCGTCTCTAAGCCTGTGGGCTTAGAGGTCGCAGCGAACACTGGGATAAGCGAAGCAGAGATATCAGGGATGTTGACAGCCCTAATAACTCCGTTCGCCTTTTGCAACGGCTTCGGCCGCCCATTATTCGGCTGGATAACCGATAAGCTCGCCCCGAGGAGAACCTCCATAATATCGTTCACCCTCATACTCCTAGCATCCCTACTTATATTTACGAATCCCTCCTCGATCCCAGCCTACGTGGCAGCGTTCGCAGTTCTATGGCTGAACCTCGGTGGCTGGCTCGCCATAGCCCCCGCTTCAACCGCCCACTTCTTCGGAACAAAGGACTACGCACGCAACTATGGACTAGTCTTCACAGCCTATGGGGCGGGAGCTGTGATCGGCAACATCCTTGCCGGACAAGCCAAGGACGTATTCGGCGCCTACATAATGGTGTTCCCATACGTAATGGTCTTAGCTATTCTAGGGATGATAGCGGCAGCTACGCTGAAACCGCTGAAACCAAAGAGCTGACCAATATAAAGGATTCACGGCAAGATTAGATGGTGGCATATCTTATAGAGTGGTCCTCTACATATACTTATTTTCCATCCCCTAATGGATGAAAAATGGGGCTCCAAGCATACCAAATATTAGAGGCAAATCGGTAATTACCTGGAGTGGTGCTTCGCAAACCCGAAGCGACTCAGCATTACCAGCTGTTCCAAGGTAAACCTCCTATTCTCAGCTTATTCGCAGGCCCTAGAGGTATCATATCGGCAGGTTGAGCCACACATTCCAGCCGTAAGGTTCAGATACGGATCTAGAGGAAGGGCCTTGCTTCAGCCTTCGGGTTTGTAGGGGCTCCTCCGGTGTAGGGCTACGGCTATGGTCGCCGCCACCAGCGCAGAGATGGCTATGAGGGTGAGGATTATAAGCGGCGTATAATCCGCCGTCCATATGGCGGCTATATGCATGGGTTCCTCGACGGTTATCTTCGCTATTGGTTCTCCGCCGGTGTAGTCGCCGCTCCATCCCTGGAAGACCCTTCTAACCAGGGGGTTCACGCTGATGCTGGGCTGTATGGATATGACGGCTTTGGAGCCTGCGGGATACCAGCCCGATCCCTCGGGATCCCCGTAGGGTGAGGAGACCGTGCCCTGATACTCCGTGGAGTATTCCAGCTCCAGTATGTGCGGCTTATCCATCCTAAACTCTACGGGGTTGCCATCCAGTAATTCTCCGTCGACGCTCCAGGCTTTGAAGCGGTACCTTGTCCCCGGTGGTCCCTCGATAACCTCTGGCGCCTCGGGTGTGGAGACGGCTGCGCCGGCGGGGTACCATCCCTCCCTGGGCTTGGAGGGTACCGGCACGCCTTCAGGCTTCACATTGAACCTGAGGAGGTATTCCGCCTCATACTTGAATTCATGGATCGCCGATGCGGAGACCATTATCGAGGGCTCATCCACCCTATACCTCTTGAGCTCTTCCACTATGAGGCTTTTAACGGTCAGATTGTGGGAGGTGCCCACCTTGAAGGTTAATTCGACGGCCTCTCCATCCCCCAACTTCTC
>JAWBPF010000116.1:0-4958 GCA_038825355.1 Bathyarchaeia archaeon
CATAGATGCCACTAAGGGTGCCCAATACCTCCATGAGGCGAGGGACATGATCATAGCCGGGTTCAGATGGGCGATAAAGGAAGGCCCCCTGGCCTATGAGCAGATCAGGGGATTGAAGGCTAAGATAGTGGACGTCTCCCTCCACGAGGATCCGGTGCATAGGGGACCAGCCCAGATAATGCCTATGACCCGTAGATCGTTATTTGCAGCGTTCCTCAGCGCAGATCCATGCCTACTAGAGCCAATACAGAAGATAACGGTGAAAGTGCCGCCTGACCTCCTCGGAGCGGTGACCAGCGTTGTAACCCAGAAGAGGGGCCGCATAATATCAGTGGAACAGAAGGAGCATCTAGTATACGTCACAGGGGAGCTTCCCACAGCTGAAACCTTCGACCTCTCAGAGATCTTGAGAAGCGCCACAGCCGGTAGAGCTTTCTGGGGACTAGAATTCTCAAGGTGGGCCCCCGTACCAGCATCGATGATGCAGCAAGTGATAAGATCCGTTAGGGAGCGGAAAGGCTTAAGCCCTGAGCATCCTAAACCGGAGGACTTCGCTGAGAAGGCTTAAAACAGCCAGCCATGTTTAAAGCTTAATGCTTATAAGAGGATGGGGTTAGAGGGGTACGCAGCTCTTTAGAATCCCTGAACCCTCCAGTTTTCTGAGGACATCCCGGTATTTATCCTCCTGGCTGAGCATCTCGTTGAAGGCTTCCTCCTGGAAGTGGCTTCCACTTTTAACTTTCACCTTGACGGGGACGTTCAGCTCCTTCTCCACTGCGTATTTTATCAGGATGCCTATGATGCCGCCCATGGGGCAGAAGGGTGTTGTAGGCTTAAATTGGACTGTTAAACCCTTATCGGATACCTCTATATCATCCTTCTCCACGATCTTCAGCTCAGTGACCGAGAGCGGATACTCCGGATCGTATACTTTCCCCAGTATCTCCATGACCGTATCCTTATCCATATAGCGGTTCCCTCGACTATTATTAGCCGATAGAGGTGTCTTAAATGTTTTCTAACCTGATGGGATGAGATGTGTTCCATCGCAGGACCCGGCGTCGCTAAGCTGGGGGAAGCCCTCCCTACAAGTGGAGAAAGTAACCCTGTATCTAGCGGCAGCATCCCTAACCCTCGCCAGCAACTTGAACCTCAGATCCCAAGGTAGATAGATGCTCCCGCCGATGCGTTGACCTTTACGGAGATAGAGTTGGGTAAGCTTTATCTTCTGGCTATCCGTTAGAGCTGAGGTTAAGCGTTTAAAGTTGTCAGGCTTAGCCTTATAGGTCGAGGCCGTTATATGGGATACGCCGACCTCGGCAGCCTTGGAGACAAGTTCCTCAACCAGCTCTAACTCATCGTTTACCGTAGGTATAATGGGGTCAAACCTGATGGAGCAGGGAATCCCATTAGAGGCTATCTCTCCTAAAGCCTTCAAGCGGAGGCTTGGAGGTGGAGCTCCAGGCTCTATCAGCCGAGCCGATCCGTCATCCAGCGTGGTTATAGTCAATGATACGGCGCACCTTCCCCGTCTTATCACGTCTAAGTCTCTCACAACCAGGTTCGACTTAGTAGTTAAAAGTACTTTAAATCCTCTCTCAAATAGGATCTCTAATACCTTACGGGTGAGCCCTAGGCAATCCTCAGGAGGAGTGTAGGGATCCGAGCTGTTAGCTATAGATACGGGCTCGGATCGGTCAGCTTTACGAAGCTCCTTATCCAATCGGTTTAGTAGATTCATTTTAGGCCTAGCATGGAATGGATTCTGGATATACCCGGTTATGTAGCAGTATAGACAGTCATGGCTACAACCGGTATATGGTGCCAAGCTATACTTGACGGGACAGGTGCAAAGCTTACCATGCCAGGGATCGAATAACCCTAATAGAGGCAACTCCACCAAAAAGAGGTTTAGATGATGATATTAATAATGTTTGGGGTTTTCCATAAGGAATCTTTCCACCCAAGTATATACTATCCAAGGACCCTGTCTCTTAACTTGAAGAGGAGACTTCAGCTTGTCGAGATCCTATTGTTTCTAACCCACCCTTCAAAATAAATTAGCTTCCACAAACAGCCTGGAAAAGTTAAGTTTTCAGGATTCCGGTGGCGCCATAGGAGAGGGTGAGGCCCTCTTAATCGTCTTCTCAGCCTTTCAAGGATCTTGTAAGGATCTCTTTCAAAATTCTATAGGGGCGGTGTTTAACCATCAAGTCCTCCGGATCGCAGCAGATTCATCGGGATGACGGGCCTATAGGATTTTGAATAGAGGTTCTCAGTACTGTAAGAACAGGGTCTTCTCGCAGGGGGCACATCCCGCTCGATGAAGCTTGGTCCATTACAAGCGTATATGTGCATGTTGTTTGCTTAGCGTTGAGGTATTTGGAACTCATGCGTCATACTTTCCATTGAAAGGGCGTTATGTTGAGAAATATGACTCATGGGTAAATATATCATGCCTACACTTTTCATTCTTTTTACGAATAAAATATTCATAAAAGGCCTATGAAATACCATTAAATGTTAAATATATCCTCAAATTACGGCGAAAATTTCATAACTGAATTTATCTGCGGCTTAACGCTAGCCCCTTTAAGAGCTCATAACTTTTAAAAATTGGAAGTTTATGCGTTTACCGCTTTTACTCGGTGACTTTTGAAAAGGCAAAGTAAGAAAGATTTAAATTAAAATTTAAAGACAGTTCAATTATTGGTTAACGCTCGCTTTGTATAGATTCGCCGGAGTGGTGGCCCGGCATATGAAGCTTAGAATAAAGATCCTGTTGATCATGTCTTCAATAACCCTTGCATTAATTATTATACTATATGGATTTGTGCAGGTGACCATACTTAGAACGGCTGCTGAGATGGAGGAGGACGATGCGCGGCAAAATGTTAGGCGGGCTCTTAACGCTTTGTCCGACGAGCTAGAAAAAATGCTTTCCATAACACGCGACTACGCGTCTTGGGATGATACTTACACGTTTATGATCGATAGAAATGAGAACTATGTTGAAACAAATCTTGTCGACGAGACTTTCCTCAATCTGAAGTTAAATTTGATGTTGTTCGTCAACACGGATGGTCAAATAGTGTTTCAGAGAGGATTCGATTTAAGGAAAGGATGTGAAATGCAGATACCTTCAGGTATGTTGGAGCATATAGGTTCGAATAGCCTCCTCGTACATCACTCCAATGAAAGAAGCGCGGTAGCGGGGGTCCTAATCCTTCCTGAAGGTCCCTTGATAGTAACTTCGGCTCCGATCCTGACCAGCAGATATACGGGACCGATTCGCGGAGCTTTGATTATGGGAAGGTACCTCGACTCGGATGAGGTGTCTCGTCTAAGCGAAACAGCGCATCTATCAATCAATATTTTTCAAGTCGACGATTCAAAGCTTCCTTCGGATTTTCAAAAGGCGACCACGTCTTTGTTAGCGGATCGGAGTGAGATCTTCGTCAGACCTTTGAGTGAAGAGTCGGTATCTGGCTACTCGTTAATAAACGACATCTACGGCGAGCCCGCCCTTGTTTTGAGAGTTGACCTACCAAGGAACGTTTACAACGAGGCTAAGCGGAACGTCGCTTACTTTATTTATTCCATGCTCCTCAGCGCTTCAGCTCACGCCATGGCCATTATAATTCTTGTTGAAAAGTCGATCACTTCAAGGGTGATTAGGTTAGAACGAATGGTGGATGAAGTTGGGAGGACGGGAAATGTGGCTACTCGCATCCCTGTTACTGGAAGAGATGAAATATCAAGTCTGACTGAAAATGTGAACGGCATGCTGGAACAATTGGAAGAGCATCAACGGCAAATTCGACACCATCTCGAATATCTGGAGGAGTTGGTGGAGGAGCGGACAAGGAAACTGTTGAGATATGAGAGGCTTGCAGCTATAGGAAAGACCGCGATGATGGTTGGCCACGATCTCCGCAACCCTCTTCAAGTCATGATGAACAACGTCTATCTAGCCGGTGAGCATTTAAAATCGATTCTGCCAAACGTCCCTGACCATGATAAAGCCGAGGAGATCAAGGGGTTATGCTCCAGCATGGAGGAGCAGATCGACTATATGAATAAGATCGTCTCAGATTTACAAGACTTCGCAAGACCTTTACAACCACAATTCCAACCAACGAACTTAACGCGACTGGTCGAAGACACTGTTTCAACCATAAGGAAACCGGAAACTGTGGAGGTTTCATTAAACTTTGAAGATGAGTTTCCAGATCTAAAGGTTGATGGCGCGATGATCCGACGGGCGCTCACGAACCTGATCACAAACGCCATCCAAGCGATGCCGAAGGGGGGACAGATTACGGTGACAACCTCAAGAAAGGGAGATGTAGCATTGATTAGCGTACAAGATACGGGTGAGGGAATACCAGAGGAGAATCTAGATAAGCTCTTCAAACCCTTCTTCACCACTAAGGCCAGAGGACAGGGACTGGGCCTACCAGTTACCAAAAGGATAGTTAAAGCGCATGGAGGCACTATAAAAGTTGAGAGCAAAGTTGGAGTTGGAACCACATTTACGATCGAGTTACCGATAAAAGAGGGTTGAGGTAGTTTGGAAGAGGTTAAGACTATCTTAATCGTCGACGATGATAAGGCAATCCTCCAGAGTTTAGAAGTCATCCTAAAGATGAAAGGCTATGAAGTTGAAACCGCGGAGACGGGCAGAGAGGCCATAGAGAAGTCTAGAAAAAAAATCTACAACCTAGCCATCCTTGACATAAAGCTCCCAGACATGGAGGGAACCGAGCTGCTCGTCAAGATGCATGAAACTATGCCGAGGATGATGAAGATCATGCTTACAGGCTACCCAAGCCTAGAAAACGCTGTGAAATCCCTAAACTTGGGAGCAGACGCCTTTCTCATGAAACCTATAAACCCGAAAGAGCTCCTAAAGGTTGTGGAAGAAAAACTCCGAGAGCAAACTGAGATGGAGATGC
>JAWBPF010000117.1:0-4895 GCA_038825355.1 Bathyarchaeia archaeon
TACGGCTACCCCCTCTATGAGGGCCCCCAATGCGAGCGGGTTGCCCCTCCTCACCATCCTCCTAAGCTCCTCATAGGAGTAGCCTAAAGCCTCCACCCTATCCACCTTCAGCTCTGTGAGGAGGCTAAGTCTCTCGAGGAATGGGACGTGGAGGAAATCGTCGCTGACCACTATGAGGTCCACGTCGCTCCAAGGGCCGCTGCCCCCTCTGGCTGTGGAGCCGTGGACGATGGCGGACTCCACGCGGATCTTACCCTTCAACTTCTCCAGGAAGGCGTTTACAGCTTCAGCCCAAGCCTCTCCAGCCGCGTCTTCACCCAATCTATGATCGCCCCACAGTAATTGACAGCCCTCTCCGCCGTCTCTTTATCGTAGTACATCCCCGGATAGCCGCTCTCATAGGAGTTAGGATACCTTGATGGGATGTAGTGCCTATCCAGCTCCCTCGCGTAGACCGTGACCTCATCTGCGCCCTGATCCCTCAGGAGCTCAAGCAGCTCCACTAGGGAGTGGCCCCAAGCCCCTATACCCAGACCGTAGAGCAGGGCCTTCACAGCCTTCTCAGCTGATTGCTGCGCCTGAAAAGAGGCCCACTCATAATTCCCAGCTTCAACGCTATCCTTAGCCGCTTTATGATCCCTAAAGGCTTGGAGGAGCCAGCGCCTCGCCTCCTCAAACCTCTCCAAATAAACCCCCTAAACCTATACGGCTGAGGGGAACTTTTAAACTCTGCCTTAAAATCAGTTGGGGCCCTTCTGGTGGCGCCATGAATTTAGTTCGAGTCTGAAAATCCATAGGGCCGATTGCTGCACCTGAAAGTTGGATAAGAGATAAATATGACATCTACGTAGTACATTTGCGGTTTATGGTATGCCCGTTAAAACAACGATCATATTGAAAGATGAAGTGTACGGGTACCTCGTCAAGAAGTTTGGTAGACGGAAGATCTCCGAGGTAATAAATCAAACACTCACGAAGCAGTTGTTCAAGCCCACTAAAAACATGTTTGGCGTAGACCCTTGGCTTACGAGTGAAAACCTTAGGGATGAAGAGGAGCCCATGAGACTTCTTGATTCCTTCGCTTGGATAGAGTACTTCATGGGATCGAGGAGGGGGGCTAAAGTAAGGGATTACGTGGAAGGTGATGAGCCGCTATACACGCCATCAATCTGCCTTACAGAAATACGAGACGGCTCTCTTAGCTGTGGAGGTAAAGCAAAGGTACAGGCTCCTTTTGACCTTGACGAGAAATCTATGGGAAACCTTTAGATCGCCATTAAAAAGTACGTTCCGTGGTACGGCCTCAACCCTTACTCTTCGGTAGAAGCTCCGCAGGGATTCTCTCCAATCCCTCTTTAAAGGAAGCGAAGCTTCCTCCATCGAGCTTAGATATTTAAATATTTTAGCGATAATATTTAAAATCGAAGTCCATAGTAAGATCTATCTAGAAGGGGATGAGGATCATGAATCACCCCCATTTTTCATTTTTATTCATCTTGCTTTTAGCTTCTCCCTTGGAAATGGCTCTAGGTGAAAGTGAACAGATAGCAAGCGAAGCAGAGGAAGATAGAAAGATAGACGTTACATTAAAGATATACGATGATGAGGGAAACCCTCTCTCAGGAGCATCAATAGAATATATACAATACAGCCATGACTTTCTAATCGGTCTCGGTGCACCATGCTACGATCCATATACAGCATCATTACTTAAAGCTGGCGGGATCAACTACATGGAACTCTTCCTCTCCTGGAAGGCGACAAGCGACCCAAACTATTTTAATTGCCTTAAACCGCACGGGTACCAGGCTCAAGGTTTCAAATTAACGGGTCATTGCCTCGTATGGATGGTTGGGAGCTACCCGGAGAAGCCTCACGCTGATCCCTATAACCTCCCCGAGCACGTTAAACGCCTTAAATATAACGAACTCAAAACAGAGTTGAGGATTCACCTCCTTCAAACAGTCAGCCAATATAAGGACTGGATAACCTACTGGACGATCAATGAGCCATTTTGGCGTTATGCCGATCCATTTCACCTAACTAATGAGCAATGGATCGAGATCTGCGAAATTTCAGTTAAGACCATAAAGGAAGTTCATCCCGAAGGGAAGATACTGATAAATAATATCATATGCGACGTCCCAGAGATGAACTATCATCCATTAAAGCACCTGAAACTACTAACTGAGAGAGGTATCGAATTCGACGTGATCGGACTGGAAATCTATGGGAAACCTAACGTGGATCCGAGAGTTCCAACGGATAGAAAGGGGTATCCGTCCATCCCATGGGTTTCTAAACGGTTAGATCAATTCAGCAAATTCGGGAAGCCGATCATAATAACCGAAGTGGGTGTCTCGAGTGCTCCGGGCGAAGAAACTCAGGCAAAATGGTTCAGGAAACTATGCGAAACAGCCTTTTCTAAACCTTATGTGAAAGGAGTCGCCTGGTCTTACCCATACGATGATCCATGGTTTCCGAAAGCTGGTTTCTTCGAGAGCTATGCAAATCCCAGAAAGTTATACTATGAGATAAGAGATCTCACAGACTCATGGCTGTCGAATGGTAGCGGAGAGACAGACAAAGGAGGGGAAATGCACTTCAAGGGTTATGCAGGCAACTATTATTTACATATAGAGGCTGAAGGCTTTGAAAAAGTATCACTTAGCATTCACGTCCAAGAACAAGTAAGGAATGAGTTTGAAATTCATATGAGCAGTAAAAAAACTATAACCCCGTACACCCCTACATTGACTTCAATAGGGCAACCACCTTACACCTCGCAGATTACCACTATTCGCGCGATTGCATGGATACATTCATGGGAGCGAAGTTTCACATACTTACTAGTAACTGCCGTCGTCATGATGGTGGGATTCTTAGCGGTCAAAAAAGTGAGACGAATTAGGAGTATCCTAGCCTGAGGGTCATAAATTATGGGAGAAAAGAGGAGAATTGGAGAAAGGTCATCTTATCCAGGACTAGATAATCCCGATTCTAATCTAAGGAGTAGTAAATATTAATTTTTTATGTCTAATGGATAAATAGGTGGATGGATTAATGGGTTCTCCCGCATTCAGGCTTCTAGCTTCCAGAGATAAGTGATCCCTGTAAAGTTCGCGGGGATTCCGCCCTCACGTACCTCTCCACTATGGGGAATGGCCTGTAATCCTTTGGAGGCTTGATGGAGATGACGGGTATCCCGTATCCTGTAGGGGGATGCCGCTCCCAGGTATGATGGGATGTATGGCTGGTCGTGATCTCCAAATAGGTTATGTAGCCCTCCTCCATGGGGGTTTCCATGATCTTCAGCTGTCTCCAGCTTATCCTCCACGTCCCGTTCCCCGAGGGGATGGCCTCCACAGCCTCCATGAGGGCCTCTATGGATTCATGGAACTCCACCTGATCCTCACGGGTGTCCCATGCGATGCTCCATGTGAACAGGTCTTTCCCGTCTACCTTATAGTAGGTGAAGTTGTCGCCGTTCCATCCATTGGAGGCTTTCACACTCTCCTCGATGTCTATATGGGAGGAGAGGAAGACCCTTATGAAGTGTTCCCCGAACCTGTCGGTTCGGATGACCTTGTATCCTCCTTCTGGCTTCGGGGAGGCTACCTCCTGGAAGGCTTCACCGGCTAGATATTTCTCGGGGTGTAGCACTTGCTCTGTCGTGTTGGGAGGCTTATAGTAGGCCCTGTTTACGAGGCTCCATCCCCCAGCATCGTATAGTTGGGAGATGAAGCCTACCCCATACCTGTAGGGGAAGAGCCAAAGCTCCATCATAGGCGAGGGGATGTCTCCGCCTCCTCCACTGGCGGAGTATCCTCTCGAAGCCTTTGTATACTCGGCATATCTATCAGCTGTATAGGAGGCGTCTCCCTCTATCAGGGCGTTCCAGGCTTGAGCCTCATCATAGGTGGAGGATGTATGATCCGGGAAATAGTATCCCTGAACTATATGGGTTAATTCATGCGCTATGGTCTTTGAGGCTGCTACTCGGTCTAGAGGATTGAAATATTCTTCTACAACGTAGACTTCGCCGGCTGAGGCTGCCGCCATGATCGAGAGCGTCCTCCTCCTATGGATGGCTGCCATGCTGGCCTCATCCGGCATAAACATTAAAGCCTTATAGATGGCCTCATCCACCTCCAGTTGAGCATCGTATCCTCCACTCCTCATAACCCAGTTCTCTTCAATCCACTTCAAGTTTACAACGTTCAGTTTAACCGTTTGAGGGGGGGATAGCTCCCTCACCCTGATATAATTCGACTCGACCTCCGAGAATAAATCCTGGCATAGGGCTGGATATCCAAGTCTATCGATCAGCCGGTGAGCCAGCCTGGATTCAGCGAAGACTATCGCAGCAACTGAAGCAGCCAGGACCACTAGGATGGATATCCTAAGCGCTTTAAGCCAGCCCCCCCTTACAATCATCTAGCCATCCCCCATGGGGATTTTCCAGATTTTAGGATTATTCATCGACTGCTTCGCTTAAACAGTTTATCCTTTTATCCTTTGGGAGAAGTTAAATATGTGTATCCAGCTGAAGTCGGTTATAACCTTATATAGTAAGGCGATGAAAAATCCTCAGCTGTTATCCCTGATGGAAAAGGTTATAGAAGTGTTTCCGGTATTCTTTATCTCTCTCTTATGGTAGAGGCTGTTGAGATGAGGTCCGCATTCTCGCTCCTAGATGAATCCATCGTTAAGTTGCTGGGGGATGAAGGCGTAGTTCAGCCCAGCGATGTTCAGGATATGGCTATACCTAGGGTCATGCGGGGTAAGAACCTCCTGGTCATCGCTCCTACGGGGGTCGGTAAAACCTATGCGGCGGTGCTCCCCGTCTTCAACCTCTACTTATCAGCTAGGATTAAGGGCGAGGCTAAGCCCAT
>JAWBPF010000118.1:0-4893 GCA_038825355.1 Bathyarchaeia archaeon
ACCCGATTTCATGGTTTTCGTAGGTTTTAGCCGTTTAGGGCTGTGGATTCATAGCCTTAAGACTTTTTTCTTTGTGGATTCCACATAATTTTAACTTTGTTAAATGGGCTCAACGTTGAAGAGTTACGGGCAATTTTTGGGAGGCGAGTGAAACTTTCACCCACCTCTCTCTTTATATACCCCTTTGCTTGCTTGTTTCCGGTGGCTGTTTAAGCTTTTCGGGTATGCCTCCCGATAGTCTGCCGGGCTTATCCGTAGGACTTAGGATCCTCCAGTTTCCTAGCAGGGTGGAGCTTGCCCGTCTAGAGATCAGTATTAATTATATCTGTTTCGGCCTCTATTTTGAAGCCGCCAAGCGCTTCATATGTATGGTCTTATGGTGTAGGGGGCTCGCCGTATTGTCCTATAGTTGACGCTGGTATAGGGATGATTTCAGGAGTCGTGGCCCAGGGGTATAAAGGCTTTTTTTATTTTATGGTTTTGATGGGTTTCGTTTATGGGTTTGTGCCTAGAGTATTACTAAAATTAATAATGGTAATACTTATATGCCTCACCATCCCGTATACTGGATAAGGTGGCGGATGTGCATATCCCCGATGGCTTCCTAGATTTGTCCACGGCAGCCATAACGTATATCATCTTCCTATTATATGGGTTCTACGCCCTCAGAAGGGCTAGGATCTCCCTTTCAGGAGAGAAGATCTCTCTGATCTCGGTTTTAGCCGCAGGCATATTCGCAGCCCAGATGTTGAACTGGCCCATCCCAGGAGGTACAAGCCTACACTTTGTTGGGGGAGCATTATCGGGGATCCTTTTAGGCCCCTGGCTGGGCTTCCTCCCCATGCTCCTAGTGCTGCTAGTCCAATGCCTGATCTTCCACGACGGCGGGATAACCGCCCTAGGGGCCAACGTCCTAAACATGGCCGTGATAGCCGTCATGGTAGGCTACTTATCCTATAGAGCCACGGTCCAAATCTTCGGGGCTAGGGAATCCGTCCGAGCTATTGGAGGATTCCTAGGGGGATGGCTGGGGATAACCCTGGCTGGAGCCGCCTGCGGCCTAGAGATAGGCTACTCCCCCTCATTCCCATACGGGGTCGCCGTAACCGTGCCCATCATGGCTGGATGGCACCTCATCCTAGGGATCATCGAGGGCGCTGTAACGGCGCTAACCATAGTATACATCTCCCATAGAGCACCGCATCTCATATTATCGGAGGCGAGGAGGAGGAAAGAATAATGGCTGTGAAACAGTCCATTAAGGGATGCGGATATCCTCGGGGGATCATCGGGTTAGCCGTATTCCTCGTCCTGGTGAGCCCGTTATTCGGGGTCATCCTAGCCGACATGGTTGGATACCATGAGCCCTTAGATGTGGCGGCTGAGGTCCTCAACCTCAAAGACCTCACGGAATCCATTAATTGGACGCCCCTCATGGACTACTCTGTTCCAGGCTTACCGGCTGAGCTGGGCTACATCCTCTCAGGCTTGATAGGGTTAACCGTAATCCTTGGAGTAGGCCTCATATTTAAGAAGTGGGTGGGCTTCAAGGGTGGAGAGGCTGACGAGTAGGTTCCTGGAAGGCCTCGCAGAGTCCATGGACTCCCTAAGTTGCGGAGCTGATTCTATAAGCCTCAACCCTGCGATGGCCTTGGCTTCAGCCCTGATCCTCACGTGGACCGTAGCCTTCAGCCATACCCTTAAACTTCCACTCATAGTATTCTCGTTAAGCCTATTCCTCGTCTTATCCACCGGCTCCAATAGGATATCGTGGATCCGCCTTCAATTATTCACCATACTTTGGGCGATCATAATAGCTGCGCCGCTCCCCTTCATAGAGGCTGGAGAACCCGTAGCTGAGGTGGCTCTAGGATCCACCGTCCTCAACATCAGCATTGAAGGCTTGAATAGGATGATGACTTTCGTAGCCAGGGTTTCAGCGGCTACAGCTATATTCACAGCTGTCACCTCGATGATAGGCTGGAGAGGGATAATCGACGGACTAGAACGGTTGAAGACCCCCAGAGACGTAATATTCCTGTTGAACATCTTCATTATTAATATTCCATTATTCCTTAGGAAGACGTTGAATATGCTCTCCGCCAGGGAGGCCCGCCTAGTAGCGAGGCCTAAACCAAGAGATATATGGAGGCTGACGTGTACAGTAGTAGGCGAAGTAATCCTCAGGGGATACGAGCATGCCTGGAGGCTTGAGAAGGCCATCAAAGCCAGATACCTCAGCGAAGATAGGAAATCACAGGTAATCCAAAAAAAGGTTAGAGTTTCCGATCTACTCCTACTCTCAGCCGCCCTCCTGATTCTGACATTAAAATTAGGGTTTCCAACGGGGCTTTGAAATGCTGATCCTAACCGATGTGCATTTCAGTTACTCGGAGGAGTTAAAGGTTCTGAGGGGGGTAAACCTCTCCCTGGATAGGGGTGAAAGCGTAGCCGTGATGGGGCAGAATGGATGCGGTAAGACCACGCTCCTAATGGTTGCAGCGGGCCTCCTAGATCCTGAAAAGGGCCACATCCTATTAGATGGGAATGTCTTGAAGGATCAGCTCCCCCAAGCCCGTAGGAGGATAGGCCTAGTATTCCAGGATCCAGACGACCAGCTTTTCAACCCGACGGTCTACGAGGAGATAGCGTTTGCACCCCGCCAAATCTTAAGTCCAGAGGAGGTTAAGGAGAGAGTCCTAGAAGTGGCGGATAGACTCAACCTTAGAAGCCTTCTGAGCAGGCCTCCATACAAGCTGAGCATGGGCGAGAAACGCATGGTAACAATAGCCTCGATACTAGCCTACGATCCTGAACTCCTACTCCTCGACGAGCCCACCGCAAACCTAAGCTATACGAATATAATGGAGATTAAGCGTATCCTAGCGGAGGCCAAGAATAAGGATAAAGCCGTCCTGGTAGCATCCCATGACATAGAGTTCATAGCTGAAACGATGGATCGAATCTACATCCTCTACGACGGCCTCCTCCACGGAGGACTCCCCGTAGAATCCATATTATCCAACGGAGATCTTCTAAACCTGGCCGGCGTGAACCCCCAACTGGTACAAGCCATGAAAAAATATACGAGAACGTGAAACCATGCCCAACCTATAAGGAGGTGATGAAATGAATTGCGTGGAACCCTTGAGTCACCTTTGCGGGTAAGACTATCCCCATATGGAAGCCCGGCTACGGGTATATATCTGGTTTTGCGGGCTGAATCATCTTATAAGCCCACGTTTCGCTGTCTGCAATGGTTTCAGTTGGATTTGTTTTGCATCCTAAAACTTTTAAAGAGGGCATTAACCTCCAGGCCTCCTTGAGGAGGGGTCGTCATCTAAGTTCATCCTTTTCAGTTTTGGTTATTTCCAAGGCAAGGCTAACCATTTTTCACTTTCAGGTCGGGCGGCTTAATGCCTTTGTCTAGGAACAATCCCACCTGTATAGATGATTGAATCCTATATGGAGAAGCTTTCATGGCCTTGGGATTGGCTAGGAACGCTCATATACAGGCGTCTTAGTTTACATTTCTGTATACGGAGATGTCTAGGGTAATCAGCGTTAGGATCAGAAGGGAAGTAAAGGAGGAACTTGAAAAGGTTGAGATAAACCCAAATGAAGAGATCAGGAAAAGGCTAGAGGAGCTGGCTTGGAAGTTAAGGGCTAAGAGACAGATCGAGAAGTGGAACATGACCCTATCCAGGGTAAAGCCCAGGGGTGGGCTTCTCACGTATGAGTATGCGTATAGATCGACAGGGTCATTGATTCCTCATCACTAGTGAAATTCTTTTCAGGGGAGTAGGGATGGAAGAAAGTGTAGGAGGCCCTCTTAGACGGCGTAGTAACCCTAGAACTCTCGACTCAGGAGGTCGCAAACCCTCTATGGGAGGAAAGTGCCAAGTCAGGAAGCTGAAATCTAAGATGCAGAGGAGATCATGAGGAACCTTACTGGAGGTGGTGCAATCAAGATCCACCGACAAGACAGCTATTTAATCTCTGAGAAGCACCGCTGTAAAGCATAAAATAACGGTCTACGATTCACTCTTCATCTAGCATGCGAGAAATGGAAACGTGGAGCTGGTCTCCTCAGACGACAGACAAGCTGAGGTTGTAGAGAAAGAAGGAGGTAAAGTGATAAAGATATAGGGGATCTATTTGTTCTTCATGAATCCGCCTATATGACAGGAAAGTAAAATTCAAAGTAAGAAGGCGCTCTTATTATCAGAGATAAGGCTCATAAATAATTGAAAGATAAAATTGTTCGGTGCGAGACTTGATGCCCCATCCTTAAAAGTGTTGTCCAACTCCAGCTATAAGTCATGAATTGGCTTAATTGCGGCTATCTTTTAATTATGAAACAGTATAATTAAGAAAAAATATCTAATTAAAGATCAAGTTTTATTAAATTAAGATATATGCCTTTGGCTCAATGATTCAACATCGAATTCGTATGTAGGCATTAATAAATTGCAAAAGCTTATATTCATAATATTTTGTATTAAATTGCACTAGCGGAGATGATGGAAATGTCTGAGAAAACTGATAGGCGTTCTTACGTGAAATATGCTGGGACAGCTATAGTGGCTGCTGCAGTGGGTGGTGCCCTCACATATGCAGGTACGAGGAGGCCCGCAGTAGGTCCAGCAGGTCCAGGGGTTACTCAAACCGTAACGGTCACGAAGACGGAGGCCGCTACAGGCCCTGTTGCAGCTTTACCGAAGATCCCTCTTTTACCTCCGGGAGAGAGGAACCCATGGATCCATGAAAAAGTTAGTGGCGTTACGCTGCGTATGCTCGAGGACACTTATAACGGTCGGATCTTGGAGTGGTATGCGCCTTTACTGAAGAATGAGGCGGGAATCGAAGTAAAGAAGGGGAAAGTGGTCGACT
>JAWBPF010000119.1:0-4875 GCA_038825355.1 Bathyarchaeia archaeon
CTCTTAACCATTACCCTATTTTTATAAATCCGAATTAAATAAAATATTCTGGAGTAGAGGCGGCTTAATTAAAGGCTCTAGTTCACGTGCCTCACGGCGATCCCCTTGGACCTGGTTGGAGGAAGCATTCCTTGAAGGCTTTGATCTTAGCTGGCGGCTATGGGACCCGGCTTAGGCCCCTCAGCTGTAGGAAGCCGAAGCTCCTATTCCCTATCCTAGGTAAGCCCATCCTGAAGCGGAGCATCGAAGTCCTAGCGGATTTGGGCGTCTCGGAGGTGGTCTTGGCCTTAAACTATCTAGCAGACATCATAATCGGGGAGATGGGTAGAAGCCACCATGGAGTACGCATCCGATACATGGTTGAGAAGACCCCCCTCGGGACGGGGGGGCCCATCAGGAAAGCCATGGGGATCCTACGAGGCGAAGACGTCTTCCTAGCCATGAACGGAGACGTAGTATTCGATGAAGACATGGGTGGCGTCTTGAAAGTCCATGAGAAGGATGGTGCTGTCGCCACCATAGCCCTCCGTGAGGTGGAGGACACCAGCAGGTTCGGCGTAGCCCTTGTGGATCGAGAGGGATGGGTGAGAGGCTTCGTGGAGAAGCCCAAGCCTGGAACCGTCGACAGCAGGTTCATAAACGCCGGCTTCTACGCCCTCTCAAAGGAGATCTTCAAATATATACCTTCAGGCAGGAAGGTCTCGACTGAGAAGGAGGTGTTCCCGGTATTGGCCGGGGAGGGTAGACTCCGCTCCTTCAACTATAAGGGCTACTGGAGCGACATAGGCGAAGTAGAGGACTTCATAAAAGTGAATAGAGGATTCCTGAATGATCTCCCCGGGGATAAGGTATCCATAGACGAGGGGGCATCGATGGAGGGTAGGGTGAAGATTAAGCCGCCTGTAAAGATATGTGGAGGAGCCCACATCGAGGACGGGGTATCCCTGGGACCCTACACCATCATAGGGGCGAGATGTAGAATAGGTAGAGGATCAAGGATATCGAACTCGATACTCTTCGACGGCTGCCAGATAGGCGATCAAACCATGGTAGACGGCTGCGTATTAGGAGACGGAGTCATAATCGGGATTAAAGCGAAGCTCATGGATGGAACTGTGCTGGGAGAGGGAGTATCGGTTAAGGATGGGGTCCGGATCGCAGCTGGTACATCCGTCTGTCCATACAAGGAGGTTAGCACAGACATACTTAAGCCTAGAAACGTCATGTAACCCATCTGGAGATATGAAAAACAATTAAATTAATGCAGGCAAACCGGTTTAAGACTAACCATGTATTTAAGGGGGATGTGGGCTGGCTGGGTGAGAGACTTGGCTGAGAGACTATTCGGCACGAATGGGATCAGAGGCATCTATAATAGGGAGTTGACGGCGGAGACGGCTTTTAGGATCGCAGCCTCCATCGGCTCCTTCTATTCAGGGGGGAGTATCCTCCTCGCTAGGGATGGTAGGCTGAGCAGCCCGATCATAAGCCAGGTCGTGGCTGCCGGCTTAATGGATGCGGGATGCACCGTCTACGATATAGGGTTATCCACAACCCCTATGGCCCAGTACGCAACTAAAACCCTAGGATTAGACGGGGGAGTCATGATTACTGCAAGCCATAATCCCCCGCAATATAATGGTTTAAAAGTGATGGGTGGAAGCGGCGTAGAGATCCCTAGGGAAGAAGAGGCCAGGATAGAGGAGATCTACTTTAAAGCCGATTGGAGGATGGGGAGCTGGCGGGACCTCGGAGCCAGGATAGAGTTAAACGGATTCGTCGAGGATTACGTCGCAGCCCTGGAGAGGCATGTAAACCTGGAGGCCTTAGGGGATTCCAAGCTTAAAGTGGTTGTGGACCCCGCAAACGGGGTAGGATCCCTGACGACCCCATACGCCCTCCGGAGGATAGGATGCACCGTCTACACCGTGAACGGGAACATCGACGGAACATTTCCGGGGAGAGACCCTGAACCCCTACTGGAGAACCTCCAGGGATTATGCGCCGCCGTCAAGGCTTTTAAGGCGGACTTCGGCGTAGCCCACGATGGAGACGGAGACCGCGCCATATTCGTCGACGAGAAGGGGGAAGCCCACTGGGGAGATAGGAGCTTCGCCCTAGTGGAGCAGGCGTTCCTAACCCGTAACCCCGGTGAAACCATAGTAACGCCTGTAAGCTCAGGGAAGATCGTGGAGGACATAGCTGAGAAATATGGCGGTAGAATAGTCTGGACCAGGGTTGGAAGCACCGTGGTCTCATGGAAGATGCTGGAGCTTGACGCGAAGCTTGGAGGGGAGGAGAACGGTGGAATATTCTATGCGCCTCACCTCCCCGTGAGGGATGGAGCCATGGCAGCCCTCCTCATAGCCGAGATCATAGCCGAGACCGGTAGAAGCCTCTCCCAACTGATAGGGGAGCTCCCAAAATATTATACGGTTAAGTCGAAGATCCCATGTCCAGACGAGGTTAAGGACACCGTATTAGGGGAGATAACGTCCACCATGGAGGCTTCAAGGCTTGAGACCATGGACGGGGTCAAGGCCTGGTTCGATGATGGAAGCTGGATCCTGATCAGGCCCAGCGGCACCGAGCCCATAATAAGATTATTCGCTGAAGCCTCAACCATGGATAAGGCTCAGAGCCTCATAGACGAGTACAGGGATGAAACCCTGCGATTGGTGAAGCGGCTAGGCGGCTCATAGCATGGAGATAACCCTCACACTTATAATCTCAGCAGCCATCCTCTCCTTCCTCATAGGCTTCTTCATTGTGCCGCCCACCGCCTCAGCCAACAAGAAGAAGGGAATCATAGGCGTAGACGTGCATAAGCCCCATCGCCCAGATATACCTGAGGCATGTGGATTAGCCATCATATGCGCTGCGATACCCCCTTTAATCCTCGCAGCATTTCTATATGGACGGGAAGGCCCTCTAAAGGAGTATGCAGCTTTAGCGATCCTAGGCTTGGCGGCGGGCCTCATAGGGCTACGGGACGACTTGAAACCCTTGAAACCCAAAGTGAAGCCCATACTCACCGGATTAGCTGGATTGCCCATACTCCTCCTAAACGTTTATACGCCTAGGCCGATGATCCCGTTCGTAGGGGCGACCAGGCTTACAATAGTCTATCCACTGCTCATCCTATTAGGAGTAGCCGTCTCAGCCAACGCCGTCAACATGATGGACGTATTCAACGGGGTCATGCCTGGAACCTGCGGTATAATTGCTGGCTCCACGACTTTAGCCCTCATAATAATGGGTAGGTGGAGCATAGCCTATGCGTCTGCAGCCCTTACAGGAGCCCTTGCAGCCTTCTACATATATAACCGGTATCCAGCCAGAGCCTTCGCGGGGGACTCTGGAAGCCTCTTCGTAGGCGCCATGCTTGGAGGCCTCGCCATCATAGGCAGGCTCGAGATATTCATGATAGTGGCTTTAATGCCCCATATCATGAATGCCTTCTACAGCCTCTCCTCTATAGGCCGCCTATACGAGAGGAGGGAGGTAGCCTCACGGCCTATAAGGATACTCGAAGACTATAGGCTCGACGCATCCATGGATAAGGGGGCCCCTTTAACCCTCGCCAGGATCATACTGGTCCACGGCCCCCTAGACGAGAGGCAGCTCATAAAGGCTATGACCGCCTTAACGCTCCTATCCTCGATCCTAGCTGTATTGACCCTCCTGATAATTCCAGGGGTGAGATGAAGGAGATGAGGAGGCTCATCCCCTTGGGATTGCTCCTAGTCTCCATGTGGGGCCTGATGCTCCTGGCAAGCTATGCTGCATCGATGCTCCTCAAGGATCCCCCTTGGATCCATGGTCCCCAGTATACGGCTGTGCTCGGGGTATACCGTGTCGTAGTGGGGGCGGCGATATTCCTGGCCTGGCTCTGGACATGGAAGAAGGCGGCTGAGAAATATTTTGAAGTCTTCTCTAGGCGGCGTAATCCTCGATAGCCCTGCCTAGAGCCTCCACCGGATCCTCCATCGAATCTAGCAGGAGATGGGCCTTCTCCTTAGAGGAGGAGGCTAAGCCTTCACTCTTCAAGGCTTCCATGATGAACTCTATTATCCCCTTGGGATCCGTGGATCTCATGACGAGGCCCTCATCTATGAGGAAGCGTTCCACGATGGTCGGCTCCAAGGGGTAACATGAGATTGTTGGAACCCCTAGCAGGGCCGCCTCACAGGTCATGGTGCCACCCGCCCCTATGAAGGCCGCCGCATAGCTCAGCAGGCTAGCCCCATCCACGGCCTTCACTGGAACCTTAACCCTGCCTTTAAAACCTCTACCGTATCGGAGGCGCTGCTCCCTGTACCTGGGGAGCACCACGAGATCCACCGGCAAGCCGATCTCTAAGAGCCCCCTTAGAACCGCTGGTATAGGAGACCTTTCACTCGAGATCATGTATGAGGCCTCCTCTTCTTCAGGCCTGAATACTATTATGGGCCTCCCGGAGAGATCCAGTTCATCGAGGACCGAGGGATCCGGCTTGAACCCTCTAAGCCATACAGCTGGATCCAAGGCCCTATAATGGAATATGTGATCCCCATCGATGCCGTAGCTGGTCCAGGCCTCCTTAGGGATTATCCATGGCGTATAGAGCATGGAGGAAAGCGGAACCGTAAGCCTTGAGACAGCCCTGGAATGGGGGGAATCGCTTATACATATATGGGGGATTGAGAGGCCGAAGGCCACCCTAGCAGCCTCCACGGAGGAGAACGACACCGCTAAGTCAACTCTCTCATCGTAGACCCTCCCAGCGAGCCTCGAAGCCCTAAGGCAGCTCTCCCTGAGCTTCCCTATCAGGGATCCCCCTCCATGCCTCCCTATGCTTTCAAGTTTTAATCCTTTCAGATCTGCCAGCTCCAG
>JAWBPF010000120.1:0-4790 GCA_038825355.1 Bathyarchaeia archaeon
GGCGAAGTCGTAGAAGCAATATTGGAGGCATGGGTTAAGGCTCGAAACCCTGGCATCTAAACTAATAAAATAAAATTTGAATCGTGCATGTAGGTCTAGGTTGGTGGCTGAGATTGAAGCCGGAGACGGCTGCATCCTCGCCGGCTATGCGTAGGGTCACGGCTTGGTTAGCGGTCTCCTCGTCGCTGATCGCCTTCACGGTTCTAATAATTCTTCCAGCGATATATCTAGTATCATATGTATTTACGCACCTTCCTGGGATATACTCTGAGATATTTGTGAATGAGATAGTGGGTCTGGAGAACTGGATCCAGATAAGGAGGGCCCTCCTCCTCTCCCTCAGGGTCTCAAGCCTATCCGTAGCCTTGGATCTCGTCTTCGGGATATCCTTAGCCTATATTCTGGCTAAGAAGAGGTTCCCGGGAAAGACTTTCCTTGAGAATATAGTTACGTTCCCTCTAGTGTTGCCTACTTCAGCCTTCGGATTCGCAACCCTGATGACGTGGACCACTATCGCGGGCTTAGGGGGATTACTAGGCTTAGGCAGAGGCCTCATGGATATAACCCTGAATATACCATTCCTCAAAGTTCCCGTGCTCATATTGATTGTCCATGTAGCCCTTACGCTGCCCTATGTGGCTTTGACGCTGAGGGCTAAGATCGAGGAGGTTGAACCCATGTACGAGGAGGCCTCCAAGACGCTGGGCGCACCGCCTTTAACCACTTTCAGGAGGGTTCTATTACCCATGATAGCCCCGGGGATACTCTCCGGTTCGGTGTTAGCTTTCGCAAGATCCCTGGGGGAGACTGGGGCTACGATAGTGGTGAGCGGAGTATACACCACGGCATCCATAGCTGTGGTGAGGTGGGTCTACGAGTTTAAATTCGCTGAGGCTGCCTTCCTGGGTGGCCTCCTGATAGCCATGGCCTGGGGGATAATAGTACCGGTGGAGACCGTTGTAGGCGGCTCCACAGCTCCCTCCATATTTAAGCGGAGAAGGATGGATGTTAAAACCCATGGGAGGCTGGTTCAGTTCGAAAAGTTCGCGTCGAGGAGGCTTCTACCCATAAGGGAGATAACGGTCCTGGCTGTGGTTGGGCTCAGCGTAATTCTTCCTGTGCTTACGGTGCTCAACGCGATGATCCCATATTGGAACTTTGATCCATATACGGGTGAGGCTGAAGGGGGGATCGTATACCAGCTATTTGGCCCACCAAACTATTTCAAGGCGATAACGAGGGCCACCTTAACCTCCTTCACGGTGGCGGGCATATCAACCTATATATCAGCGTGTCTTGCTATACCCCTCGCTTATCTGATAGCCCGAAACCCGTTGGGGAAGATTATAAGATCCCTGCTCAAGGTACCCCTGGTGGTTCCGACTTCGGCTCTAGGCTTATCCATGCTCCTCCTCTGGGGCCCCTCAGGGTTAGACTTGGTAAGGCCTGGGGTATGGCTTATCATCTTAACCCATATTGTATTCTCGGTCCCGGTGATAGTTGAACCTACATTAGCAGCCTATGAGCGTTCCCAGATAACCCTCCTAGAGGAGGCGGCGAGGACCATGGGCGCGATGCCCTACGATGTCCTGGAGACCGTAAGCCTCCCCCTCCTTAGAAGGGGGATACTCGCAGGCTCCATATTATCGTTCACCCATTCCCTCGGGGAGACTGGGGCGACTTTCATAGTGATGGGCCGAGACATAACGATACCCACCTTAGTGGTGAACATGGTTGAATCCCTAGCGATACCTGCAGCCCTCTTCGCCTCCACATACCTGATAATGATATCGTTAGCGATGCTGCTAGCCTTCAAATTTATAACGAGATAAAGGGGAACTAAATATTGAGGTAGGGGATAAAAGGGTGGATGGGGATCCCCGATGAGTTTAGGCGTAGTTCACTGGGCGGGTCGATTTTAACGTCTAGGTGGAAGGGATGCCTGAGGTAAGGCTTGTGGATGTATCCAAGAGGTTCGGCGACGTTAAGGCTTTAGATCATGTAAGCTTCCATGTTAGAGATGGAGAGTATGTCTCGCTTATAGGTCCAAGCGGCTGCGGCAAGACGACGGCCTTAAGGATTATAGCTGGACTGTTGAGGCCTGACGAGGGAACCGTATATATTGATGGTGAAGTAGTTAATGATGTCCCTCCTGAGGATAGGGAGATAGGTTTCGTCTTCCAGAACTACGCCTTGTTCCCTCATATGACCCTCTGGGGGAACACCGTCTACGGCCCCACCGTTAAGGGTTGGAACCCGGAGACCGTTAAGAGGCTTGCGAGGGAGATGCTGGCTATGGTGCATCTGACGGGCAGGGAGGGCAGCTACCCCCATGAATTGAGCGGCGGGATGCAGCAGAGGGCCGCGCTGGCTAGGGCCCTGGCCTCAGGGGCTAAACTCCTACTTTTAGATGAACCCTTAGCAGCCCTCCACGCCCGTCTGAGGGCTGAGCTGAGATACGAGCTTAGGAGGCTTTCCGAGGATTTAGGGCTCACGGTTATACATGTAACCCACGACCAGGAGGAAGCCATGACCCTATCGGATAGGATAATCATCCTGCGTAGGGGCTGTTTAGAACAGGCTGGCACGCCTGAGGAGGTCTACTTTAACCCTAAGACGCCCTTCGTAGCGAACTTCATAGGAGAAGCCAACTTCTTCGAGGGCTACGTCATGAAGAAGGCTAGAGAAGGATCATACGTGGCTATAAGGGGTGACCTTATACTCCAGGCGTCCGACGGGGGATTCCAGGAGGAGGAGAGGGTGGCCCTGGCGGTTAAGCCCGAGTTCATCTCCTTAGAGTCCCCTGCCCCGGGGGACGTAAACCTGATACCTGGAAGGGTCGAGCATATCAGGTTTATAGGCAGCTTCATACGCTACGAGGTTAGGCTGGTGAACGAGGATATAATATCCGTGAGGGTAACGGTGGAATCTAAACCATATTTAAAGGTGGGAGATGAAGTATCCCTAAGGTTTAACCCTGCTAGAATACACGTCTTCCCCTATCCACGGGAGGGGCTCATGGAGGCTACGAGGGTTGAGTGAGAGGCTGGTTTCATGGCTGGACAGGAGGCGTCGCATGAAGAGCATAGAGCTCATCCAGAGACACCTCTCCGCTACCTCGACAGCGGTGGGGGAGCTCCACAGGGCGGTGGAATACAGGATTAACGGGGACGTTAGGGCATCTGAGGAAGCGGTTAACCATGTTGCGGAGTTAGAGGCTGAAGCCGACCATCTAAGGGATGAGATATCCCTGGAGGTCGCTAAGAGCCCTCTCCCAGCCAGCGATAGGGAAGACCTGCTCCGCCTTATCCGTAGAGTCGACTGGATAGCGGACTGGGCTAGAGAAGCGGCTAGGATACTCGTATGGACACCCCTCGATAAGATACCTGGAGGATTAGCCGACCTCATCGTAGCCATGATGATTAAGGTCAGGGAGTGCACCGTCAACGTGGAGAGATGTGTTAACAGGCTGGGAGTAGACCTCGACGAAGCCTTGAGGATAGCTGACATGGTTGAAAGATTGGAGGAAGAAGTCGATGAAAGATACCTTGAAGCCAGAGGTAAGTATCCAACCCTGGACTTCTCAAGGATAAACCCTGGGGAGGCCATACTGATAAGCCAACTCCTAGACGCCATAGAGTATATAGCCGACTGGTCTGAGAACACCATAGATCAGGTACGGATAATAGCCATAAGAATAGCCTAAGTGAACGAAGCTAAATCCTGAAACATACTTAGTCTCCGATTAAGGTCGCCGCGTTTCCCGAGATAGTCGTAGACATGGATGTCTAGGACCTCCTTGAAGGCCTGCTGGAGATCGTAACCTCGTATCCCTGCCTCCCAACAAAATTACCAGTTGAGATTTAGGCCTCAAGTTCCCCCACAGGAGCTGGGCTCTGGTAGGAGTCTTTCATGAAGACTTTTATCCTAGGACTAGGTTCCTTCTAGGCGGATGAGGCGGGATGGGTTTCCGTATAGTCGTATGCGTGAAGCAGGTTCCGGAGACCACGGAGGTTGAGATCGACCCTGAGACTGGAACCCTTAAGAGGGAGGGAGTTCCAGCGGTGCTGAACCCCTTCGACCTCCATGCGATTGAGGAGGCCGTCAGGATCAAGGAGAGGCATGGAGGAACCGTCACAGCAGTGAGCATGGGGCCTCCTCAGGCTGAGTCGGCGGTCAGGGATGCCTTGGCTTTAGGCTGCGATGAGGGCGTCCTCTTATCGGATAAGATGTTCGCCGGCGCAGATACCCTGGCAACATCCTATACTCTAGCGCAGGCCATCCGCAAGCTGGGGGGCTTCGACCTCATAATATGCGGCATGAAGACCACAGATGGGGATACGGCGCAGGTTGGACCTGAACTGGCTGAGGAGCTGGGGATTCCCCATGTAGCCTACGTGAACGGGATAAGGGAGCTCACCGAGGATTATATGATCGTTGAGAAGCTGGTGGAGGATGGATTCGAGATCATAAAGGTGCCTCTACCCTGCCTCATAACGGTTACGAAGGGGATAAACGAGCCCCGCCTCCCCTCCTTAAAGGCTAAGCTTCAGGCTAGGAGGGGCCGGATAACCATTTGGGGATCCGGGGACCTCGCCGGGGATCCATCACGGTACGGCCTGGTGGGTTCTCCGACCCAGGTCGTCAAGGTCTTCGACCTCGTCGCCGCCCGCACCGGCCTGCGCGAGCACGAGGCCGCCACCCACGGCCTACGCCCAGCCAGCACGCTCACCGTCGCCGACGACCACAAGCGCTACTACCCGCTCGCCCGCCCCATCCACATCAAGGTC
>JAWBPF010000121.1:0-4774 GCA_038825355.1 Bathyarchaeia archaeon
CTCTAATCGCCATAGTAATCGTAGAGGCCCTCAAGAAGGCCCTCAAGAAACTCTAGAATATCCGAGAGACGTCGATTACGTTGTCAAGTCTCCGTTCAGATCCCTTGAGGCTTAGATTAATCTGCAACCAATTACAGGGAATACGATAGGTAGATGGAGTGGGGGTTTGGTCCTAGAATGGATGGAATGTCTCCTTTCAGGCTTCTAATATCGAGGAAGGAGGCTTTAAAGATCCTATTAGGCTCGGTTAAGCCTATAGAGAGGACCGAAGTGATACCGGTTGAAGAGGCTTCGAACCGAGTCTTAGCCGAGGATCTCATACCGGATATGGATGTGCCCCCCTTCGACAGGGCAGCCATGGACGGCTACGCCGTCAGGGCTGAGGACACCTATGGGGCATCCAGCATGGAGCCCAGGATCCTGAGGCTTGAAGGTGTACTCCATGCTGGGGAGTCAACCGATGTTGAGGTAAAGAGTGGTGATTGCATCCGGATAGCCACCGGCTCCCCTATTCCAAAGGGCGCCGACGCCGTTGTCATGGCCGAATACACCGAGGAAGATGAAGGCAAAGTTTATGTATATAGAGTGGTGCATCCTGGAGCCAACATAGCCCGGAAAGGGGAGGACATCAAGTCCGGAGAACCCATCCTGAAACGCGGCGCAGTACTCAACCCAGCTAGGATAGGCGTATTAGCCGCCCTAGGCAGGAGAGGGATCAAGGTATATGAGAAGCCTCGCGTGGCCATCATCCCAACCGGGACGGAGATCTGTGAACCCGGCTCGAAACCTGATAAAGGACAAATATACGATGTAAACTCCTACACTCTATCGTCGATCCTAAGGGAGAATGGCGCAATAACCTTGAGGTCCCCCATCGTACCGGACTCCTATGAGGAGCTGAGCTCAGCCCTTAAAAGATTCCTGGACTACGACGCCTTAATCTTTTCCGGGGGCAGCTCGGTTGGAGAGAAAGATCTACTGGCGAGGGTGATCCAGGAGTACGGTGATCTCTTATTCCATGGCGTCCAAATAAAGCCTGGAAAGCCGACTTTATTCGGGCTAGTCCATGGAAAACCCGTTTTGGGGATGCCGGGCTACCCTACCTCATGTCTAAGCAACGCGTACATATTCCTGGTTCCTATGATACGTAGGATGGCTAGGCTTCCCCCGAAGAGATGGAGGAGGGCGAAGGCTAAGATGGCTAAGAGGACCGTTTCAGCCTCAGGGAGGGAACAATTCCTACCGGTGAAGTTGATGGATGGGAAAGCATACCCGGTTTTCAAGCAGTCAGGAGATATAACGAGCATGGCCTATGCGGATGGATACATAATACTGCCAGTAAACCTGGATGTAATAGAGGAAGGGGAAGAAGTAACAGTAACCCTATTCGAGTGAGCATGGGACTATGCAGTATAGCCGATGAGGATAAAATTCCAGTGGATAAATAGGCTTCAAGGATAAATTGAGACGAGGATGGCCTCGTTATACGAGGACGCCCTTCCCCGGCCGGTACATGAATGACTACTGTAGATACCAATAATCTTTTATATTACAGGAGAATACTTGAATGTACGTACTAAGCTGGCTTGGGAAGATTGAGGATTAAGGTGAAAGGAGTTATCCATATTCTATTTCTATGTCTTCTTTTGGGCGTCTCCATAAATGTGACATATCCAGTTCCTCCCCCATGGGATATTACGGTGGAACCCGACACTGTGGTCATAGCCCCTCCGAAATGCTATGCCGACTTCGTTGCGAAGGTGACGATGTATTACCATGACAGGCCGATAGCCATCGCCATCGATGAGGCATCTGAGGGGGACTGGAAAGGGCCTGGGAGCCTCATCTCAGGCGCAAATCTCCCCCCAGGTATGTCGGAGGACTACGAGGCCACAATTAGGATAGGGGTGGTCTCGCCCTGGGAGAAGCCTCCAGGCCGGTATCGAGTAAGAGTATACGCATATCCGGTCGGCGAGAATCCATATACATATCAGGTTTACGATATTTTAACAGTAGTCATAGTGGATACTGGGGTTGAAACATGTGGGAGGCCGCCCGAAGAAGAGGGGGCGACGACCACTTACACCACAACCACGTACACCACCAGGGAATGGACCGTTACAACGGCTACTAAAACCCGTGACTGGTGGGATTTGTGGCGCTGGCGGGGTTGGAGGTACTGGTTTGACTGGTGGAGTTGGCTTAGGTGGCCTTGGATAACCCGGGAGCCCTTCGACTTCGCCGTGGAGGCCACGCCTACGGCCCAATCTATAAAGGCGGGGCAGGCAGCAGTCTTCACCGTCTATGTGACGCTTTCCTCCGGGGAACCGCAGCCTGTGACTTTAAGCATTCCGGATATCTGCTGCGGCTCAACCTACTCCCTCAGTTCAACAACGGGCTCTCCAACTTTTACATCCTCCCTGAAAGTTGCGACGCATGAATCATTGAAGCCTGGAATCTATTCGTTAACGATCACTGGGATCGGAGGTGGCAAGACCCATTCCACCATCGTAACGCTGGAGGTGGCTGAGAACAAGAAGGAGAGCACCCTTACTATCTCGGTCAGTCCTCCCAGCCTTAAAGTCGGCGAACAGGTCTCAGTGGGCGGAGCAATCTCCCCGGCACTATCTGCAACCATCGAGCTTATCTACGTAAGGCCTGATGGATTCGAAATGGTCAAGCATTTAACAACCCCCGCATCCGGCGTCTTCTCGGACATCTATAAACCTGATATACCTGGTCTCTGGTCGGTCAAGGCAAGATGGGCAGGAGACGATAAACACTACAGCTGCGAGAGCACTCCGGCAAGCTTCGCCGTAGAGGCCGGGGAGGAGGAGCCTCCACCCAAACCTTCACTCCTGGAACAATTCAGTGGATTAATAATATTCATTATAATCATCGCATTGATAATCGCCGCCGCAATACTGCTCCTGAGACGGAGGTCTAAGAAGTCAAGAGGGGCTCCTATAGAGACCTCCACTAGATTCTGTATCAAGTGCGGCTCAAAAATCCTTGAAGGATCCGAGTATTGTCCAAAATGTGGAGAAAAGACTCCTTAATATCTATTCTTAAATAAATGAACGAGAAGTCATGAATAATATTACTTATGATATTATGGGAAAGGTACGCTGTGAGGACGTTAAAGAAGCCATATTAATCTAGTTGCAACATCAAAGTTTCATCAAATGGTGCGGGGGGTGGGATTCGAACCCACGAAGGCCTACGCCACAGGATGCCTTCTCCCTCTATTTTGGGATCTTAAGTTTAGCCCCACACGTTATGTGGTCCTGCCCCTTTGGCCTGATTCCCGCCCTTCCAGGTCTCGGGTACCCCCGCATCCTTATTAATCTAAGAGTTTTATTTGGATTATTTAAGAGGTGCGGTGCTGGATTACCTGGACTAGCGTCGTATGGGTTGTAGCCGCCTTCGCCAGGGGTGTAGGCTTATCCGAGGTTAAAGTGTTTGGGCAGCCTCCTCTATCTATCCCGGCCTCATCGGGGTTGTACCATGCGCCTTCTTCAAGTGAAACTACACCCGAGATTATATCGTCGGTTACATAGGCTTCAGCTATTACTACACCCCTATCGTTGAACACCTTCACCACGTCTCCTGGGGAGACCCCTCTATCTCCGGCGTCTCGTGGGTTTATCCATAGCCTGTTATATCCCTTCTCTGTTATGGAGGCATCTGGAATGCTAGAGTGTATCCTCTGGATGTTCTTAGGCGTTAAGAGCTGCAGCGGATACTTATCCCTTAAGGGATCCCCTACGCCTTCCCAGGAGGGCAAGTATTTAGGGATTGGAGGAGTCTCAGGATCATTTAATTCAGCTAGCCTTTTAGAGTATAACTCTATCTTCCCGCTCGGGGTTGGGAAGGGCTCCCCAAACATGATCTGCCTTCTAAACGGTACCTTCTCCCTCTCCGACAACTTATAAATGCCCTCCCTCTTGAACTCGTCATAGTCTCTTATTCCCAGTTTCTCGGCGAACCATCGGAGCCACTCATCCTCCGTATAGGGGTTATACTCTTCCGCGAACCCGAGCCTATCAGCGAGTCCGGTAAAGATTTCAAGGTCCGTCCTGGCTTCAGGCGTCGGATCCACGATCTTCGACTGGTATATTACATAGCATCCCTGGCCAGACCAGGGCAATAATATATCGTTGCGTTCAGGATACATGGCGGCTGGAAACACTATGTCAGCGTATCGGGCGGTCGATGTGAGGAAGTGTTCATGAACTATTATCAGATCCAGCTTCTTGAGGCTTTGAGCTGCCTTATTAGAGTTCCCCTGCTGGTTCAGGTAGTTGCTCCCCACAGCGTATAAGGCTTTTACATCCGCTGGAAACCCACCTTTAACCCCCTTAAGGATCAGCTCTATCCATTGATATACGGGCACCTTAAATCCGACAGGGTTATTCCCCGTCGGCAACGAAACGTCGCTCCTCGTGGGGCCCTGGCCCACTCCAGCCCCGGCGGGGTTTCCCCCTGATATTCCTATGTTACCTGTTATCGAGGCGAGGGCTGAGGTGGCCCTTATGAACTGTTCGCCGTAGGCCGTCCTCTGGGGGCCCCATCCAGGCATCAGGGCGGCCGGCTTCTCCCTAGCATAGCTCCTCGCCAATTCGACTATGATGGGTGCAGGTACTCCCGTGATCGTTGAGGCCCATTCAGCCGTCTTAGGCTGGCCATCCTCGAACCCTAGAATATAATTGGAGTACTCCCTGAAGCCCACTACGAATCTCTCCACGAACCCGCGATCGTATAATTCCTCCTT
>JAWBPF010000122.1:0-4673 GCA_038825355.1 Bathyarchaeia archaeon
AAGATCCAATGAGACTAGAGGTCGGGGATTCGGCGTAGGCGTGGCGGGCTCCACCATCGCATGTTTTATTGAAACAATAGCCTTAATGGTGATGTTAATGGATCCTATGGGGAAGCCTAGGCTTATAATCTATCTAGCCAACCATGCGCTATGGCTTAACCTGAGTACACCCGTTAATTTGATGTTAATAGGGGTAATCATAGCCGGGATCGGAGGAATACTAGGCGTCTCCGTTAAGTGACTAATCGGAAGAAAGAAATAAAACAAAATAAAAAATGAAGAGGTTGTATATTCGTTGCTTATACTGGGAGTTGAGCCTTTAGGTCGTCGTACTTTTCTGTGTAATAGTCTAGGTCGTCCGGTAGGTCTGGGGATATGAAGTACCTAGTTATCTTATGCTTATCCTCGATCGATCCCAGGTCCCTCAGGTTTCCTCTTGAATGAGGTGTGCCCTCCCTAGGCTTCTCGCCGGGCGGGAAGTACTTATCTGGGAGGAATAATGCATGTAGGAGTCTCTCAGGTAGATTCCAGAGTTCAGGGTTGTCTGGGAAGCACCACTCCTTTATTATCTCGTCTATCGGCAGGTAGGTGGCCTTACCCCTGTTGACCCAGTCGTAGAATTCGTTGCCCATATACTGCCTCACATCCTCGTAGTTGCTCGACATGGTTCCGTAGCCGTTCCTAGTGATGAAGGCCGTCCACCATACGTCGATCCTGAAGTTTATAAACTTTAAGACATCGTCTAGTATCGGCGTATGCTTGGAGATTATGTCTCCGTTGAACCAGAAGAACGGTCCATTCACCAGCCTGGCATAGTAGGTGGGTGTACCCGCCCTCCTGGAGTCGAGGCATATGGGCTGCCATGTGCTTCCAATCCAGATCTCTCTGGTTGAAAGAAGGTTAACCGCATCCCCGTACTTGAACCAGAACGTCCTTACCTGCCCGGTTTTAACTATTGGGAGCAGGAAATTATAGATCTTGTCAACCTCATCCCTACTCAGGTTTGTGTACGCGCTCGGAATGGCCAGCTGGCCCGTGGCGTCCAGCTCGTTCGCAGTCTCGCCGAAGACGGTCATCGACTCATCCTGCATCATGGCTCTCCCCTTCCACTCCGGATTCCAAAGCTCCGAGTATGAGAATGAGGTCTTCTCGCCTCCATGCTCCTCGTAGGGGAGCTTCTCCGGAAGATAGGAGATCGAGTCAAAGTTCCAGTTATTGGAGACTATGGCAAGGTTTTTATGGGTTTCATAGTCCTCCTCAGAGAACCAGAGGTTAAACTTGAACCTTTCAACCTGGGTTGGGGCTAGATATTTCTCTGGATGAATAAATATATCCACTACCTTCGACTCATCCCAGCGTGGAAGCTTATCTACGGGGATCGGCTGGATTATACCTGCCCTCTTTATGGGTGGAAACCTAGCCGTCCCGGCTACGTCCCATCCATAACCCTCCGTAGCCACTATCCTCTGAGCCATGATGAATAGGTCCAGGTAGCTTGCTTCAACAGACTGCTTATGAACCTTCTCCCAGAACTCTGCACATTCCGGATACATCATCCAAGCCCCGCCTAGGTATCTTAGCTTATCCGTTTTAGTTTCAGGTGAATAGTAGTACTCCCAGTTGGGGAACTTTTCGAGGTACTCTTTAGGCGCGGGGAGCTCTGTAGGTTTAGGAGCGGGCGCCGGCTTCCTGGTTGCGTAGTATCCTCCGGCTGCCGCGGCTGCGACTATAACGACACCTGCTCCTGCGTAAGCCACGTATCTACGTCTAGAAATCTTCTTCTCCTCGGACATATTCCTTTTCACCTATTTTTAAGGTGTGAGTGTATATTTTTATCCGTAAACTATTTATAGTTTTCTATAAATAAGGTCATATTAAAGGTAGGAGAAGTGGAGGCGTTGGGTAAAGCCCTTTTAGTGGAGGATCTTATTAAATGGTATGGCAAGGAGGTCCTAGCCCTCAACAAGGTATCCTTCGATGTGGAGCAGGGAGACTTCTTCGTCATAATAGGTCCAAGCGGATGCGGCAAGAGCACGCTGCTGAAGTGCATAGCTGGGATACTCGACTGGGATGCCGGGGACATATCTATAGGTGGGAGGAGCGTTAAGAACGTCCCAGCTTATAAGAGGGAGATTGCTTTGATGCCTGAAACCTACGCTTTATTCCCACATATGCGGGTTTACGATAACGTTGCATTTGGTTTAAGGATGCATGGTAAGGATGAGTCGGAGATAAAGAAGGAGGTCGGTGAGGCTTTAAAGCTTGTGGGTTTAGAGGGCTTCGAGAAGAGGTGGCCTAGCGAGCTGAGCGGAGGGCAGAGGCAGAGGGTCTCCCTTGCGAGAGCCATAGTGGTGAATCCCACGGTTCTACTGCTCGACGAGCCGCTAAGCCACGTCGATTATCGATTGCAGAGGAGGCTCATGGAGGATTTCAAACGGTTACACAGCGAACTGGGGAATACTTGGATACTCACAACCCACGTTCAAGAACAGGGGTTAAGCATGGCTGAGACCATGATGGTTATGAATACGGGGGTCATCGAGCAGATAGGTAAACCTGAGGAGATTTACACCAGGCCTAGAACCGTTTTCGCAGCTAGGTTTGTCGGAGATATAAACCTGTTCCATGGAGAGGTAACCGCCCAGGAGAAGGATAAATGCACTGTGAAGACCGAGGTTGGAGAATTGGTCGGCACATATCTTGGGGAGAGCGATCTCCGTGGCAGGGAGGTGGCCTACGGGATCAGACCTGAAAACCTAAGGATCGAGGAGGGAAGGAGCGACATCTACGATAACTCGATGAGGGGCAGATTAGCCGGATACTACTATTTCGGGGAGTCGATGGAGTACTCCTTCAAGGTGAGCGATGGAACAGAAGTTAAAGTGCGTACTCCACCCATTAAACTCACTTTAGGAAACGAGTATCATCTATGCTGGAACGCGGTTGATGGGAGCATTCTAGAACGCCCCTGCATGGTTGAAGGACTAAACATAGAAGACGTGATTTACGGTAGGTGAAAACCGTTTGCCCAAAAGCCCAGCGGAGTTCATAGCCAAGTATTCCAAATATATCCTGGTACTGCCCCCGCTGATCTTCTTCATATTGTTCCTTTTAGCCCCCACTATAATAATGCTGCTCTTATCCTTCAATACAGGCGAGACTACAGTCTTCAATCCCTCACAGGTTTCCATAAAAAATTTTGTGGAAGTTCTAGGCCGCCCATTGATATATAAAATTATGAGGGACACCTTCGGGATGTCCCTGCTCTCAGCCCTTGTAGCCCTTGGGATAGCCTATCCCATCGCTTACCTATTAGCCTTCAAGGTTGAGAACCCCACAGTCCAGAGCATGGTCCTATTCGGCCTCCTAGTCCCATACTGGGTCGACTGGAGCATCAGAAGCATCTCATGGCTCTCAATATTAGGGGAGGAGGGCCTGGTCAACTATATCCTCATGGGGTTAGGGTTCATTAAAGCCCCATTGAAGGAGCTGCTCTTCACAAGGCTTACGCTCGTAATCATATGGGTTCAGACAAACCTCCTCTTCATGATATTTCCGATATACCTCTCGATGATGAAGATCGATCCAGACCTGTTAAATGTAGCTAAGACCTTAGGAGCATCTCCACGGAAAGCCTTCTACGACATAACCTTTAAGCTCTCGCTGCCGGGTGTGATAATTGGGGTTATATTCGTCTTCGTCTCAACTCTAGGAGACTACGTCACGCCCGCTCTATGGGCTGGGGGACTCCAGATGCTAGGCCTCACAGTCCAGAACTATGCTTGGGCCTTTAGATGGCCAC
The DNA here is from genome assembly GCA_038825355.1 of Bathyarchaeia archaeon. Classification (GTDB taxonomy): domain Archaea; phylum Thermoproteota; class Bathyarchaeia; order 40CM-2-53-6; family DTGE01; genus DTGE01. The sequence continues at coordinate 3,803 of JAWBPF010000122.1, forward strand.
TGGCGGCAACTTATTCAGTAATAATGTTAGCCATCACGGTGGCGTTACTTTACATCTTGCTTAAAATAGCTAATATTAAACAGGTATTCTATGAGTGAGGTGATAAACTTTGAAGGATAAGGCTAAAGCCGTACTTACAGCTTACACAGCCCTTATCGTATTCATATTCTATCTTCCCCTAATACTAGTGGTGATATTATCGTTCAAGGCTGGTGCGAAGATCTCCTTTCCGATTGAGAAGTTCGACCTCTACTGGTATTTCGGAGAGCCCGGCAAGATAGGTACAAGCGGCTTCGCAAGCGGGATATTCCACGACCCCTACATAGCTAGGGTTGCAAGAGACTCCATTCTATTAGGTGTGGTTAATGGGGCGATAGTTATGCCGCTGGTCCTCTCGGCGGCGCTCGCATTCAGACATAGATTCGCTGGCCGCGACCTAATATTCTATCTGCTACTCATGGGCTTCGTGATACCCGCTGTAATACTAGGGTTGGGGGCGAACCTATTCTACAAGGCTATTGGAATAAAGGAATATTCCCTCTGGACAGTGCTCCCCTTACATATAGTGTATACGTTGCCTTTCGGGCTCATAATAACCATGGCCCGGTTCGATCCTATGATGGTTGAATATGAAAACGCTGCGAGAACCCTTGGAGCCAGTGCCTGGAACGTCTTCAGGAAGATAACGTTCCCACTTATAAGGACGGAGGCTATATCTGTCTTCTTCTTCGCATACACGCTCTCCTTCAGCGAGCTTTTAAGGGCAGCCTTCGTAGTAGGCGGGATAGGTACATTAAGCACCTATATATATAATCAGATGTCGGTTACGGCTCCAACACCTAAATGGTTCGCCATGGGAAGCGTAACCACA
>JAWBPF010000123.1:0-4559 GCA_038825355.1 Bathyarchaeia archaeon
ATGCCTCGGCGCAGTCCTGATGATAATGGGCTACGGAACCATCGGCAGCGTAGTAGTCTTCCCAGCAGCAGTCATAAGCCTCATCCTAGGAGGAGGCTTCATAGCAGGCTTCGTACTCGGCATAGTCGGCGGAATCCTCGGAATGCTCGGCAGATGAAAGAGAAACCTGTAAACCTCCACTTTTTTAATTTAACCATTCAACCCTAGCCTATACCATCTAACTCATAGAATAAAACCATACAATCAAGAAGGCTAATAAAATAAAGGGGAATTAAGATTATAGATAAGATGCTTTTTAACAAGTCTAGGGATATAAAGTAGAAATCCCCTCTAAGACATTAAAGGAGGGAGAACAGAATTGACCGTGAAAGATCATTCCTCGGAAGAGCCTACGCGGCAACCCCTCCCACAGCCCATGCCCCCCCAACTCACAAAACGACAACTATACGCCATAGTAGCCGCCATACTCCTATTCGGAGCCCTAATCTCAGGAGTCCTCATATACATATCATCCCAGGGATGGATCGTCCCCACCACCCAAGTATCCCTACCCGTAATAGAGCATACCCCCGTAACAAAGGGAGTGGTAGGAGAAGCCGTAACCCTAAAAGCTAAAGTTACAGGAGGAACAGACGGAATAACCAACGTAACCGTAAACTACGAATGGTCCGAACGCGTAGAAACCCAGACAACCCCCACCTCAAGCATAGAACATCCATGGAAGACCGCCCTAATGCTCCTGATAGCAGCTGGAGGAGACGAATACGCATATACGATATCAAGTGGAGAAGTAGCCGGTGACATAGACTACTTCATAACAGCCACAGATAAAGCTGGACATTCAACGAGCACCCCCATCTACACGATCGAAGTAGCCGACTTCACCCTGGAAGCCCCGACAGACCCAATCCACGTATACATTGGAAGCTCATCCAAAACCAACATCACCGTAAAGTCTCTAGGAGGATTCTCATCCAAAGTAACCCTAAGTCTATCCGATACACCCTACGGAGTTGAAGCCTCCATCAGCCCTAACACCCTGACTCCAGCCAAGGGAGGCACAGTATCAGCCCAGCTAACGGTATCAGCGAGGGCGGCTCCAGGAACCTTCAGGGGAGTCTTCGAATTAAAAATTACAGGAAGAAGCGGCACAGCGGAGCACTACCAGAAAATTAAGATAATAGTCCCCAACTTTGAAATATCGGTCTCCCCCTCATCCACGACGATAAAGAAGGGAGAAACAGCCACATATAAGATCAAAGTATCCCCGTCGTTCGACTTCCAAAGGGAGATAACCTTCAAATTAGAGGGCCTACCCGGAGAATACGCTGGATGGAAGATAACCCTCCCAGACAGTAAGATAGCCATTGGCACCGAAACCGAGTTCCTCCTAGAAATATCCACGGATACGAAAGTGGAGGCGGGCACATATCCCCTGATACTTTCAGTGGAAGGGGGAGGGATAAAGACCGAGTCCAGAATAACCCTGACTATCAAATAGAGATAAAACAAACATGAATACATGGATAAGTATTTAACTAAAAATAATAAAACCATAATATAATTAGAGATGCGATTTAAGAGGAGAAATAAAAAAGGGAGGGGAATAATAGATGAGGTTGTTCGTTCAGGCTCCAATAGGACCCCAGACGGGACTAGCCGAAATAGATGTCATCCCAGACCATACGATAGGCGAGATAAAGCATCAAGTATGCAACTCCTTCGGCGTAGATGCCTCCACAGTGGCTCTAATGTATGCTGGAACAGTCCTAGACGACAACACCACCGTCGGACAGGCAGGTATACCTGAAAACGCTCAGCTGGCCCTGATGCCCTATAACATCGTGGGCGGCGCCGCTCCATGGATTTAACCTTACTCTACAAAGAGAAGAAGTTCATCAACCATCAGTTCCCAACAGTTACGGCTCTAGACGACCCTCCAACCATATACGAGGGGATGCTACGCTGCGAACAAGGCAAAGTTAAAGAGTTAGCCGATAAGAAAGTCTGGCCCTTCACGGAATACGTGGAATGGCACCGGTTCAGGATAAACCTCCCGGAAGACTATCCATTAAAGCCTCCAATAGCAACCTGGCTAACAGAGATAGACCATCCCAACATAGTTCCTAACATACCTGGAGCAGTATGCGTATCCATCTTGGGAGAGAACTGGAGGCCTGACTTAAAGCTAGTATCGGTTATAAACGCCCTTTACTATCTCCTAGCCGACCCAAACCCCGACAACGTATTCGACCATCCTAAGTGTCTCGAAGCCGCTAAGACATGCAGGAAGTACGGCTTCCCACAATACAGGAAAGAAGAGAGGAAAACCGGAGAAGAGCTACGATTCAACATAGTGCCGGTACCGTATAGTGAGACTTGCCCACCCCCAATCCAGTCAAGCGACGTAATGAGATTTAAGATAATCAAATAACAAACATGACAATAAATAATGTATATGAGAAAGGTTAATTTTAAATTAAATATTTAGGATAAGGCTTCCTGATGAAGGTTAAGGCTATAATACCATCCTTTAGGGAGATGGAGTTCGAGGCTCCTAATAGGGTAACGGTAAAGGAGCTAAAAGAAACCATTTGCAGAAGGATGGGCTTAGAACCCTATCTAACCAGGTTAATGCTCGACGGAAGCCTATTGGGTGAAGATGAAGGAATAGAGGTTAAAAAAGACATACAACTAAAGATAATAGTCGATTATTATTGGGCTCGAAACCTCATACTATGGGGTTTGAAAGCCCAGAAAGCCCTTAGGGGTTCCTCGATCTTCATAGCTGGGGCTGGCGCCTTAGGATGTGAGGTAGCTGAAAACCTAGCCATGCTAGGCGTAGGTGAACTCACAATAGTGGACTACGACCTAATAGAATTATCGAACCTCAGCAGGATGGCGCCCTACGATATAGAGGATCTAGGGAAGCCTAAAGCCGCCGTACTCGCAGACAAACTTATGAGGAAATACCCCTACACCACGGTTAAGGCACTAGAGAAACGCTTAGAGGAACTCCCGAGAAGCCTGTTCCTGGACTCAGACCTACTCCTAAGCTGCCTAGATAATCTCCCCTCTAGAATCTACCTCGCCTCAATAGCCGTCAAATACGAGATTCCGATGATAGACGCAGGTATAATAGGATACCAGGGACGTGTTCATTCATACATCCCTTCGAAAGGAGCCTGCCCCGCATGTATAATACCGGCTGACCAATATCCAAAACTCGCTGAGCTGCGAAACCCATGCACTCCCGACATGGGAGAAGCCGCCATACCTTCACTGTCTACCTCAAATAAGCTCGTTGCCTCCATACAATCCAACGAAGTCCTAAAAGTACTATTATCATTAAAGAAGACCCCGAAGAAAACGATCGGAGAACCCTTAAGACAACTACTAATAATAGACCTAAAATACAACAGGTACACCGCCATGCCTGTAGAAAAAAATCGTAAATGTATAGTCTGTGGGGAAGGCGGATTAGCCGAACATAAAAGCATGAGAATCAAGGCATCCAATGAAGACCTCAGATCTCCAAGAAAACTCATTGATAAGATTAAGAAGAGTGAAGAGTTAAGCGAAGACGATTACAGCATCCTAACGGAAAATGGCTCCTCATTTAAAAAGGTAGAGAAAGATGAATGGAGTAGGATCATCGAATTAGCCAGAGGAAAGTATATTTACGTTATATTCAAAGATAAACCATCTGGAGAGTACAAGGAGGCCTTAATTAAGATTCCAAGATAGAGAAGAGAATCATTGTAAAGTTTAAAAGGATATGAGATATTAAAATAAAGAAAGGAGAAGTGAATCGTTCATGGTAACCTGCCCAATATGTAACGTGGAGAATCCCTACAATACAGCCTTCTGCTTACATTGCGGAAACCCATTGGCCGCAGCCGTCCCCACGGTTAAAGCTATGCCGGCGCCTCTCAGCTTCGGCTACCCTAGCCTCGGTCGCATAGGCATGCCTACAAGGGCCGTCAGAGTAGGCTCCTGCTTCTATCATCCAGACCTCCCGGCGGTATACATCTGCAACCGCTGCGGCAAGGCCATATGCCGAGACTGCACTAAAAGTTACGGAGGACTAATCCTGTGTCCTCCATGCTCAGCTATGGTTCCTAAGCCGACTATGATCCCTAGGCTGGCTCCAGTCTACCAGACTTTCTCAGCCTTTCGATAGCGGCCAAGAGTTCTTCCTGAGACACTCCTAGATCTACTGTAGCCCTCGAAAGGGATATCTCACCCCCATGCTCAGCTATATAGGAGAGTACCCTCTGATCCAGCTCAGAGGCGTAGACATATCCTCCAACGCCAGATGTTCCTTCAGGGAGTGCCTGGGGCTGGGGTGGAGTTAGTTCCCCTGCCATGGAGGGAGCCGCTTGAGGAGAACCACACCAGTCACAGAAGGCTGCCTCCATGGGGATCGTCCTTCCACAGGATATACAATCCCTCGTAGCAGTTTTCTCTATAGGTCTCCTCCTAATGTTCCCGGAGAGGCCATTCCTAAGGTTTGATAACGTGCTCCTTCTCAGAAGTAGTGCAGCCATGATACCTCC
>JAWBPF010000124.1:0-4539 GCA_038825355.1 Bathyarchaeia archaeon
CATCGAGAACGGCGATGTCGTAGCCTCCGTATTTTGGCTTAATAATTCCTGTTTCCCCAACTACATCTTCTATTTTAGATTCCAGATCGATGTAAGCCCTCGGGATAGGTGGCTTAACCTTCAGTGCGAGCGTACCTTTTATCGAGTCGATCTCCTTCATCTGTTCGACGCACCTCTTAATATCGCTCTCGCTTTCAACCTCTAACTTGGCGATTAAGTTGTATTCTCCTACAACAGAGTTCACATATTTCACTCCAAGTATCTTTTTAAGCTCTCTTACAGCCTCATCCAATTCTCCCTCGATCTTAATTAGAATAAAGGCTGTAAAAGGCGTGTCGGGCGTGGTTTCAATCTCATTTTTGAAGATGGGGGATCTAGCCATCTATTTCACCTGGGCATCAACGGAACCTGGATAAGCAATAGTAGGAGGGCTATCGTTATCGTCGGCAGGGTCACTATTAGTCCCGGTTTGAGCCATTGGAGGAAAGTGACGTGCCCCAGTTTTCTCCTTTCCAAGGTCCCTATTGCCACTATGTTGGCGGTGCTCCCTATCATCGTCAAGTTGCCGAAAAACGTGGCGGCGAATAAGGCACCCCACCATAGAGGAAACCCGTAGACCCCCATCGATTGGAGATCCTGAATGACGGGTATGATGGTAGCTACCGCTAAAACGTTATCCATGAACGCACTTAATATCCCCATTATGAGTACGAAGGATATGAGGAAGATTGCTTCGTTTCCTCCAGCGAGGAATAGCAGCGACCTAGCTAGGATGGATGTCACCCCTGTCAGCTTCAGGGTGCCCACAGATGCGAAAAGGACGATGAAGAAGGAGAGGGTCCACCAGTCAACCCTCGTCTCAACTATCTCCCTTGCTCTATCCCTCTCGATCATAAGTGCGACCCCAGCTGCTCCCAGGGCGGTGCCTAGGAGCATCGCGTTCTTCTCTAGGTGTAGAAGCCCCTCTATTTGATGATGAAATACTAGGAAAGCTATGGTGAAGGCGAATAGCATGGCAGAAGCCTTGAACTTGCTACCCTTTAATTCTCTATTGGTCTCTTTAACCTTGGGATGTCTCCTCGATTTATCCTCTAGTTCCTTTATCTCCCTTTCGAAATATTTCATTGTCAATGGGATCATTGCCGTCAGGGATACAATAGCTATAGGGGAAGCCCACCTTAAAAAGTCTGTGAAAGTAAGGCCTCCCCTCAACGCTATCATTACTCCAACTGGGTTCCCAACAACCGTAGCGCTGCTCCCTATATTTGTGGAGAACACCAGCATCATCATGTAGGGTACGGGATTAACCTGGTATCTCCCTGTAAGATGTAGGACCGTGGAAGTCATGAAGAGGATGGAGGTCACCTCGTCGACCAAGGCTGCGAAGAGCGCGGCCATCACCATAACGGCGACCATAAGACGGTTAATATCATCACCCATAACGTCGATCACTTTTCCAATTAAAATCTCGAAGAAACGATGTTCTTCAAGGTACCCGATCACTATCATCATCCCTGCTAAGAAGAGGATGATGTCAAATCCGGCGAACTCAAGCAGATGGTGGACATCTATGAGGCCGGTCCCGAGTAGGACCGCCATGGCGGTGAAGGCGAAGGCCAGCCTAAACCTCCAGAAGAGGAGTGTGCCCAGAATCAAGGCTGAGAAAACTGCTACCGAGTATACTTGAACCTTGTTCAGCCCTGAAAAAAAGGATAATAAGATGACGGATAGAATTGAAAATGCGTATAAGCTAAGTTTCCTCATCCAGCCCTCCCCCTATGAAACCCTGCATCCTTCATTATCCATAGTCTTATTTTTATTCTTTTCATATATTCAGCTGGAGGAAAATATGCCGTTTCGGTCCCTAATCACCGTAACGCCGGCCATTCAGATGCAGTAGTTAGGGATCACTTGATGGGAATTCATCTTCTCCAACTCTGCTTCTCCCAAGTTTGAAATGCGACTCGGTCTTCATAATCGAAGTTAGGTTTCGAACTCGGCTAGATAAAGGCTTGATAGTCCAGCCGATGCTGTTAGTCGCCTTTCCACTCGCTAGGCTTCAGTCTTTTCTTGGGTTGGCAAACCCTTTGACAGCCGAACCTTCTCCTCATAAATTCAGATAACCCTCATGGGAGTCAGGCTCTCCCTATTCAAGGTTCAGTGACGTGTCAGCTTCTACGTATAGATTAATGTAGGCTAAAATATCCTTTAGGGCCTAATTTCGACGCCGGGTTTGGAATAATTTCACTCCTTCGATGACCCCTCTACCCCGGGGTGGTGTATAATTTATATGTATACCAGATTTCAATGGGTTTCATAGGTTTTCAAGTCTTGTAGATGCGTTTTCATAGCTTCAGGTGTTTTTCATTGCGGTTTCCACATTTTATAACATTGTTAAATGGCCTCAACGTTGAAGAGTTACGGGCAATTTTAGGGAGGCGAGTGAAACTTTCACCCACCTCTCTATTTATATACTCATATGCTTATTCTTTCATGCTATAAATAGCCGGTGGAATAATAACTGTTCTGGGTTTAACCTTAGATGGAGGAGGCATCCATGAAGCTAGGTATATGGGGACAGGTATGGATGGAGACGTAACATATATCCATGGAAAGGTTAAACATAAACGTAGGGAATTTGTGGAAATCGATCTGGACAGGGATGATATGGTCACGCTTGAAAAGTTGATCATGGAGCTCTCCAACCAATTCGAATTGAACCATAAGAACATCCTAAATCGTGAATATTATAGGTTTCCCATTATCCAGGAAGGCCTACGGCCAACAAAGCGCGTAATAGGCTGTTATAGGAGGCTCATAGGACGATTTTGAGGTTTTCCTTTACGATGTTCAGGACAAGGCTGGTCTCCGTGCGTTCAACATGCTCCATTGCGAGGGCCCTCTTGATGAAACGGTTCAGCTCCTCCCTGCCCCTGAATCTCGCTATAACCGCTATGTCATGTTCCCCTGTGATATCGTAGACTATGCAGGTGTCCGCGCTCTCGGCTAGCCGGCTCTCAACCTCGAGGAGGTGCCCTCCCCGGGCCTTCACCAGGATGAGGGCTGTTATGTCGTATCCTAGTTTTCCAGGGTCGAGCAGGGGCGTAAAACCCTTTATAACCCCTTCACCTGTTAAACGTTTAACCCTGTTATGAATGGTCCCCACGGCTACACTAAGCCTCTTAGCCATATCCCTATAGCTGATCCTGGCATCCTCATTGAGAAGCCTTAAAATACTAAAGTCCAACTCATCCAACGACATATAATTTATACCTCCGCACCCAAATTATTCTAAACTACTAGAGGTCTTTAACCATATAGGGGAGGCTTTAGTCCTGCTTCATCTGGGATCACCCTGGATGAGGCCTTCAATCTCCTCGCATACCTCTATGAACCTCGAATTCTCCTCAGGTTTCCCAGCTGTCACCCTTATGTATTCCCCCCTCCTTAAGCCGAGTAGCCCGGTTAGGCCCCTGACTATGACGCCTCTTTCCGCAAGGAACTCCGTCAAGCTCCTCTCGAAGGGCTTCTTCAAAACCCTTAAGAGGATGAAGTTAGCATGGGATGGGTAAGCCCTAAGGAAGCTGAAATTTTTTAGTTCGCGAAGGAGCCTATCCCTCTCCGAGAGTATTCTATCTCTCGTCTCCTTGAAGTATTCCAGCTCCTCCAAGGCTTTAAGCGCCCCCTTCACCGCAAGCCTAGAGATGCTGAAGGGTAACCTTATCCTCTCAAAGGCCTCAGCTAACTCAGGTCTTGATATGGAGTAGCCGATCCTTAAACCTGCAAATGAGAAATACTTGGACATGGAGCGTATAACTATGAGGTTGCCGTGATCCTCGACGAGCCCGGCTGCAGATATCCCTGCGAACTCATGATACGTCTCATCTAATACGAGGATTCCCTTCATCTCCCCTAAGAGCCTATCCAGTAGATCCAGTGGGACAGTTGCCCCTGTTGGATTATTCGGCGATCCTATGAAGGCCAGCTTCGCATCCTTTACGGCTTCGATTAAGGTCTCCGGATCTAATTGGAAGTCTAAATCCTCCGTATCCACGAATCTTAACTCCGCCTCCCTGAGCATGGCTAAGAGTATGTAGAGCGTATAGGTGGGTATCGGGACGACAACCCTATCTAATGGATCCAGGAAGGCTTTGCATACGCTGTCTAGTAGCTCCGAAGCCCCAGCGCCCACAGATACATAGCCTTCATCCAAGCCTACATAGGAGGCAAGCCTCCCCTTTAAAACCCTATAGGATGGATGGGGATACCTGTTAACCTCCATTAACGCAGAGGATATCTCCTCTAGAACCGTTGAGGGGGGAGGATAAGGGTTTTCGTTGGAGCCCAGGTTCACTATCTCCGAGGCCTTCACACAGTATCTCTCTATGAGATCCTCAGGGAATAATCCCGGATCATACGGCTCAACGTAGTTTATAACCGGTCTGAGCATAGTAGATCCCAGGTGCATTAGACATAATTTTTATGCTAAATGTTTACTTTACTCTTCAACTCCTCAACCTTCTGCTCCAGCTCCTCCAG
>JAWBPF010000125.1:0-4382 GCA_038825355.1 Bathyarchaeia archaeon
GGTTAATAGGCGAACCATGTTTAAACACTTCGAAGAACTCGGCTTAGTAAATACGAGGGATATGCTCCGCGGGGCTTATGAAGGAGGATACGCCATACCTGGGTATAACTTTAACAACATGGAGCAGCTCCAGGCGGTTATAATAGGATGTGTGGAGAGCAGATCTCCCGTAATACTCCAAGTATCGAAAGGAGCTCGGAATTACGCTAACCAGACTCTTCTGAGATATATGGCCATGGGTGCTGTAGAGATGGCTCGGGAGATGGGTGGAGACATCCCGATATCCTTACATCTAGATCATGGAGACAGCTTCGAGTTATGCAAGGCTTGCATCGACAACGGGTTCTCCTCGGTTATGATAGATGGCTCTTTCCTGCCCTTCGAGGATAACATAGCCCTAACTAGGAAGGTGGTAGATTACGCTCATAGATTTGATGTAACCGTTGAAGGAGAGCTGGGCGTACTGGCAGGTATGGAGGAAACGGTTAAGGCTGAGGAAGCCTACTTCACCAAGCCTGATGAGGCTGAGGAGTTCGTTGAAAGAACCAGGGTTGACAGCCTAGCCATATCGATAGGGACATCCCATGGAGCATACAAGTTTAAAATTAAACCTGGAGGAAAGGTTCCAACTCTGAGGTTCGACATATTAGACGAGATTACGGAGAGGCTCCCCGGCTTCCCAATAGTATTACATGGAGCATCATCGATCCTTCCAGCTTACGTAGAAATAATAAATAAGTATGGTGGAAACCTTGAGGGTGCGGTGGGGATCCCTGAAGACCAGCTGAGGAGAGCCGCAAAATCGGCTGTCTGCAAAGTTAACATAGACACTGATGGTCGCCTCGTATTCACAGCGATGGTTAGGAAGTATCTAGCTGAGAACCCTAAGGAATATGATCCCAGGAGGTATCTAGGGCTCGCGAGGCAAGAGCTAATAAACCTCGTGAAACATAAAAACTTCAATGTCCTAGGATCCGCTGGAAAAGCCTAAAGTCAAATTGTTCTTGGAATGAAAAAAGGGGAGGAGAAATGGCTAGGAGGATCGGCGTCTTAACAGGCGGGGGGGACTGCCCCGGCATAAACGCCGTGATAAGGGCGATAGTGAAGAAGGGAATAGAATCCTATGGTTATGAAATAATAGGGGTAAGAGATGGGTGGAGGGGACTTCTAGATCTCGAGGTTGAACCCCTAACCCTAGATAAGGTTTCAGGAATCCTATACCGGGGAGGAACCATACTGGGCACCTCCAGAACCAACCCAGGTAAAATCGAAAATGGATACGATACGATCAAGGATAACTTTGTGAAGCTGGGCCTTGAGGGGTTGATAGCCATTGGAGGAGAGGACACCCTAGGAGTCGCCTATAAACTATATGAGATGGGGATACCCTTAGTGGGGATTCCGAAGACCATAGACAACGACCTATCAGCCACAGATCTAACTTTCGGATTCGATACAGCCGTGAACATAGTTATGGAGGCTATAGACAGGCTTCATACAACGGCTGAATCCCATCACAGGGTCATGGTGGTCGAAGTTATGGGCCGACATACGGGCTGGATAGCCGTATATGGAGGGCTTGCAGGGGGTGCAGATGCCATACTTATACCTGAAGAACCATTCGAAATAGATGAGCTATGCAGAATTATTCAGAGGAGATATGAGAAGGGAAAGAGGTTCAGCATAATAGTGGTAGCTGAAGGCGCATATCCGAAGGGAGTCGGTAAATACTTCACTAGGGGAGGCGTAGATGAGTTCGGACATTACAGGCTCGGCGGAGTGGGAGAAGCATTAGCCCAGGATATAGAGAAGAGGACGGGCTTCGAGACCAGGGCGATCTCCCTAGGCCACATCCAAAGGGGAGGATGCCCAACAGCATACGACAGGATACTTGCAACAAGGCTTGGAGTAGCCGCCGTAGATCTAGTAGCTGAGGGAAGGTTCGGGGAGATGCCTGCCCTGAAAGGCAATCGCATAGTCCCAGTCTCTTTGAAGGAGGCCATCGGGAAATTGAAGACAGTTGATAAGGAGATCTACGAGGTTGCTAAGATATTCTTCAGCTGATACATGGATGGAGAAGACCCATCCAGCGACAGGCTGAGAGATAAGCCCTATAGAGTATCTAAAGGAGGCTTTCCGACTTATTGGAATCTTCTTAGCCTAACCTGGGGTATATACGCCTATGTAGGGCCTACCAATAGTCCTCCGGGTTATAAATAAGGGGCTTCTCATCCCTTTTAATCCCTGCGTCGAGGATGCTACCTATAAATATCGTGTGGTCTCCAACCTGGAGAGACGACTCTACCTTACAGTCTAAGAAGGCTAAGCAATCCTTCAGTACGGGAGAGCCTGAGACCTTGGTCTCAAAGGCGACTTGAGCGAACTTGTCCATGTCTCTGCCCGATTGTAGACCGAAGAGTTTAGCTATTTCTATCTGCCCTTCATGGAGTATGCTCACAGCGAATACCCTCGAAGATTCTATCATCTCATGCGTATACCTCGCCTTGCCTACGCTTACAGCTACTAGAGGAGGCCGGTAGGATACCTGGGTCATCCAAGCCACCGCTAAACCATTTATTTTATCACCTTTCCTCGAAGAGACCACAGCTACGCCATTCAATACCTTCTCTAGGACCTTCTGGGCTTCCAAACCAGACATCACCGTAAAACTAAACGTTAAGTCACACCTTTAAGCATATTGGAAACCCTGGGATTAACGGTTTCCTCTCTTGGCGGGCGGGGAGGGATTCGAACCCTCGTCACAGGCTCCGGAGGCCTGCGCCCTATCCAAGCTAGGCTACGGTGGAGGGAATAAATGCCATCGTTTCTACTCCTCATACCCGCCCTTTCCCCCGCCCCCAAAGGCCTACGTATAGCCATGGGAATTAGATGGATCGTAATATAATAATTCTTTTTCTTCACCGCTGCTTAACCATGTCTTAGGAGGGGATTCCTTTAAATCCCATTCTCATCTTACTCTTACATGGTCTGAGTTGATACATGATAATATCTACTCCGAGTTTAAGGATTCCTGTAGGAGATCCATAGAGGAATGTTTAGCGAGGCTCGGCTTAGCCGATGATGTTGGGAGAGTATCCTTAGCTGAGCCCCCCTCCTTGGAGTTCGGTGAACTCTCAACGAGTATATGCTTCGACCTGGCTAAGAGGGTTGGAGATACCCCGCTTAATTTAGCGAAGAAAATACTTGAAGTTATGGAGTCTCCACCGGAGTTGATTAAAAGTGTTGAGATTGCGGGAAACGGATACATAAATTTCAGGTTGAACTTCGAGAAGACCTCTACACTTATACTTGCCCAAGTCATTAGAGGAGAGGAATCTTATGGCTTCATTAAGACGGATAAACCGAGGCGGATTATAGTTGAGCATACCAGCGTAAACCCTGTGCACCCTATTCATATAGGTCAGGCTAGGAATCCCATTCTTGGGGATGCGTTAGCTAGGCTCCTGGAGAAGAGGGGTCATATAGTTAGGAGGCATTACTACATCGATGACATGGGTAGGCAAAGTGCGATACTAGCCTACGGTTATAAGCTTCTCGGAGAGCCTTCCATAGAGGGTAAGCCTGACCTTTTCCTAGGTAGAGTATACAGTGTGGCTAGCTGCCTCATCGAGGTGGAATCCCTTAAAAAAAAGATTATGAGGTCAACCAAGTTAGGCGGAGAGTATTACGAGGATCTCAAAGGACTTAAAGGAGAGCTTGACGATTGGGTCGGAGTTGCAGCAGAACTAAGGGATAAGTATCCGGAGATTTTCGAGGCCCTAAGCGAAGCCATAATAGATAGGGATGATCCTGAATCCGAGGTTTCAAGGCTAATCAGAGAATATGATGAAGGAAAGGGGGAGGCTAGAAGACTCATAAGGAGGGTAAGCAGCCTCTGCCTGGATGGGTTCAAGGATACCCTCAGAAGACTCGATATAGGTTTCGATTCTTGGGATTGGGAAAGCGACCTCGTATGGAGCGGCAGGGTGAGAACCCTCCTCGAAAAGTTGAAGTCTTCGAGATATGCCCGGTGGGAGAATAACGTACTCGAATTAGATGTTGAGTCCATAATTGAGGATTTAAACTTGAGGGAGGAGCTTAGATTAAGGGAGACGCATTACTTACCGTCCCTTACGCTTCTAAGATCCGATGGTACAACCCTTTATACGACTAGGGATATAGCGTATAGTCTATACAAGTTTGAATGGGCGGATAGTGTTATAAACGTCATAGGAGCAGAGCAGAGCCTAGCCCAGCTTCAGCTCAAGGCAGCCCTATATGCATTAGGCGAATATGAGAAGGGAAAAAACCTGATACATTTCTCCTTCGGTTTGGTTGAGATGCCTGGGAGGCGCATGTCCAGTAGGAGGGGCTGGATAATA
>JAWBPF010000126.1:0-4377 GCA_038825355.1 Bathyarchaeia archaeon
GATCCTCGGCACAATGCGGCTTACGGGTCAAATGCTCAGCATGGGCATAGCCATGCTAATATTCGCCCTTTACATCGGAAGAACGCAGATTACGCCTCAGGAATATCCGATGTTCTTAACTAGTGTGAAAACGGCCTTCGCCGTCTTCGCCGCCCTATGTCTTGGGGGAGTATTCGCCTCCCTAGCCAGAGGAAAAATGAGAAAACAAGGGAGCATCATCACTTCCATCCCATGATGCGAATAATGTTCACGTCGATGAATCTCACAGGTTTGTTTCAAACCATTCTGGCACCTGTTTAGATGACCGGTAGCATGGACCTTTTCATTCTAACGATCCAGACGCTATATGGAAGAAAGTGCATAGGATTAGAGCCATAAACAACGAGAGACTCGTTTCCTCCCACCATTTCCTTTGATGCTTGTGGGATCCGAGTCTCATCCTATGGAGTTTCTCCTATGCCTTCAGCTTTGCGGAGTCTATCCATGATCGCCCTTCCAAGACCTATCTCAGGAACAGGCTCCACATAGATCACGTCTAGGCCAGCCTTATCCAGTTCATGGAGGAGCGAGAACAGGTTTGCGGCGGCCTCCCTTAGATCCCCCCTAGGCGAGAGGACCTTAACCATCTCGAATGGAGGCTTAATCTCCGGCTGCCTATACGCTAGGAGGCCCACCCTTACCCCCTCCGGTATCTTAGGCTCTTCTCCCTTGAGGATCCTGATGGGTGTCCGTGGAGAGTAATGGCGTGGGAGCTGCCCAGGGGATCGGGGCACCCTGCTTATAGGGGAGATTTTAACTCTGTCTATCGCCTTCTCTATCTCCTCTACGGGTAGGCCGCCTGGCCTGAGCACGGTGGGCTCCCCCGTGAGGTCCAGCACCGTGGATTCCACTCCTATGGGGCATCTCCCCCCGTCGATTATCAGGTCTATCTCCCCTCCGATCTGCTCCTTCACATGCCTAGCGGTGGTGGGGCTTAGGCGGCCGAAGAGGTTGGCGCTGGGCGCCGCTACTGGTACGCCGGCCTCCCTTAGGAGCTCCAAAGCCACTGGATGGGAGGGCATCCTGACGGCCACGGTTTCAAGCCCAGCTGTAACTATATCGGGTACGACGTCTGATTTAGGCAGTACGAGGGTGAGGGGCCCCGGCCAGAACCTCCTTATAAGCATCCTCGCATCCCTGCCCACCTCAAGGCATACCCGTTCAACTTCTTCGGGGCTGGCTACATGGACGATTATGGGGTCGAATCTGGGCCGCCGCTTGACCTCGAAGATCCTAGCCACTGCGTTAGGGTTGAAGACGGAGGCCCCAAGGCCGTAAACGGTCTCCGTGGGGAAGGCGACTAGCCCACCTCCCTTTATGATTAGGCCGCCCTCCCTCACGGCTTCCCTGCTGTACCTGAGGACTCGCGCCTTCATCCCAGGAATTCCCTGATCCTATGGATAGTCTCCTTCAGGGGGGGCGCATCGAACCATCTCTTACCGGTGAGCTCGTTCGTATAGGCCTTATAGAGGGAGGAGACCAGGTCCACCAGCTCAGCGGGCATGGGGGGCGGCGCCGATACCAGGGCCTTCCAGTTGACCTTATCCCTCCCCTTAGCTTCTTCAACCCTCCTATACCATTCGGTTCTGCGATAGAACATCCTCGCGAGCTCCTTGCTCACCGGCAACCCCTCAAATGTGAACCTGCATTCATCCAGGGTGCCTACGGCATCTACGACCACGATTTTCCTCTCCTCGTCGAACCCGAACTCCACCTTCCCATCCTCGTTGACGAGCCCCATCCTGGATGCCTCCCCGGTTATCACCTTATCCACTAGGAGCGTGACCTCTTTGATCTCCTCCAGCTCCTCATCGCTTAGGCCGCAGATCTCCTTCGCCTCCCCCCATCTTATATACTTGTCAGAGGCCTCCAGCTTCGTGGACACCTCTATTATCGGCTTCTCCAGGACCTGGCCTGGCTTCGGCGTGTCCTCTAATCCAAGATCCTCCAGCCTCAGGGTTCCATCCCTGATCCTCTTGAAGATCGATGAGCCCCCGGGTAACGCGTTTCTGTAAACCACCTCCAAAGGTATAAGGAAGTTGCCCTCCTCCCCGTGGTATATGGAGTAATCGTAGAGGCCTCCGCTAACCCTAGGCCTTAAAACTCTGAAGAGCTTGAACTCCATGGTGTCCGTAGGCCCAGTTAAATCCCCTATCCTCTTAACGGTTCCATCCTCCACCAAGCCTATATAATGCGTCCTCACCTTAAGCTCCTCAAGCCTCTCGAAGAAGTATGCGGCGGCCATGCAGATAGCCCTGCCTTTATCGATTATATGGTCGGGCATCTCGCCCCAATCGAAAACCGAATAACGGTTGGAGAAGATGAATCGGCCTATACCCGCCCTATCGCGCGTGGGCTCCTTTAAAACAGTTAGATCCTTCACGCTACCCATGAGATAGCCTCCGATCAGTCTCCTCTAACTATCTTTATCCCCGCTCCCTTACAAGGTTATCCCTCGTCGGGCTTTCTTACAAATAGGTGGGGGGCCTACAATATGTAGATTCCTTCGCCGATAAATTTAGGAGCGAATACTTAAATTAAGTCATGTTTAACAGTTACTCCAAGATTTTAGTTGGGGATTGAAAGCGGCCATGAGGAGAACGAGGGATTGGCTCGACCAGGCTGAAGGCGATTTAAAGGCGGCAAAGGACCTATGCGACACCGGAAATTATGCTTGGAGCTGCTTTGCATCGCAGCAATCCGCGGAGAGATCCTTGAAGGCGATACTTGAAGGCCTTGCCATCCCGAGCATAGGGCATAATCTCTTACAGTTAACCTCGAATATTTCTGAGAAAGTCGAGGTCCCTAATAGTGTAAGGTCTGCATGTAAGAGGCTTAATAGGTTTTACATCCCTACTAGATATCCTAATGCTTTTCCGAGCGGAGCTCCAGTACATATGTATGATAGGGATGATGCCGTTCAATCTGTGAAGGATGCTGAAGAGGTGCTTAATTTTGCGAGAAAGGTTACGGGGCTTGCCTAGGCGGCGATCCCTCGAATCCTACGTGGAAAAACTCTTATCCTCAGAGAAGAAGGATGAGATAAGATCGATGGTTCTACACGGATCTGCGGCGAGGGGAGACCATAGTTACTCAAGCGATGTAGATTTATTAATAATAGTATCTGAGGAGTCGAAGAGGATCGATGAGAGAATTTACGAGTACTCTGAGTACTCTGACGGATGGGTTGAGCCCCTAGTCTATACTAGGGAGGAGGCCGTAGAGATGTTCAATGATTTTAATCCGCTGATACTCAACGCCCTAAAGGATGGAGTAACTTTGGTCGATGACGGCTTCTGGGCCGAGTTAAAGAGGAAGTTTGATGAAATGGAGTATGAAGGGAAGTTGAAGAGAAGAGGGGATTCATGGATAATAAAAGTCGTCAACTAGATTGAATAAATTAATTTTAGAGCATATTCTATCATGGCAGTTGTAGTAAAGCAGAACTGCGAAGGTTCAGGGAAGCTACTCTACAAAGCTCAAAGGCGGTAACGAAGCTTCCTAAAGCTTTTTCTCCCCTTTTTCAATCCCCTAATGGGAGGAGATATTTGGCTAGGCTGGGAGGGGTAATGCGAGTCGGCAGGCATCGCAGCCTATATTACGGAAGAGCAGAGGAGATGGCGGGATGAAGGGATAAGAGAGAAGGAATAGGCGGCGTTGAGATGCTTCCACTGAAGATTCATCTTCGAATCCATTATTAGGCGTATTACTAATGCTGGTTGTGAAAGCTTTTTATGCTGCGGTCGGCTTCTCGTATCCTATGGTTTATTCTCTTGAAGGGTTTTATTCATCCGTAGTAAAAGTTACTTTCCTACCATGATAGCCTGCTTTTCAGCTTCTTTTTCGGCTATCTGCAAGGAAAGCCTTGTTTCATATTCGATCATCATCTTAACCATTGGGTTCTCCAAGTTGACCTTGTAAAGGGTTGCCCTCCCGATCTTCCTCGTCGTGGAGACCAAGCCCAGCTCCTCCAGATCCTTGAAGTACTTGTAGAATGTGAGCTTGCTCATCCCTAAAGCCTCAATAATCTCCTTCTTCGTGAAATCGTTCAGCTTATAGTCCAGTAGGTAGTCTAGGATCCTGAGCTTGGGCGAGCTGCCCAGAGCCCTAACCAAGAGGGAATCACAGCTTTCCTCTACCATTTCCATCCATCACACATCTTTTGTACCTATCACATTATGTATTGAGTATAATGTACAATATTGCAGTAAAAATGCTTATATTACTTAAAGTATAAATGCTTAACTGTTTAAAGGTATCATAAGTGTACTCTTATGAGGCGCGAATATACTGATCCAGAGCTGAGGGCCCTAATCCTAGATTGGCTTCAGAGGCATG
>JAWBPF010000127.1:0-4328 GCA_038825355.1 Bathyarchaeia archaeon
GGGGACATCAGTCGAGGAAGGGGCGTTAGGTTGATGAGTGACTGTATGGATATCTCGGGGGTGGGACCAGCAGGGTGCGAGCCTGACTCATTTGGGTCGCCGTAGGGTGAGGAGGGCGTGACCTGGTACTCGATGGAGTACTCCAGCTCCAATAGGTGCGGCCTATCCATCTCGAATATCGCTGGGTTTCCGCTTAATGGTTCACCGTCTACCTTCCAGGCTTTGAAGCGGTACCTCGTCCCAGGCGGGCCCTCCATCAGTTCTGGGGCCTCAGGCGTGGATATGGATGTCCCGGCGGGGTACCATCCCTCCCTAGGCTTGGAGGATATAGATACACCTTCGGGCTCCATCTTGAACCTGAGGAGGTACTCCGCCTCATAGTTGAATATGTGGATGGTCGCTGCGGAGACCATTATCGAGGGCTCATCCACGATGTAGCTTTCATCTCCCCTCCTTAAGGGGCTTTTAACGGTGAGGTTATGGCTGGTTCCCACTTTGAAGATTAACTCTACGGCTTCGCCGTCCTCCAATCCTCCAAATAGGGCTCCATCCACGTATAGTTCGGCTTCCATCCCCTTGGAGAGGCCTGTAACGGAGACGTGGACTGTGTACTCAGCTGGGGGCGGCTCAGGTTGGGGTTTAGGCTTATAGACGGGCTCCCGGGATAGCTCCAAGACGAAGTTTATAGCCGAGGCCGAGGCTGAGGAGACGAAGATCTCCATGCTTTTAACCTTGTAGCCCGGCTCCTCCACCCTAAGAGTATACCAGCCAACCGGGAGGATCAGCTCATAGTATCCCCCGGCCATGGAGTAAGCCTTAGCCACAAGCTCCCCGTCCCGCCAGGCTGAGACCTCCGCCCAGGCGACAGGGATCAACTCATCATAAATATTGAATCCCAGTATCTGCCCGTAGACTATGCCGCCGCCATAGGGATAATATGGTTCATCCCCGTAAACCAGGGCTGGAGATAAACCTAAACCTAGAACCATGAACAGGATAGTAATGATCGTAACTGAAGCCGTTAAACCCCTACTAAACATGAATAAACCACGCCTCTAAAGCCGCATCACGCCATAGATAAGGTAAGGGCTCCTGTATTAAATATTTTATTGCCTTTTTCCAGGCTCAGGGAAGCCGAGGCCTCTGGGAAAGGGTGGAAGCGGAGCCCAGGTCAATGGCTCAGCTTGGCCGGGTCAAAGTGAAACTTCTTTCCCCTAGGGATGCATCCATTTATTCACCTAGGCTTCTCCCAGGCTGTATGGTTTCCCCTTCCTTAATACTTTCCCCGATATCTTCGTCCTCCACTTCTCGAGGAAGGCCTTATCCTCTCCCTCATCTCTGAGGTCGTCGGGGAGCATATGGGGTATCTCATCGACTACCGGATACCATCTGCTGCATTCATGGCATAGAATTATGCCCTCCTCGATCTCGCCATCTGAGCTCTGGAAAGCCTTTAACTCTAGGGGGTGATGCTTACACATAGGGCAGGCCAGTATCTCCATCAGTTCTTCTTTCAACTCTTATCCCCTCCACAATCAATTAGGTGGGTTCATTTATTTACTTTAGATTAGGGTCATCTGCCTATACGCGGGTTATGGACCTCTACGGGTTTTCCCTCCAGGTTCGATTTCAATGCTGCCTCGCATATCTTTAGGGCTTCTAATCCAGCCAGGCCTGTGGGCAGTCCCCCCATGTCTCCTTTAAGGATGGCTTCCGTGAAGCATTTAAGCTCAAGCTTTAAGGGTTCAACCCATCTGATCCTTGGCTTGAGGGTTTTCTCGTAGTCCTCTATGGATACCTCCTGGGTTAGATAGTCCAGGGTGGCTGTGGCTTCGCTCCCCGTGACGATGAGGGTTCTAATCTTCCTGGGCGTGAGCCAGTTCGCATCTATGAATCCCACTTCGCCTCCCTCGAATTGCAGCATTATCTCAGACCAGTCCTCGAACCTGTGCTGGAATGAGCCCATCCTAGCGTATACTGTGCGGACCTCACCTCCTAGGATGTACCGCATGACGTCCACGTCGTGGATGGCTGAATCCTTAGTGACCCCTACGTCCCCTATGCGTTCAGGCCATCTACTGACCCTTCTAGCCATCACTAGTATGACTCGGCCTAGCCCCCCTTCATCTATGAGCTTTTTCAAGTATTGAATTGCCGGGTTGAACCTCTCTATGAATCCCACTGTGAGGTTTACTCCCCTACCTTCAGCCTCTTTTATCAGGGCTTCAGCCTCGTCCACGGTGGCTGTCATGGGCTTCTCCACTAGGACGTGTTTCCCAGCCTTTAGGGCTTCTGAGGCTACTTTGAAATGGGTTATCGTTGGGGTGCAGATGGTCACTGCATCTATATCACGTCTATCTAGGAGCATGTGCAGCCTCGTATAATAGGGAATTCTGTAGGCTACGCCGAGTTCAGCGGCTCTCTCCTGATCCATGTCACAGACTGCTTTAAGTCTTACGTTGGGAAGCTCGGATAGGACCCTTACATGGTTCCTACCCCAGAACCCCACTCCTATAACGGCTACGCCTAGCTCATCCATAGGCTAGTAGCCTCCTCTACCGATGCCCCTGTATATTAGGCCTATGCTCTTAACATCTGCGGGGTTGAGTATACCGGGTCCGTCGAAGACGGCTTTGCCTTCGCCCATATAGGCGGCTAGGTCTGAAGGCGTTAGAGATTTAAACTCTTTGTGGGCTACCATTATGGCCGTGCAGTGCGCCTCTCTTAAAGCCGACCGTAGGGTTGCAGAGGCCTTTAAATCCAATCCTAACCCCTGTATCTCGACAGGCTGGAAGTAGGGGTCGTAGACTGTGACCTTCGCGCCCTTCCTTATGAGGAGGGCTGCAACCTCTAGGGCGGGGCTGAGCCTGAGTTCCTTTACATCCTCCCTATAGGAGAGGCCTAGAAGGGCTATCTTCGACCTGGCCATGGTCCTCCCGGACTCCCTGAGGGCTGAGGCGATGAGCCTAACAGTCCTCTTAGGCGCCGCTTCGTTGACCCTACGGGCCTCCTCTATTAATGGAAGCTTCAAGTTGTATTCCCTTGCTGCATCCATCAATAGATAGGGATAGACCGGGATGCAATGTCCTCCAACCCCTATACCCGGCCTGTGAAGGTGCGAGTAAGGCTGGGTATTAGCCGCCTCCATGGCCTCATAGTAGTCTATGCCGAGCCTCTCGCATAGCCGAGCCAGCTCATTAGCCAAAGCTATGTTCAAGTCTCTATAGGTGGTCTCGAATATCTTAGCTGCCTCAGCCGCCCTCAAGCTGCTAACCTTGACTATGCCGCCCTCGGACACTGTGGAGAGCACGGCCTCAGAAGCCCTCAGGCTTAAATGGTCATCAGCTCCCAGTATCCTGGGGTAGCTCCTCATGTCTTTAAGGGCCCTACCGGTCATAGCCCTTATCGGACTATAAGCTAGGGTGAAGCCTTCACCTGCTTTGAGGCCTGAGTATCCCTCCAAGACCGGTTTAACCCTCCTCTCAGTTATGGTGGGTGCACAGGTGCTCATCACGATGACGCAGCATCCCTCCCTTAACCCCATGCCTGCACCCTTAGCTGCATTGATGAGTGCAGAATAGTCTGCATCCCCATCCACGGCCAGGGTTGGAACCACCAACGCTACGACATCTCCCCGGGACGCCGCCCAGGAGGAGTCACCTGTAGCCGTTATCCGCCCCTCAGTGAAGGCCTTCTCAAATATGGGGTTTGCACCCGGCTCAGGCCTAGGAGGCCTCCCCTCAGCCGCAGCCTCCACGGCTAGGGGATCCCTATCCACTCCGATAACTCTTGCACCCACATCCAGGAACAGGGCGGCTGTTGCCACGCCCATCCAACCCAACCCTATAACGGCTACTACAGCCTCCCCGGATCTAATCATATCCCTGATCCCATCAAAATCCAAGGCGGCGAAACCCCTCAACCTGAAGCAACTCCTAAATCCAAACTTGCATGGAACCCTATAAATATAATTGGTCTATAAGCCGTCTCGACGCTAACTAATCTGAGAGGTAAGGATAAAAACATAACTAGATGGCAGAATAATAAAGGAAATGTATCCGCCTCTCCAATCGTATATCCATATATGGCCTCCCCATACGTTAAGATAACAATCCTGGAATAGGATTTGATGAATGCCTGATGAATGCCTGATGAAGGCCTCGCATAGGTGGTCCAGTGGGCTGCCGTCTATGCAGAGTGGTCATTGGGGAGGCGTCTGTCCGGGATCTCCTAGGAGAGGCGGCGGCTCCTCCCCTATAGGGGTTGGAGAGTAAAGGTTTACAGGTGAACAGCCTTGAAGATATGGATGGATGTGCTCACGCCTAAGC
>JAWBPF010000128.1:0-4254 GCA_038825355.1 Bathyarchaeia archaeon
GCCCCTCAGCGCAGTAGCTGCCATGCTCATAATCGGCTCGATTTTAGGGAGAGCCCTATGCGGATGGATATGCCCCATAGGGTTCGTACAGGACCTAGCCTCTGTGCTCAGCGGTAGAACTAAAATGGTTAGTAGGATAACCGATGCTTCAGGAAAGAATGTGAAATACATTCTGCTGATAGTAATAATGGGGCTGGTCGGAGTAGTCGGATTAGCGCGATCCTATGGAGTAGGATCATCTTATATAGAGGCTATGGGCGCTATGGCCGATGGACCATTCATACCATTCTCACCGGATAACATCCTATTTGGCCAAATACCACGCATAATCGTTGAACGTAGGGCCCCCCTCTCCAAGGATTATATAGGGCTCTTCCTAGTTCAGGGTGTAATCCTACTCCTACTGTTCTGGGGCGGAGCTTCGGTGTCACGCTTCTGGTGTAGATACATATGTCCACTAGGAGGGTTAATGGCTGCCTTCGCGAAGATCAGTCTATTAGGATTGAAGAGGCATCCCACGAAATGCCTGAAATGTCCAAATTGTGAGAGAGCCTGTGTGATGGGGGTTAAAATATTAGGGAGACCGTGGCGTAAGCTAAACGATCTCGACTGTATAATGTGTATGGAATGTGCAGATGCATGCCCCCACGGCGCTATTAAGCCAACTCTATAATCTATGGTATTGTTATACTCAATTTAACCGACTTAAAGGCTACATGACATAGAGATGGAGGAATGTTATCCTCTTGGATATCGCCATTATTGGTGGTGGGCCTGCAGGTTTAACAGCCGGCATCTACGTTGGAAGGGCTTTAATGGATGCTACTCTCTTCGAAGGCGGAGTTTTGGGCGGTCAAATGGCTTTGAGCGAACTTATCGAGAATTATCCTGGACTGAATAAAGTTTCAGGATTCGAGCTAGCTGAGAAGATGGTTGAACAGGCTAAAAGCTTCGGCTTAAAAATAGTCTTAGAGGAGGTTAAAGAGGTTAAGTCCAAAAGCGGAGTCTTCCAGTTGAGAACGGAGGAAGGGGAATATCCGGCTAAAGCCGTTATAGTAGCTACGGGGGCTAGGTCTGTAAAGTTAGGCGTAGAGGGAGAGGATCGACTCATAGGTAGAGGCGTCTCGTATTGCGCAACATGCGATGGTCCCCTCTTTAAAGGCAGAGTCGTGGCGGTTGTAGGCGGGGGAGATTCAGCTTTCAAGGAGGCCCTCTACCTGTCTAAGCTAGCTGAAAAGGTATATTTAATCCATAGGAGGGAGGGGTTCAGGGCTGAAAAGATACATGTGGAAAGGGCCATGGCAACCCCTAATATAAGGTTTACCCTGAACTCTGTGGTGGAGGCAATCCATGGCGGAGAATTGGTTGAAGGGATAACCGTTCGAAACCTCAAGACTGGTGAGACTCTTAGGATGGATCTGGATGGGATATTCATCTACGTAGGCAGGAAACCCAACACGGACCTCATAGATATCGTCGAGAAGGACGACTTCGGGTATATAAAGGTGGATGGGAACATGGAGACCTCCATGAGGGGTATCTTCGCAGCCGGAGATTGCACGTCGCCCAAGTGGCGTCAGATAGCGACAGCTGTAGGTGAGGCTGCCAAGGCTGCAATCTCAGCCGTTAGATTTGTGGAGGCATCCCATAGCCGTTAACGAACTGGGAAATCCTTAAATTCAGCCTTTACGGTTGAATAACGGTGTTATCTATGGCCTCGGCGCTTGCATGCGAGAAGGTGGCGAAATACTATCTCCCAGCCTTAAGATCGATGATAGCTAAGAAGCTTATGGAGAAGTACAGCCTATCCCAGACTCAAATAGCTGAAAAATTGGGAACCACCCAGGCAGCGGTAAGCCAGTACCTATCCTCGAAGAGAGGTGCGAAAACGGTGAAGGAGATAGAGGAAAACCCCATGCTCGAGGAAGCCCTAAACGAGGCGGTTGAAGAGCTCGCTAACAGCACCGATACAGACAAACTATCCGTTCAGCTTTGCAACCTATGCCGTCTAATCAGGAAGATAAGGAAAGGCTGAAGGGAACCTAAAACTAAAATACTCGACCAGAGAAGAACTAACCTGGCCCTATCTGGTTAAGCCGGGGTGGCCGAACGGTTCAGGCGGCGGGCTGCAGAACATTAAACGATGTGAAGGAAACCCGCAGTATAATCATATCCCACTGGAGGCTGAAACGGGTTCGATTCCCGTCCCCGGCTCCACCTCTTATTAGGATTCGTAAAGCATACCCTGCATACTCTTTTAAATGCATCAAGTAAAAGTAAATATTGTATGGGTATGGATTAAAGTTATCTATATTTGCCCCTATTCTAAAATTTAAATAAAGCAATCCACCTCATGGTTTAGAGAGAGGAAGCGGGATGAAGCTGGATTCCACGCGTATGCCTTTATCTCATGAACGTATACCCCAGCCGGATATATACGTTGACGGGCAGCCTGTCCTAATATTCGATAGAGGTACGATAAGGAGGAGCGGCTTGGAAGCCCTGAGAGATAATATTGAAGCAGCCAGATGGGTTATGGAGTTTGTGAAGCCCCTCTTCGGGCCCCTACGACTGAATAAACTAATGACCGTTAGGGAGGGCCGGTCGACTTTAACTTTTTTAACATCGGATCTGAGGACCATTTTCAGGAAGGTGAAAGTCAAGCATCCATTGGCTAGGTTCCTTACCGGTGCAGGTGTAGCAGTATCAAGGGAGAAGGGAGATGGAGCAGTATCAACCATCCTGCTCGCAGGGAAAATCCTTGAAAAATGTAAGGGACTCCTAGATCTAAAGGTCCATCCTACTTTGATCTTGGACGGCGTATTATCAGCTTATAAGAGAGTCTTAGAGCTTTCAGATAGACTAGTGGTGAAAGGGCTAAGCCGCGAACAGGCGATGAAGCTTGGTATAAAGAGCGCATTACTGGGTAAGCTCTCAATGGATGACGTTGACCATTTTACGGACTTATTATTTAGGGCAGTTCAGCTTTCAGGACTTGAGAACCTTGTCAGAGAAGGTTCAAGCCTGGTAGACTTCAAGAAGGCCCCAGGCGGCTCCTTAAGGGAATCCCATCTAGTCGAAGGTTTAACGCTCACAATGGAGATACCCCATGTAAATATGCCCCGCATGGTGGAGAATGCCCGCATAGCCGCCATCCGTGGAGAGTTGAGGATTCCAAATAAGAAGTTGACCCGATACATGGATTATAGCTTCAGCTTAAGGGATCCAGAGGAAATGGAGAGGTTCGAAAGCCTAAAGAAGAGCTTTCTCATAGAGCTGGCCCATAGGATTTTAGATACCGGCGCAAACGTGATAATGGTGGAGAAAGGGATAGATGAATTCCTACTAGAATATTTCGCGAAGGGAGGAATCTTAGCCGTTAGAGGTATACCCCCGCCTGAGTTCGACAGGGTTGCAAAGGCGGTGGGGGCTAACATCACCACCCATCTAGACCATACCTCGAGGGAGGATCTGGGGTGGGCTGAAAAGATATTTGAGGAGAAGCTGGGGAGACAGAAACTCTTATACTTCACGGGATGCAGGAACCCAGGTACCTTAGATATAGTCCTTAGAGGATCACCTAAGCATCTCCTAGATGATGTAGAACGAGTAGTTAGGGGAGCCTTAGCAACCGCAAAGGCTGTAGCTGAAGATCCCAGGATGGTTTGGGGGGGAGGAGCCTTCGAGGAGCAGATAGCCCTAAACCTGAGGAGATATGCTGATAAAATACCGGGTAAAGTCCAAGTAGTCGTAAAGGCGGTGGCTGAAGCATTTGAAGCCATCCCAGCGATGCTCGGGGAGAACATAGGATTAAAAGAGGTGGACATAGCATCGGGGCTTAGGTCTATGCATTCACAGAATAGATCCACCATGGGTGTCGACCAGGCTAGGAGGGGGATAACCGACATGTCTGAGAGCCTTATATTAGACCCGTTAACGGTGAAGCTCCAAGCAGTAAAATCGGCTTTCGAAGCCGCCGTCACAATACTTCGCATAGACGAGTACATAATCGCTAGGGAGCTACCTGAACCTGAAAGGCATTACGTGGAGAGGACTAAGAAGAAGGAGAAGCAAACCCCTGGAGAGGATTAAAGCCCTATATGCTCGCCTTGTGGAGGGGACCTAGATCCGGAGAATCAGAGAGAGCACAGGTTCAGCGTCAATCATAGTAGCTGTGATAATATTAGCGATAGGAATTCCATTTACGTTGTGGTTTCAACTAATAGGTGCTCTAGTCACATTCCTTCTGGGGGG
>JAWBPF010000129.1:0-4188 GCA_038825355.1 Bathyarchaeia archaeon
GGCCCCCCTGGCGATCAAGGTCTTCGAGGAGATGGGAGATGGCAAGGTCTGGGATCCCAGGAGGATAGTCTTAAACATAGATCATACTTATCCGGCCGCCGCCGAGCCCATAGCCAATCTGCACCTCGTGATGAGGCGCTTCGCCGAGGAGAAGGGGATAGAGATCCAGGAGGGAAACATATGCCACCAGTACATCCTTGAGAGATACGCCTCACCTGGAATGATAATAGCCGGGGCCGACTCCCATACGACCACCCATGGGGCCCTAGGGGCCTTCGCTACGGGGATCGGGAGCACCGAGGCCGCCGCCATATGGCTGTCGGGGAAGATCTGGCTTAGAACCCCGGAGTCCATAAGGGTTGAAGTCGACGGAGGGATGCCAGGGGGTGCCTCCGCTAAGGACGTAGCCTTGAGGATCGTTGGGGAGCTTGGAGCCGACGGCGCAAACTATAAGGCGATAGAGTTTAAGGGCGATGCCATCAGAGATTTATCGGTGGATTCCAGGGCCACCCTCTCCAACATGGCTATGGAGGCGGGTGCTAAAGCCGCGATAATAGAGGTGGATGAAAAGACTAGGGCCTTCCTAAGGGATATGGGCAGAGAACCTCTACTGGAGGTTCACTCGGGGGACAAAGCGGAATACTCCGAAACATTAGGGGTAGACGCCTCGGGATTGGAGCCCTTAGTGGCGGCCCCCCATAGAGTCGACAACGTTAAATCGATCAGGGAGGTCGAGGGCGTAGAAATAGACCAGGCTTTCCTGGGCAGCTGCACCAACGGGAGGCTTGAAGACTTGAGGATAGCTGCGGATATGGTGAAGGGGAGGAAGGTTCATGGAGGAGTCAGGTTCATAGTGACCCCCGCCTCCAAGAAGATATACCTAGACGCCTTAAAGGATGGGATTTTGGAGGTGCTGGCCAGGGCTGGGGCGGTGATCACTAACCCCACCTGCGGGGCCTGCGTCGGAACCCACCTCGGGATCCTAGGCCCCGGAGAGACCTGCATATCCACGAGCAACCGGAACTTCATAGGGAGGATGGGAGCCCGAGACTCCAAGGTCTACCTGGCATCACCAGCCACCGTGGCGGCGTCGGCCCTGGAGGGAAGGATAACGGATCCCAGGAGGTACCTCTAATTGGATAGGGTAAAGGGTAGGGCATGGAGGTTCGGCGACCACATAGATACGGATGTGATAATACCCTACAAGTATAAGGCTAGAACACTCGATCCGAAGGAGCTAGGCATCCACTGTATGGAGGGGCTGGATCCGGGATTCGCCGCCAGGGTTAGCAGAGGAGACGTAATAGTCGCTGGAAGGAACTTCGGCTGCGGATCCAGCCGGGAACAAGCCCCCCTCGCCATAATGGGATGCGGAATATCAGCGGTAATAGCGGCGAGCTTCGCTAGAATCTTCTATCGAAACGCCGTGAACCTCGGCCTACCCGTACTCGAGAGCGCGGAAGCCTCTAAATCGATAAACCAGGGCGACATCATAGAGATATCATTGGAGGAAGGGCTCATAGAAGACCTAACTACGGGGCAGAGGTTCAAAGCCCTTAAACCGTCTTCTTTCCTGATGGAGCTTTTAAGGGAAGGAGGCCTCATCGAGTATTATAGGAGGCATGCACGATTCCCTTGGGGATAAGCCACTCCTCGCCTTCATAGGAGCTCTCCGTCGACGAAATTAGAGATTATGAGGCAGTTAAAAGGTTTCCATCATAGATTTCGTCTTCGGTTAAACATGGTTTAGGATTTCTTCTGCTATGGCTTCAGCTATCTCCTCTGTCCCAGATGATCCCCCGAGATCATAGGTTAGGGTCTTCCCCTCGCTGAGAACCCTTCGTAAAGCTTTATCCAGGGTCCTATATGCGTCTGTTTCCCCTAGATAGTCTAGCATCATGCCCGCCGCACATATGGTGGCTACTGGATTGGCCCTGTTCTTTCCAGCGTATTTAGGGGCGGATCCATGGACGGGCTCGAACATGGCGTAGTTGTCCCCGATGTTTGCTCCAGCGGCTACGCCTATTCCTCCAACCACTTGTGCAGCCTCATCTGAGAGGATGTCCCCGAACATGTTCGTCGTAACTATTACGTCGTAGTCTTCAGGCCTCTTGATCAGCTGCATAGCCATGGCGTCAACATGCACATCGTCCACCTTCACCTCGGGGTATTCCAAGGCTACCCGGTACACTGCGTCTTTATGGACGCATGTCACATGCTTCCTCCTCCGCATAGCCAGCTTAAAAGCGAAATGCGCTATCCTCTCCGAAGCCCTCCTCGTTATGATCCTGGCCGCCAAGCCTACACCAGGGGAAACCTCGAATTCATAACCTGCGTATAGGCCCTCTGTGTTCTCTCTTAGGATTACTAGATCCACATCCTTCCTAATCGCGGGTACTTTGGGAAGGCTATAGCAGGGGCGCATGTTAACGTATAAGTCGAAGGCTTTACGGATGGCTACGGCTACGCTCATGAAGGAACCGGCTCCTTCAGGGGTAGTCATAGGCCCTTTCAAGCAGGCATCAGTACCCTTGAGCAGCTCTAAGGTTTCAGCCGGCAGGTTAGTTCCATATTTATCGACGCAGTTAAGCCCTGCCTCTCCGAAGACATACTCCAACCTAAGGCTTGGATAAACCTTCTGAAGGGAATCTAGCACCTTCAAGGCGGCTTCCACAACCTCGGGTCCTATTCCATCGCCGGGCAGGACGGCCACCCTATGCATCCAGCTTCAACCCCAATAGACGGTTAAGCCCCGGAGATTTAAATGCTCCCTCCTAAATCTTTCTATGACCATTGTAAATTCGATCTGGAAAATCTCTCATCTCCTCCTGGGTTATAGACTTTTCTAGCTTTAGTTTCTGGGAAACAGAGTAATATTTTTAGCGTTACGGAGAGTTAAACGAGGCATTCAGTACGGCGGAGTTGAGAGGGAGCATCGGGGCGAGATAATTGTTAGGGGGAGAGGTGAATATATGAGGTTGCTCTTCGGTAAGGTGCCTTCAGAGGTTTTGGAGGCCTACGTCTATCCATATTTGGGTGCTGAGAGGAGCGATGTGATCCTAGGGCCGGCGAGGGGGGAGGATGCCTCTGTAGTTGAGGCGGATAAGGTCCTAGTCGCCTCCTCCTGCGATCCTATAAGCGGAGCCCTAAGCCATATAGGATGGTTGGCGGTGAATATCTCTGCGAACGATGTTTCAACCCTAGGAGTCAAGCCTAGATGGTTCCATTCCTGTATCCTACTCCCCGAAGAGAGCGGCGTCGAAGACTTAGCCGTTGTATCCCGTCAGATCCATGAGGCCGCTGAGGAGTTGGGTGTCGCCGTGGTTGGGGGGCACAGCGAGGTCACCCCGGGGCTGAGCCATCCAATAGTGGTAGGGTTCTGCATGGGCATAGCTGGTAGGGGTAGATACGTGACCTCCAGCGGCGCCAAGCCTGGCGGGAGGATAATATTAACCAAGGGCGTCGCCATAGAGGGCACCGCCATAATATGCGCTGACAAGGCGGATCAGGTCAGGGTTATCCTCGGCGAAGAAGGATGGCGTAGAGGCTCTGAGTATATCAGGATGATCAGCGTCGTAAGGGAGGCCTTGGCAGCCTTCAACTTCGGGGGAGTCCAAGCCATGCACGACCCCACCGAGGGAGGTGTCGCAGGGGGCCTACACGAGATGGCGGACGCCTCTAGATGCGGCTTCAAAATATACGAGGATAGGCTCCTGATAAGACCTGAAACCAAGAAGATATGCGAAGCCCTAGAATTGGATCCTTTAAGGCTGATAAGCTCTGGAGCTCTGCTCATAGCGGCGGATAAGGATAGAGCTGAGCCCCTAGTGGAATATCTAGTAAGGAGTATAGGGGTGGACGCCTCCATAATAGGAGAGGTCGTCGAGGACATGGACCATCGCAGAATCGTCTCATTGAACGGTGAAGAGCTGGATCTTAGGAGGCCCGAGATGGATGAGCTATGGAGGATATTCCTTAGGTACAAATGAAAGTAAGACTAGAGTGCTGAGTTCACCATCTACTTATTTTCTAGGTATTACTTCTTGGATTCTCCGCCTGATTATGCGGGCCACCGGTATGCCTATTAGGCCTCCAAACGCTATCTGTGCGATGTTACCGGGTACCTCTGTTAGGGCTGCTGCTAGGCCGAGCCTCATCAAGTAGGCTTCGGAGAGGAAGTATCCGGCT
>JAWBPF010000130.1:0-4121 GCA_038825355.1 Bathyarchaeia archaeon
GACGCCCTCATAAAGCTTGGAATACCATACAACTCAGAGGACGCAGTGCAGACAGCCGAAAGACTGATGAGATATATCCAGATAGAGTCCAAGAAGGCTTCGGCACTCCTAGCCGAGGAAAGGGGATCGTTCCCCAACTATGAGAGGAGTATATATCGAGAGCGGGGCGACCCTCCGCTGAGGAATGCTACAACTACGACGATAGCCCCTACTGGGACGATAAGCATAATAGCGGGCTGCTCAAGCGGGATAGAACCCCTGTTCGCCCTATGCTTCGTCAGAAACGTCCTAGACAACTCAAACCTAGCCGAAGTAAATCCATTGTTCAGGGAGTACGCTGTTGAGAAAGGCTTCTACGACGAGGAATTAATGAGGAAGATCGCTAAGACAGGTTCGATCCAAAGGATGGAGGAGATACCCCCCGAAGCCAAGAGGCTCTTCGTCACAGCCCTAGATATAGAGCCGGAATGGCATGTGAGGATCCAGGCGGCCTTCCAGAAATACACGGACAACGCCGTATCGAAGACCATAAACTTCCCCCACCATGCGACCCCAAGGGACGTGGAGAGAGCGTACCTCCTAGCCTATGAGCTGGGATGCAAGGGGATAACCGTATACCGGTATGGAAGCAGAGAGGAGCAGGTACTAAACATCGGAGCCATAGAGAGGAACCCTGAAGAACCAACCCTAGAAGATCTAGTCAAGGAATCAGGCGGATGCATAAACTGCATCTAAGATCCTAGAAAGCATTAAGAGCCACCTCAGACTCTCTAGGTTCTCTATCTTCCTCTTTAACGGGTTCACGGAGGCTTAGAAATGCTATAAGAGGGAGCTGGGCTGCGAGTATGGCCCCGCCTAGGACCATCGTTAAGCCTCCCTGAACGTATTCCGGCTTATCTATCCCTAGATACCTCACGGTGAAGTTGCTGACCTCCACAGGATAAGGATTGGGATTCTCCAAGTACCAGGTCCACCTATTATGTACGGTTGGATCCGTAACTCTTATATCGAAGGTTCTGATCAAGGAGGCGCCGTAACCCTTAAACATGAGGTTAGAGGGCTTATCCCAGAAGGCCCTAACCCATACGCTGCCATTAGCCTTAAAGATCAATGCGATCCTCCAGAATTTAGGAGCCTCATCTGGGCGTGTATAGACACCCCATGCAACCCTCAAGCCCTCAGGCTCAACAACAGAGCCTGGCTGCAACCATAAAATCCCGCTTGGTTCGAGGGGAACCACCCTGGAGGCAAGCCTAGACCCCAAGGAGAGGAGCCAGACACCGGAGACCGAAAGTGAAGCGGCAATGAAAACTAAAATTAAAGCCCTAACCTTCAAGTTATACCGCCCCTACATCAACCCTTGTGCCGAATCAACTATCTCAACGCCCTCTTAAATTTCTTCTCGGCATCTCCTGATACAGACCCATCCAGAGGTAATTCCGGCTCCCAGCATTCCAAAACGCTTAAACCTACATGAACACGGGCGGGAAGACGTTAATTCTAAACAGTGGCTACCGAAAAGAAGGGAAAAACGTTTCGATGCGAATCGAATGGAAAAGGAGGGCGGGAATTAAAAGCCTTTAACGTCTATGGGTTTAAAGCCTAGCAGGTACCGGGGCCCCGTTGCCGACACTTCAAAGTAGATGCACTCCCATTTATATGGAGTGGAAAACGAGTCGAATAGGACCTCCAGCGCGGAGCCTTTAGGGGCGGCTGAGGTATAAATTTCCTTCAACTATTTATGAGGATAGAAGGTTCCGGTATTCCATGTTCACTTTATTA
The DNA here is from genome assembly GCA_038825355.1 of Bathyarchaeia archaeon. Classification (GTDB taxonomy): domain Archaea; phylum Thermoproteota; class Bathyarchaeia; order 40CM-2-53-6; family DTGE01; genus DTGE01. Next base: position 1,783 of record JAWBPF010000130.1, read on the forward strand.
TATTTTGTTTGGATGACATCGCTGATTTTCAGCCAGTCTTCAACTATTTTCGGCCAGAGCTCGCTACCCATAACTTGTTTCGCCACATAGTCCTTCATAGGTTTTTCACGTTTTACCGTCCTCTGACGCCAGTTAATGTCGATGAGCCCTGCACGCCTTAAATGCTGAATGTTATGGACGACCTGGTCAGGCTTGAAGGGATAGCTTATGCTCCTCGCTAGGTCTGCTAATAGGGAATCGATGGAGATTTCATCCTCGAAACGTAGGCAGATTATGGCTACCATGTCTTGGAGGAGCCTCGCAGCCCCGCTAAGGTAGAGCTCCCTCCGCCTCCTAGGGATTAAGACCTGTTCTAAGCGGTAGGCGTATCGCTTATAGAACCATTTCTTGACAATTTCAGTTAACGCCAGATAAGCGCCGATCAGCCCTGCTAAGACCGGGAAAAACGTGAACGGCGGCTTCATGAAATGGAATAATCCGCCTAGGGGTGTGAATGGCAGGATTAATGCGAAACCGACGATGCTGAGGCTGCTTAGAAGAAGGGGTTTACTCGGCCTACTCTTATGGAAGGGCGTCCTCCTCGTCCTCACGGCGAATATTACCAGGGTCTGCGTGGATAGGGATTCGATGAACCAGGCTGTTTGAAACAGAGGCTCGCTTGCATGGAAGAGGAGTAGCATTATGAAGAATGTTAGGAAGTCGAAGATGGAGCTTACCGGCCCTAGGAAAAGCATAAAGTTTCTAACGAATGAAACGTCTAATCGTTTAGGCTTCTCGACGTACTCTAGGTCTACGTTATCGGTTGTTATAGTAGTCTGGGAGAGATCGTAGAGCAGGTTATTTAAGAGTATCTGTATCGGAAGCATGGGTAGAAACGGTAGGAAGAGGGAGGCCCCCGCCACGCTGAACATGTTGCCGAAGTTTGAGCTTACCCCCATCATAATATATTTCAGAGTGTTACCGAAGGTTTTACGTCCTTCCAAGACTCCTTCCTTAAGGATCCTTAAATCGTTCTGCAAAAGTATAATATCAGCTGACTCCCTAGCCACGTCCACAGCGTTGTCTACAGATATACCTATGTCCGCCGTCTTCATCGAGGGTGCATCGTTTATTCCATCTCCTAAGAAGCCAACCACATGTCCATTATCCTTCAAGGCGTTTATTATCCTGTCTTTCTGGGCTGGCGTCACCCTCGCAAAAACGTTTACTTCTTCAACAATCCTGGAGAGTGCATCATTATCCATCTGGGCGATTTCGCTTCCGAGGATAATCCCTCTAACCTCAAAGCCTAAATGCCCGCATACCTTCCTTGTAACCAGTTCATTGTCGCCGGTGAGGATCTTCAGTTCAACCCCAGCCTCGCTCAGCAGCTTTATGGATTCCCCAGCTGTCTCCTTGGGTGGGTCGAGGAACGCCACAAAACCTAAGAAAACCATTTCACTCTCATCGTTCACGGAGTATACGGGCTTCTCCTCTCTGAGCTTCTTATATGAAACCGCTAAGACCCTGAATCCTTCAGAGCTCAAATCATAATACTTCTGCTCTATTCTCCCGTGAAGTTCATCTGTTAAGTCGTGGAATCTACCCCTAAGCTCGCAGTGGGAGCATATTCTAATTATCTCCTCTGGAGCCCCTTTGGCGATGAGGAAGCGTTCCCCTTCATGTTCGACGACGATGGAGACCCGTCTTCGCACAAAGTCGAATGGAACCTCATCTATCTTCTGATAATCTCCTACGTAGATGTCTTTATATCCGAGTATGGCCTCGTCAAGCGGGCTCTTCAAGCCTGTCTGATAATAGCTATTCAGGAAGGAGTATAATAACACCTTTTCATCATCGCTTCCCTCCATATCCACATGCAATACAAGTTTTATTCTATTCTCTGTGAGCGTACCTGTTTTATCGGTGCATAGAACATTCATGCTTCCGAAATTCTCGAGAGAAGCTAGGCGCTTCACGATAACGCCCTTCTTAGACATCGCGAGAGCCCCCTTTGAAAGATTCACTGTGATGATCATCGGTAGAAGCTCAGGGGTCAAGCCGACAGCCAAAGCTACAGCGAAGAGAAGAGACTCCAAGACATCGCGTTTGTAGAGGGCGTTTATGAAGAAGACGAGGATCACAAGGAGGAAAGTGACCTGCATCACTAGAAAACTGAAACCTCGGATCCCCCTCTCAAATTCTGTTTCAGGCTCTTTCTCGACTAGTCTCTTAGCGATCCTCCCATACTCCGTTCGGCCTCCAGTCTTCAAGACTACGGCTGTGGCTGCCCCGCTTACAATGGAGGTTCCCATGAAGAGGCAGTTACTCCATTCGGTGAGCGTGGCCCCCTTCAGCCT
>JAWBPF010000131.1:0-4103 GCA_038825355.1 Bathyarchaeia archaeon
CAGCAGCCTTTCATCATTTTCCTACCGGTCAGCGGGCTCGCCGGGGGCTCAAGCCTCAGCCGAGTGGATAGCCTGTAAACTGGAAAGTTTCGGTTTAGAGGTTAAATTTGAAAATTTCAGTTTTCTGGCATGGGAGCTTTACGATGAGCCATCCCTCACCTTATACGTGGACTCTCAACCTGTAAGACTGGAGACCTTCATTCCTATGCACATTAGCTGGCCGACTCCAGGAGAAGGCCTGAGGGGAAATATCACCCTCTACACATGGGGAGAGGGAGCAGCTCAGGTAAATGAAAGCATACTAGTCGTTGGAATCGATGATCTAATCCTGAATAGAAGGGTGAAAGACTTCTTCGAATCCATAAAGGTAAGCGAACCCATGGCCGTACTCTATACTTATACTAATATATTGAATATGTGGATGCCCCCCATCCTAAACTCGGCTGAAGGATCGATGTTCTGGGATATCAGGGCACCTCCAGGCTGGATACAGTACAGGGACTGGATGAAGATCAAAGAGGCTTTAACGCGTGGAGAAGTCCAAGCAGAAATGAATATCCCAGCCAGGATCAGCTTCGACCTTCACAGGAACGTTAAAGGTAGGCTCCCAGGAGTTAAAGATAATGGAATCCTGATAGTCGCAGCCCATTATGATACCGTCATGTCCCCGGGATTCATCGACGATGCATCCGGTGTGGCAGGCGTGCTGGCTATAGCCCATGCCTTCGCTGAGGCCAATAGGAGGGGGTATACTCCCCCTTACGAGGTGAGATTCGTATTCTTCACAGCTGAAGAATTCGGTCTCATAGGATCACTACACTATAGGGCGTATCACGAAGCTGAACTAAGCCGAATCATAGGAGTCGTAAACTTGGATTCTATTGGAGGTCACAGGCTGAAGATAACAGAGTCATCCTCACTCCTAGACGAGATAGCGGCTGAAGCAGCCCATGAACTAGCTCTTCCTTTAACCAGTGGGACTAGGATCGGGTTCAAACAATACCCGGACATGGACCCCGAACATGTCTCAGAATCTTTAAATTTATGGGAGGGCCATCGCTATGAGACCGGGGCAGACCATCTCACATTCGAAAACCCAAGCGCGGCCTTCCAAATCGCCCAAAATAGATGGGGGGACCTTCAACTATCCATAAATGAAGATACTATTATCCCCGCAGTAACCATAACTTCCACACCCATATTTCCATACTATATAAGAACTGGAGAGGAGCTGGGCTGGATCCATACCTTGTTCGATAACTCCACCACACCTGGATGGATCGACGAGGAGAGATTGAAAAGCCACGTAGAAGCTGCAACACTAACCATCCTCGAGGCCCTCCAAAATGCCTCAGAAGATGGAGATCTAAATCCCCGCGTCTTAAACAGCTCTATAAGGGAAGCCGATGCATCTATTGGAAATCCCATAACGAGTAAAGGAATACTCCAAGCTGAATTGAAACGGTCAGATCAGGAATTCACCCCTGCCCAAACGGTTAAGTTGGCCCTGATCCTAATAGCCATAGGCACGATGATAATATTATTGCCCAAGAAGAGAATTACTAAAAGGCTTGCAAATATTTTCAAATGAGCTTTCAGTCCTTGAAACTTTTGCTTTACTCCCGATGGCTATAGACATTACAGCCCTAGAATTCAGAAGGGATAAGAGATGCATAAGATACATCGAATTATTCGGAACAAAGAATAGAGCATTGATAACTGACAATCAATCAACGTGAACGATATCAAGGGGCTTCCAATTTAGCGGCGTTTATGCGCATCCCGTGGAGGTCAGCTTAGGGGTCTATCTCTCTATGAGGTTTAAGTCCTTGAAGGAGGTTCTTTTTACCCCGGTTTTATCGTATTTTTCGTCGTTTGAGACTATCGTTGAGTTGTTACTCAACGCTGCGGAGGCATACAGGGCATCGAAGAACGTTAAAACTGTGTGCTGCGTCATTATTTCTTCGCATAAGATTAGGTTGTCCGAGGAGAGGATTACATCTGAGAGGTTTGACTCAACAGCCTTCACCTTTATCGGTGTAAGGGCTTTAAGCCTATCGCTAGCGGTTTTTCCATGGCTTGCCATAACCTCGCGGACCTCTATTAAGGCTGAGGTGGGATAGTAGATGGATAAATCCTTAGAAGCCTTGTAAGCCTCCAATATTCTTGAAACTATGTCATATCTTCTATCTTTAGGTTGGAAGCCGAAGAGGAACTCGGTTTCAACCATGAAATTCTCATTCATCTAAGAGGCTTCCTTCAGAAGCTGTTCCTCGGCCCTTTTCCGTTCCTCTCTGCTATAATTTATGTCGCCGATGAGTTCGGCGAGTGCCTCATCAACCCTATCTGGAATTGGGATCAAAACTATGTGGGGGGCCTAGCCAACAAGTAAACCTTCTGCCCAACCCTCAGGGGAGTTTTCTCACGAATCCCCCGTGTGATCGTAACCCGGAACTTGGGACCAACCTCGACGATAGCCACGAGGATCGCTTATGCATTAAATGTAGATTATAATCTATATTTAAATTTACCGGTAAAATATTTTTGAGCTGTTTTCTTTTTTACATCTTGTGAATTGCATTAATATAGAGTAGTCATTTCGCCCATCCTCTTTTGAAAATGATTTAAGGTTTGAAAGAGGTTAGGGATGTTTTCAGGTTGTTAGGTGAGTTAAAACTCATTAAAGAAGACTTCATAGATGTGGAAAATCCGAAATCTTCCAATTTAGTGTTCTAAATTGGATTTGAGAACATAATTTGGAGAATTTCGTCGGCCATCGGGTGATGGGAGGTGCGGGGAATCCGTTCCCCGTATCAACTATTTATGAAAGCGCAGCCCTTTCCAATATTCGTGATTCGTATAGCCATAAATCACCGTACTTGGATTGGAGAGGCTTGTTAGATTAGGGTTGATGGGTAGGTGTTCAACGGATGGGTTTACCATTGGGTGGCTGATCTTAGGGGACGTATATTTTGTATCGCTAATATTAACAAAATTGTTAAGGATAAAGAATTTAAATATACATGCATAACAATCTTATCGGTGGCGAATATGATGAAGATTTTATCAAAGTTGGAGAAGAGCAGTTTGGCGGTATTTACCATTTCTGACCTGCAAAAGATCATTGGTAAAAGCGAGAAGATAGCGTATGTTTATCTCAACCGTATGTTAAAGAGGGGTTTAATTCACAAAATAGAGGGGGGAAAGTTTACAATATACGAGGACCCCTTTTTGATATCAACCCAACTGGTTTATCCCTCCTATATCTCCTTCCTTTCGGCCATATTCCTGCACGGAAAGACGACCCAAACGGTCAACGAGATCCTCGTCGCTACCTCGAGGAAGAAGGGGGGGTTAGATGTTTTTGGCATGCGCGTAAAATTCGTTAGGGTTAACCCGAAATTCATGTTCGGTTTTAGAAGAATTGAAAAGGGCGGGAGCTACATCTTCCTGGCCGATCTGGAAAAGGCGATAATAGATTCTCTTTATCTGCCGAGATATTGCCCGCTGAGCGAGATTTTTAATGCTTTAAAGGACGCGGATGTGGAGAAGCTTCTGGAATATGCCTCAATATTGGGGGTGGAGTCGATAAACAGGAGGGTTGGATATATGCTTGAATTGCTTGGAGCTAAAACCGATTTAAAAGTTAGAGGTAGGACGCCCTATAAGCTTAATCCAGTCATTAAATCCTACGGTAAATTCGATTCAAAATGGAGATTGTACATTAACGAGGTTTTAGAATGATGATAGATAGAGAAACGTTGAGGAGGATCGCAAAATTCACGGGTTTAAAGCCATTTCAACAAGAAAAAAATTATATACAAACCGTGCTTCTGAGGAGCATTTATTCCAAGGTTTCAAGGGAAATCGTGTTCAAGGGGGGGACTGCCCTCGCTTTTTTTCACGGTTTGAATAGATTTAGCGAAGATCTAGATTTCACCTTAAAAGAGGAATTTAACTTGGAAAATTTATTTAAGGAAGTTATGAAAGATTTTGAAGCCTTAAACATAAGAGCAAATTTTAAAATTTTAGAGGATAACCCGAGGTCATTTTCATTAAGAATCGGTGCAGAGGGGCCGTTATTCACTAGGGAAATAGAAAGA
>JAWBPF010000132.1:0-3953 GCA_038825355.1 Bathyarchaeia archaeon
GGTCAAGGGCAGGAAAAAAGTGGTGTTCGTGTTCTTCGCGCCCAAGGCTCCTGCATCTAGTAGTTCCCCGACCGTTAACTCAGGGATCGTCTCGGCATCCGGTATTATGGAGGAATCCACAGCCTTTATTCCATTTACGTCGCTCAGGATCCACAGCCTTTCAGCCTTCAACCCATAGCTTAGGCTTGTAGCCACATAATCGGAGGCCCCTCTTCTCACCCTAATTCTACCATCATAGCTTGAGATGCACCCCATTCCCGGAATTATGATGCACCCTACACGGGATAGTTCTCTCCTCAAGGCTTCCTTACAGGTATTCGCCGTGGAGTCAAGGTCAATGCGGGCGTTTCCGAATTCACCTCCACCCCGGGTAGGGAAATCTGGGTCATAGAAGCCCTTCAGGGAGCTCTCTATTCCCTTATCTATAATAAACCTGTGCAGTATATTTGATGAGAAGGTTTCTCCCATGGCTAGTATATCATCTATAAGCCATAGGGATTCATTATCCCTGGATAGATGCCCCAACTTCCGGATCAGATCGGATTCGAAGCTGCTCAGGTAATCTTGAGTCAACCATTTCAAGCATCCTCCATGTATACTATAGAATTTATTCACGTCGAAGCTTTGAGGTCCCCGGACCCATCTATATAATAGGTCTGTGGCGCCCCTAAAAGCAGAAGCCACTACTACAACCTTATAGCCTTCCTCCATCTCCCCGAGGATTGCATCAGCGGCATCCTCCAGTTTAGACTCCGAATTCAGGGAGCTCCCGCCAAACTTTAAGATGGATACTGGAAACCTCACACTCCAGGCACCTCGGATGCTAGTAAAACTCTTCATCATAACGAGATAATAAACCCTGCTTCAACTCTATAGATATATATGAAGTAGATAGATCTAATTAATAGTTGATTTATCCTTTGAGTAGCCTTGTTAGGGTTGAGACTGAGAGTGTGGCTAATGAGTCGGCTATCGATGTCTCCAATGGTATTACAAAGTTATCTGGATCTAAACCCTTTTTAAATGTCATTATCGCGGTGAGATAGGCTACTGTAAAAATGGCTGGGAATGTTATCAGGTTCGAGGCAAGAGTTATTCCCAAAATCCTTGTAAATGGTATTGTCAGACCTGCCTCCCTTGAGAGGATGAAACCGATCCATCCATAAGCTATGTGAAGCAGGAAGGCCATGCTCTCCACCGGGATTAGACCCTTTAAGGCTCCTTTAATGGTAGACACCTTAGCCTTCAATTCCCCCAAAAAAAGCTTCGTAGTGGTTGTAGCCCCCGTTATGGCTCCTATATCTCCAAGAGAATCCATTAGAGCGGGATAAACCGTCAACACTGCTGGGTTCTCTTCTATCTCAGATTTGAACCCAGACAATATTATGCCATTCAAGACTCCTAGGGAGAGGGATGCGAGGATAGCCGGCGTAGCTTCCATAACCGTCCTCTTGAACATTGCACCCCTCCTGTATAAGGCCGTGAAGATCGTGGAGGTTACTCCTATCGCTAGGAATAAAACTACTCCGAAGAGCATGGAATGGGTCCATGTGAGCATCAGCCATGAGATTCCGAAATAGATGAATGTAACTGTCACGTCGTTCACCGTTGACATAAGCGGGTAAGTTAGTATGTCTGGATCAAGCCCTCTCTTAAAGGTGAACATAGCTAACGCCGAGGTTATAGCCTCTGAGATCGTAACGGATACTCCGCCCGTTAGGGTTGGAATAAATATGAATAATGGAAGATACGTCGGATCTATCCTTCCCAGAAAAAGGTTTGCTGTGAAAGCTATTAAGCCTATAAGGAGGGTACTCTGAAATGTAAGGGTGAATGTGGATCGAAGTAATTCCTCAAAGTCTCTCGTGTTTCCCCTCAGTGAGGGTAGGATCCTGCCCGTGTGTAGTAATGTACCTAATTTACTGGATAAGATGCCGTTTATGTTACCCCTCAGGGTCAGGATTGCCGGTAATAGCATAAGGAGGATGGGGTCCTGGAATTTCGAGAAGAATATTGCAAACATTAACCCGGATAGGATTCCTCCAATATTGAATGTAAATGCGAGGAAACTCTGCCCCATGAGGGATAGATGCCCAGCTAATGCCCCTTTCACGCTTAGTCTCTGAACGGTTTCCATGGGCATATGGACACCTCGCAGTCTTCATGTCAGGTGATGATCGCATATCCCTTCAGACACTATTCGGTGCCTTAAAAACTTTTAATCGACTTATTTAAATACCTTAGGCCTATAAAGTTCCAAAATAGAAGTATATAAATTTATTATACGTTAAAATCGTGTATAAAGTTAAAATCTCTAAAAAAAGATTCAAATAGACAAAATAAATGGAGTAATGCTGAGTAACAGATAGAGTGATCGCAGTTATCTGATAAAATAATAAATTATCCGATTTTCAGTTTCGAAGCCTCATCTATATGGCGGAAACTTACATGATTTCCTCATCCTATACTTCTGAATAAAGTTATATAACAGGGTTAGCACCACCACAAAATTTTTTTACTAATACCCCCATAGAATAACCGGCAATGAAATAAGCTGGTATTACTGATACGTGATGAGTGAAACCAGGATTGAGCCTAAACCCGGAATTCATAGAAAAACCATAAAACACAGCTTATAAAACCATTATGTTTAACTATTTTATACTGATGGCCTACAGCCAAGCCGAGGTCGAAGCCATAAAACCGATGTATAAATTAAGGAGGCTAAGGTCATTCCTTCTAAATTCCATCCTCGAATCCAATCTGGAAAAGATTAAAGTACATCCTTCTCTCCTCTAACTCGAGGTTGCAGACCATGTTGACTGAGATTAGGTGGCATGGGAGGGCGGGACAGGGGATAATAACCGCCAGCAGGCTATTAGCCTATGCTGCGATCCTAGAGGATAAACATGCTCAGGCATTTCCAGAGTTCGGTCCCGAGAGGATAGGGGCGCCGATATCGGGTTTCACGAGGATATCGGATCAGCCGATCGAGATCCATAGCAAGATTTTTCAGCCGGACATAGTGGTAGTCCTGGATCCAACGGTAATAAAGATGGTAAACGTAACTGAGGGACTCTGGAGAAAGGGTAAGTTTTTAGCCAACTCTAAAGAAAGTCCTAGAGAACTATCATCGAAGCTAAACCTTAACGGCGTTGAAGTCTACACCCTAAACGCTACTAAGATCTCCATAGACGCTCTAGGAGATGCTAGAGCCTTAAACACCATAATGTTGGGAGCCTTGGTTGGAGCCACAAACTTGGTGTCCTTGGATTCAATACTCAAAGCCTTGGAGGAGAGATTTAGAGGCCCCATACTCGATAAGAACATTCAACTCCTAAAGAAGGGTTTCATGGAGGTGCGTAACTAATGAGCCGGGAAGAAGAGGTGCCGGGATGGAAGAGTATACCGATAGGGAGCGTAATCCCGGAGCCGGCTACAGCTAGGAAATATAAGACGGGCGACTGGAGGGTCTTCAGGCCTGTCATAGACTTGGATAAATGTATAGGATGCCTCCTCTGCTGGATATATTGCCCGGACGCCTCGATCCAACAGTCAAATGGGAAAGTAAAAGTAAACTATGACTACTGTAAAGGCTGTGGAATATGTTCGGAGGAGTGCCCGGTGAAGGCCATAGCCATGATGGAGGAGTCTTAGTATAGAGGGAGAACCTATGAAAGTAGTTGGATTAAGCGGGGATCAAATAGCAGCCTATGCAGCGAAGCAATGTAGAGTAGACGTCGTATCAGCCTATCCTATAACTCCTCAAACCATAATAGTGGAGGAATTCAGCAACTATGTAGCCAACGGCGAGGTGGACACGGAATTCATATGCGTGGAGTCTGAGCATTCAGCCTTGTCTGCTTGTATAGGGGCGAGCCTTACAGGGGTTAGGGTTTTCACAGCCACTTCAAGTCAGGGCCTCGCGCTCATGCATGAGATGCGCTATATAG
>JAWBPF010000133.1:0-3938 GCA_038825355.1 Bathyarchaeia archaeon
GAGACTATGAAACCATAACAGTCATAGGAGAAAACCTATGAAACCCATGAAATCGAGTATACGTATAAAGCCTACAAATGGGGGGGAGGGGGGGTCCCCCCGACGGAGTGAAAGTATTCAATCCAAGCCCGCGGTCAAGACTAACAGATGCAGCATACATAAGGATAACAGCTGAGCCGTCTAATATATTGAGTTTAGAAATGTAACAAATAAGTAAGAGTATAATGGTAATAATGGATTAGAAAGCCAAAAGGAATATTCACCTTTATATTATAGGTTGACCCCTGAAGGTTTGGAGGTCGCCTATAAATGAGTAAAGAGTTCCATAAGCCCGTCATCATAGTGAACTTTAAGACTTATCTGGAAGGCTTAGGGGACAAAGCCTTGATGCTCGCAAGATACGCGGAGAAAATAGCCGACAGAACCGGGGTATATATAGGGGTCGCTCCACAACCTACAGATCTAAGATTACTAGCCTCAAACTCCTCAACGCCTGTGTTCAGCCAGCATGTAGACGGGGCTAATCCGGGAGCTCACACCGGCAGCATCGTAGCTGATGCCCTACTCGACGCAGGCGCGGTTGGTAGCCTAGTAAACCATTCGGAGAGGAGGCTGAGGCTCTCCGAGATAGACGAGGCTATCAGACGCCTCGACGAGTTAAATCTAATATCGGTTGTCTGCAGCAATACGCCTCCTGTCAGCGCGGCCGCTGCAGCTTTAAACCCCGATATGGTTGCGATAGAGCCTCCAGAGCTCATCGGTACGGGAATAGCCGTATCTAAAGCTAAACCGGAGATCATATCCGACACAGTTGAAGCCATTAAAAGGGTCGATCCAAGGGTCACCGTACTATGCGGGGCTGGAATCACTAAAGGAGAAGATGTGGAGGCAGCGATAAAACTAGGCTCCGAGGGTATACTCGTTGCAAGCGGAGTAGTGAAAGCCAGGGATCCCGGCAAAGCCTTAAGCGAACTCGCCGAACACGCCCAATCCGCTACGAAGTAACCCCTTACGCAAAGAAGCTCTCAAGCCTTCTATTACCTATCAACTCCTCAAAACTCAACCCAAGAGCATCCAAGACCTGTTCGAAGGTTGAATCCATATACTCCAAGTATTTTTTCACATCCACTTCATTTATAGAGGCCAGACGGCAGGGTTTAACCCCAGGCTCACCTACAACTTTCACAAAGGAGATTATATCCCCAGGTTTAACCTCGTATCCTCGACCCTCCAGAAGCTTTGCAGCCTTAACATGTTGAGGCGTGGTCTTATCGTATCTCCCAGTCGCCTTACTTATCATTACGCTGAAAGCCAACTCATCCAAGGGATAACTCCTATTCTTAAGCCCAAAATAACATTTAACAACTATCTCCCTAATAAGCCCCTTAGCCCTCTCAAACTCCTCCTCACTCCTAACCCTACTCAGAATATCTATCATCTCATAGAATGCCCTTTTAATGAACCGTGGGATGTGGCGCTTCTTCCCCGTGAGCCCCTTTACATCCACGCTTCCATCCTGTAACACTCCAAGATAATTCTTTTTCCTCGAACTTAAAGCCACATATCTATACTGCTTATCAATCTCCAACTCCATCCCCAACTCCCTCTCAGACCAGCCTAGAAGCTCCTCCAACTGCTCCTTATCCGGGTTCCCGAGAAATATAGAATCAGTATCGCCGTATACTACGTCGACACCTAAGGCCTCAGCCTTCTCAATAGCCTTTCCTATTAGGAAGCGGCCGATGGCGGCTGTAGCCTCGGCTACTGGAGGACAGTAGAGCGAGAAACTCTCAGCTCCAAAAACTCCATAACTCGCATTGAGGACCACCTTTAAAGCGTTCTGGATCACATTGTAGAGGCTCCGGAGGTTCTCAGATATGCTCCTATCCCTCGACCTATGCTTATACCACTTCACCCTAAGATCCCTTAAAGAACCTATTAGAAGGCTCTCCAGAGACGTATTCTTCTTACAAACCCATAAAGGTGTATCCGGAACCTTATTCTCCCTGCACTCCGAATCCTCGTGAGGACATAAGACGGTTTCATAACCGAGATTCCACATCTTAATTATGGAAGGGTAAAGTGAGGCGAAGTCGAGCACCGCCACGTTAAAGTGTATACCCGGCTTAGGCTCCACAACTATGGCCCCCTTATACTTCTTACCTTTTATAATGGCCTTCGTCGTCGTAAACCCCTTAAGCTCCAGTATCTCATCCGATCTAGGGATCAGTACGCCCCTCACCCGATGCTCCCTGTAGAGCATGCTCCTTATCCAACTTGAAACCCCCTGGCGGGAAACATCCTCCAAGGTAAGGCAGCTAATCCTAGAAAGCAACGTCATCAACTTCATAACCAGATCATCATTGAACGACGTCAGTTTCAAGTTAATCTCCGCGTCTCTAAAACAGTAGGCCGCCAATTCCATATAGGGAAGCTCCGATATCGGCTTATCGATCTCCATCTTCCCAGTCTGGATGAGTGACCTACCCACCTCATCGAGGGTATTCTCCCTATACCTCTGGGAGAACGCGTAGACTTGGATGGATCTATTAAAGAAAAACTTGTATAGATCTATATGGATCCCATCTACAAGAGAGGCATAATCCCTAAACAATATAATGGGTATAGTCTCCTTCGTAAAGCCGAGGTTCAACGCCCTATGATATAAATATTTCAGGTCAAAATCATCCCCGTTAAACGTTACGATCACTGGATACTTCGATAACTGCGAGAAAGCTTCAGAAATTAGATCCACCTCATCTTCGTAGTATCTGAGCTCCAAGCCTTCCGGGAGCTTCTTAACCCCCTCCTCCACCCTCTCCCTCTTCAGGAGTAGAACGATCTTCCTACCATCGGAGCCTATCACACTTATGCAGATTATAGGTTTAGAGGCTTCCCCTGGATCCGGTATCCTATCCGCCTCGGAGTAGACCTCTATGTCGACGGCCGCCCTTAAATAATCGGGTACAGGACATTCAAGGAGGGTTATCCAACGCCTCAGGAGCCTGCCGTACTCTTCCCCTCCATATTCTACCTTGAACCGGGGCGTGGCCTCTATAGGAGGCCATGACTCCCTGAGATCTCCATCCATTAACGTGTACCTCATTCCCGGAACTATTCCACGATCATACATGTAGCTCTCCACATATTTTATATCAGCCTCCCAGGCCTTTATCAGGTCCCTTATCGATCCAGAGGGTCTACCCCCTATCGACAATGGATCCTTAGCCACAATCTTCGTGACGTATATCCTCTGGTCCCTCAAGGCATCGTATTTCTCCACGCTTTCAAGCCTTAATAATCCGGGATGTTTGGCTACCGCCTCAATCTCCTCTACCTCCTCCAGGGGAAGCTTCGAGAAACAATATGGCTTATGGAATGAATTGTCATACCATCGATGTATCTTTCTATCTTCAGGCCCATACAGCTTTAAATATGCCACTCCCTTCTCGCCGTCGTATCCAACCCCTACGATATAAAAATTCGACGATGACGAGGCCTCATTTAACCTTACATAATTCATCGCCTCCTCTACGAATGCCGCTCGATCTACGATTTCACCGTCCAGCCTACCGAAGAAATCTTCCAACTTCACGGAGATAATACACCATTTATATCGAAGGCCAAGCATCTTAAATAGATTATCGCGGTGAACACTTATGTCCTATAACTCCATCCTAAAGATCGTCTTTAACGCCCTGAAATATTTAGCTCAGGGCTCAGGCGAAAAGGAGGCCATCGCCAGGAGCATAAAAGAAGCCAGGGTTCAAGGAAGAGACATCTCCAGGTCCGCTTTTAAGATATTCATGGAGATATCGAAACACAGGATTAGATACGATCAATTGATCCATGCGATAGGCGACTCGAACATATCATCCTCCCTCAGGAGGATTATATACCTCTTCTTATACCACGCAGAAAATTACGATTGTTCAGAG
>JAWBPF010000134.1:0-3827 GCA_038825355.1 Bathyarchaeia archaeon
TGGTAGACGTTGCGAAATCATTCAAGGGACAACAAGCTGTAGATAACGTGAATCTTATAATACCTCATAAATCCTTCTGTTGCATTCTAGGTCCTGCCGGCTCAGGGAAAACGACGCTTTTAAGGCTAATAGCGGGGTTAGAATATCCTGATAATGGCAAAATCCTCATAGATGGTAAAGACTTAACCTCAACACCTCCCACAGATAGAAGCATAGCCATGGTCTTCGAAGAGTTCGCGCTCTATCCTCATTTAACAGTATTCGATAATATGGCGAGCCCTCTAAAACCGAAAAAAACTCCAAAAGATGAAGCCAAAAGGCGCGTTGAAGAAGTGGCGAGTTACCTGAAAATTGAACATCGATTATATGCTTATCCCGCTCAACTTAGCGGTGGAGAGAAACAGAGGGTTGCAATAGGTAGGGCGCTAGTTAAAGAAGCCTCTATAATACTTCTGGACGAACCATTGATTCGCCTAGATTACGTGATCAGAGAGGAGATGAGAGACGAGTTAATCCGCCTACAGAAAGACCTGGAGAAGACTGTTATATTTGCAACCAGTGACCCATACGATGCGCTCGCCTTAGGCGAGATAACAGCTTTAATGCGTAAAGGAAAGGTTGAGCAAGTAGGTCCAACAGATGAGCTCTACGAAAAGCCCGCGAATACCTTCGTTGGCACATATCTAGGAATGGTCGAAATGAACCTGATTCCCGGCACAATAACCTCTAAGAATGGTAAGACGGTACTCGAGGCGGGTCCTTTCAAGGTTACATACAATAAGGATCTGAAACTATTAACTAGGGATGTACTGCTGGGCTTAAGGCCCGAACACATCTCCATATCTGATACAAATTCAAAAGGTACTTATAAGGGAGAAATAATCCTAACAGAGGTCATAGGGTCTGACACAGTAGTACATTTAAATGTAGGATTAGAAGTACCCCTAAGGGTCTATATTCCATATATATACAGGAAGGCTATAGGCGAGGAGGTGGAGATAACCCTCAACCCAGAGACGTTCTATATATTCTCAAGCGAGGATGGGAGATTACTTTTAAGAGGAGAGAGCGTCCATGGTTAGTATCACTCTAGATCATGTAACAAAGTTATATAAGGGGAACATAAGGGCGGTGGACGACATATCCATCGAGATATCTGAAGGCTTAGTCGTCGCCCTTCTAGGGCCTTCAGGATGCGGTAAAACCACTACGTTAAGATTGATAGCTGGCTTAGAAAAGCCCACCAACGGAAAAATATATTTTGATAATCTGGATGTCACAAAGAAAGATCCTAAAGAAAGAAATGTGGCGATGGTCTTTCAGTTCCCTCTCCTCTACTCTAGCATCTCAGTTTATGAGAATATAGCTCTACCGCTCAAGGCAGGTAAAGTGCCTTCCACCCATGTAAGGAAGGAGGTAACAAGAATAGCAGACTTGTTAGGTATAAGAGACTACCTCGATTACAAACCGGAAAAGCTAGATATGGGAGCTAGACAGAAGGTGACCATCGCTAAAGCCATAGTAAGAAATCCATCAGTATTCCTCTTCGATGAACCTCTAACAGTTGTCGATCCAAAGACGAGAGTCGAGCTTAGAAAGACCATCAAAGAAATCCAGATGAGCCTGGGGAGATCCATGATATATGTAACCCATGACCAGACAGAAGCTCTAACATTATCCGATAGGATCGCTGTGATGAATAACGGTAAGATACTCCAATATGGAACACCCGATGAAATATATAGTAGGCCCAAGACCTCGTTCGTAGGTATGTTCGTCGGCAACCCAGGCATGAACCTGATAGAGTGCTCCCTCCACGAATCCGATGGAAAACTTATAATTACGACCGAAGGAGGCTTTCAATACGATGTATCCTTTCTAAAATCGGATATCGATAGATCTCGAAAAAAAGTGTTATTAGGGATAAGACCGGAGGACATCCAAATTTCACGTGATGATAAGGGTATAAAAGCACTATGTAGACACGTAGTCTCGGTAGGGAACAGGGCGATCCTGCACCTAGATGTATATGATAGAAAAGTAAAAGCCAAGGTTCCAATAGGAACCCCAATATCACCTGGAGATATAGTACTAATAAATATAGATAATGAAAAGATAAAGTTGTTCGATGCTGAAAGTGGTATGCTGATGACCCCTTAATATAGCGGAGGCTACTCCCAGTTAGGATAGTCCTTCAGAGTTTCTTTATTATTCATAATAAATTTGAGTATTATTATCTTTCTTCTAAGTCTCATCCTTTCTTGGCCGGTTAAGGGGTTGGCGGCGACCACATGGGCTTCAGCTGCATCGTCTCCGTGAGCTCCAGCGTACCCTGGTAGACTTTCCTCCATTTCTCGTATAGTTTCATATATAAATCGTGATTTTCATTATTGGGTAGGAAGGTACGCTCCCATTTGACCACGTTCCTTATGCCCTCGTCTATGCTCCTATAGATGCCGACTCCAGCCATCGCGTAGATCGCCGTTCCCAGGGAGGTAGATTCCTTCACCACGGGCACCCGGATCTTGAGTCTAAATACATCCGATAATATTTGGGGCCATAGGAACCCCTTAGATGCCCCTCCCGCGAATATGATCTCTCGAGGCTCATGAGCTAACAGTTCTTTTATTATCTCTAGATGTCCATATGATACGTATGCTGCGCTCTCCTGGATGGCTCTGATGCATTCCTTCCTCCCCGATGTATAGGGGGAGTTGATATCGAATTGGATGAGCATGGGTGATGCGTGAACCCAACGTTTCGCATTCATTATGTTTGAGAATATGGCGATTACTCCATTTGACCCTGGGGGAACTTCCATTGCTTTCTCCTCCATTAGAGAGTAGGGATCTACTTCTTTTTCTCCTGCCTCTTTCTTCTCTAATTCGCAGAAGGCGTCTCTAAACCATCGCATGGTTAAACCGCAGTAGAAGCCTATACCCTCGATCATCCATTCACCCTGTATTACATGGCATAGGGTTCTAAGCCTTATTTCAGGGTCTATCACAGGCTTATCTGTGACGGCTGTTTGCTGCCAGAAGGTCCCTCCAATAGTTGCCATATCTAAGGGTTTCACCATTCCCAGTCCCAGGAGGCCCATCTGAGTATCCGCTCCTCCAAGGATCACTGGGGTGCCCTCCTTCAATCCTGTCTCTCTGGCCGCCTTCTCAGTTACCTCTCCGATCAGGGTCCCCGACTCATATACCTGGGGGAATATCTCCCGTGGGATGCCGCAGAGCTCGATTATCTCATCGGACCAGGTCCGCTTCGATAGGTCGAACAGCCCTGAGCTTGAGCCTATTGAGGGATCTGTCGCGAATATGCCTGTCAACTTATAGTTGATCCAGTCGCTGAGCATAGTCATATGGGCGATCCGATCATAAATCTTGGGTTGATGCCTTCTAATCCACCTGAACCTCGGAGGGGATATTATGGAGAGCCAGTCGCCTCCAACCCGGTATATCTTCTCGGCGAGTCCCTCCCTCATCATCTCCCCAGCTTCTTCGCCGGCCCTGGCGTCTACGTTGGGGCACGCCCAGATCTCACGTCCATCCTCGTCGTATAAGACCATCCCCTCCCGCATACTGCTCGAGCTGACCGCAGCCACCTCCCCCGGCTTTATCTCTGCTTTTCCTAGCGCCTCCCTGATGCACGAGCGGATCAGGTCCCAGTTTCGCTCCGTATCGAAGACCTGTGAGCCTGGGTATTGAGGGATAGACTTGTGCGTCCACTCCCTGCTGGCAAATGATATCTGGCTGCCTTCCTGGTTGAAGATTACGCAGCGGAAGCTCCCCGTCCCTGCGTCCAGGGAGACCAAGTAGTCCTTG
>JAWBPF010000135.1:0-3790 GCA_038825355.1 Bathyarchaeia archaeon
GGCTGAGGCGTTCAAACTCATGGATATGACGGATGCCAGGGATAGGTGCAGGGTTTTAGCTTTTAAGTTGGTTGCGGATGGGAAGAGGAGCCTCTCCCCACTCCCAGAGTCAGATGCTAAGAGGAGCCTTATGGAGTTGGCTGACTTCATAGCCGACAGAACCTATTAAGATCGGCAATTTCTAGGGAATCCTTTCATAACTGGATTTCTTCTCGACTTCTTTTGATTTGGATCAACTTTTTGTGGATCCGTTCATTGCGTCTATTTCATGAGATCGACGAGGCTCCAAAGGAAGGGCGGGAAGGCAGGCGAAGCCTATAAATAGTTAACTGCGCTATGATTCAAGAGCTTAAACTCTCGATAAGCTGGTGGATATGGATGGATGGCGGAGAAGCGGATCCAGGTGCCCTCGGTTTAGGAGGGCTCGCCTTAACCACGTTCATATTCAGCATGGCGTATGCAGGCATTATCTCTACCGAGTGCATCGGGATGATCATATGCATGGCCATATTCTACGGGGGTATAGCCCAGTTCTCGGCGGGCATGTGGGAATTCAGGAGGGGGGCCATTTTCGGCGGAACCTGCTTCACCAGCTACGGATCCTTCTGGATGGGTTTGGCCTCGATGTTAATCCTACAGGCTGAGGGGATCCTACCCATAGTGCCGGCCACGGGTTTGGCTGTACTTTTCATAGCATGGGGCATCTTCACAGCCTACGCGACGATGGCGGCTTTGAAGGTATCCAAGGCTGCAACGGTGGTCCTGGCATCCTTGACTATATTCTTTTTCCTCCTAGCTGGAGGAGAGTATAACTCCGCTATCACGAGGATAGCCGGCTACGAGGGAATCTTCTCCTCTCTAACGGCATGGTACACCTCAGCGGGAACCCTAATAAACACGATGCACGGCAGAGAACTGGTACCCCTGGGAGTAGCGGAGAAGTAGGTAGGGATCAAGGAAAGAAGGGGGTTACCGATGGAAACCCTAAACCCTAACAGTTCATTTATCACAGAAAAATTTTTAAACCATACGTGAAAAGGTATCGTATCTGATGAAGGTTGAACCCTAGAGACCAACCTAGGCTCCTAGACTGCACAGGCCTATATTGTCCAATGCCCACAATCAAGGTTAGAGAGGCGTTGAATCAGCTCAAGGATGGAGAGATCCTCGAAGTCTTAGCGGACGACCCTGCAACAGAAGAAGATATACCAAACCTAATAAAAAGGCTTGGACAACAACTCATAAAAATAGAGAAGGAAGAAGGTGGAGTAATAAGGATCCTCATTAAAAGAGTAAGGTGAGAAGGTGAATCCGCTCAGCCATGCCCGATCCCAAGCCAAGCCTAAAGATGCTAACACCCAACTGTGATTAGCCGTGATAACTATGAATGCGAGGCGAAAAAAAGATTGAGGATTCTGATCTCTAGCCTGCTTTAATCGAGATTTCTAGCTAGGAGGTGGATGAGGTGGGACACCGTATTCCATAAGAGCGGCCTAAGAAGAGCTGATTTACCGATCCTAAAACCTTGAAGGAGTTGTAAGCATTCGTTTCCTCTTGGATGGCTGAGGAAGCCGTATTCTCCGCTGATGCTTAAGGCCCAGTTAAACTGTTTGAACAGCTTCTATTAATTCTTATTGATTTAGAAGTTTGAGGGCTTCCCTCACCTTCTCTTCGGCTTCCACGAACCTTTGAGTCTCCAAAATTATTTGATATAGCGTTCTCCTAGCGGCTTCGGCCTCGGGGTTCAAGCGCTGGATCTCCAGGATGGATTCAAGGTTTCTCCTAATCCTTCTGAGCGATTTCAGAGTTAACTTGAAGCTTTTAGTGTAAAATCTCGGATCCAAGGGCAAGTTCTGAGACTTTAAGTGCTCGATGAGGGCTAGAGCAAATGATAGAAGGGAATAGTGGTGTAGAACCTGGAAGGCGGCCATGAGCCTGTCATGCTCCATGGATGATACGGCTGAGACGTTGAGGCCGTTACCCCTTAGATCATCTAGGAGGTGCTCAGAGAGGGGGCCAGGCTTAGCCTTTACTGCTATAAGGTTCTCCCCCTTATAATTCTTCACGTATGGGCCGAAGAGTGGGTGGAGGCTTAGATACTCCAGGTCTTCGGGTAGTCTACTCGATATGGCTTCCACTATGAAGGTTTTTACGGCTGCGACGTCGACTAGGAGGCTTCCACTTTTCATGAGGGGTATAGCCTTCAAGGATACCTCGACAATGGCCTCCACGGGAACCGAGACGAGGACTATATCCATGGCTGAGATGGATTCAAACTCTAAGGCTTCGACTTTCAGGGCCTCCGCAACCCTCCTAGCCCTGGAAATGTTTCGACCAGTAATGTAGACCTCGTAGTTGAGCTTTTTCAGTAGCCGGGTTAGAGCCTTACCCATGAGGCCTGTACCCCCAACCACGGCTACCTTGCTCTTGGATACGATCCTAGAACCTTTAGCATGGTGCAAGCCTTCTCCAACTCCCTTAAGGCGTCTGAGTATGGCTCCTCCAATCGATGGCCTTCGAAGTCGCAGTAGAATAGGTAGTCCCAGGGGGTCATCCTGGCAGGCCTAGACTCTATCCTCGTAAGGTTTATGTTCCGGGATGCGAGTGGCTGAAGGGCCCTATGCAGAGCCCCCGGCTTATGGGGGACGGAGAATATTATGGAGGTCTTATCCCTTCCCGAGGGATGATGATCATCCCTGGAGATTATGAGGAATCTAGTGAAATTATTAGGGTTGGATTCTATACCCCTGGCTAGGATGTTCATCTCGTATATTTGGGCGGCGAGCTCGGTTCCAATAGCGGCTGCTCCTTTAAGCCTGGAAGCCCTTTTAACGGCGGCCGACGTACTGGCTGATTCCACGATCCTGGCTTTAGGGAGGTTCTCCTCCAGGAAAGGCCTACACTGGGCTAAGGCCTGGGGATGGGATAAGACCATCCTGACATCATGGAATCCCATATCAGGCTTGGCTAGGAGGTTATGCCTTATCCTAACCTCTACCTCCCCATAGACCATGCAATCCATTTCCAAGAGCATGTCCAAGACGATGTTCACGGATCCCTCGATGGAGTTCTCAACGGGGACGACTCCGTAATCCACCTCACCTGTAGAGACTAGACGGAAAATATCCTTTACGTTATCCAATGGGGTGTATACGGCGGGTTCGCCTGTGAAGTATTTACGGGCAGCCTCCTCGGAGAAAGTCCCCCTAGGCCCTAGATAGGCCACCTGAGGCTCCTCCCCCTGGACGTGCCTGCATAGGGCCTGTATGAGACGGTAGATGTCAGATACCTCTAAAGGGTCTAACCCATACTTTTCAGCTGAGAACCTGATCCTGGAGAGCACCTGGGCCTCTCTTTCACGATCTCTCACAGGGATCCCGTGGCTTCTCTTATATTCGCCTATCTTTCTAGCCGCCTCAACCCTTAAGGCTAGATATTCAAGGATCTTCTCATCCAGTTCATCTATCCGGATCCTGTAATCCTCTAAGCCCTCCATTTTGAGGCTAAACCTCCAAAACCCTAGGTATGGTTCCAAATCTTAATAGTTGATCGGCTAACACCACCGCTATTACGGACCTAACGACTGGGACAGCCTTCGGTACTATACAGGGATCGTGTCTACCCTTAACCTTGATCCTTCGAGGCTTCATAGATCTGAGATCCACCGATGTCTGAGGCTTCGATATGGATGGGGTAGGCTTAAATGCAACCCTCACCCTTAAGGGCATACCCGTGGTTAAGCCTCCTAATACTCCTCCGGCGTTGTTCGAGGCGGTCATGATCCTTCCAT
>JAWBPF010000136.1:0-3555 GCA_038825355.1 Bathyarchaeia archaeon
GATCCTCCAAGCTCGATAACCAGTATCAAAGCCCAGCCACTCCTCCACCTGGGAGGCTAACCCGTCCCCCAACCCATCTCACTTCGCCTCCATTTCTCTCTCTAGCCTATTAGCTTAGCGGTCTCCATCCTTATCTTAGCTAGATCCCTGATGATCGCGCTCGCCGTCTCCGGGCCCCCAGCCCCCTTACCTATTATCGTAACTTCCCCAGCCGGATCCGCCTTATAAGTCACAGCGTTAAGGGTTCCGTCGACGCATAGGGGCTCCCTCCTAGATATGAGTTCAGGCTTAACTTCAAGCCTCCCATCAGCCGCGGATGCTACGAGCTTAACTCTCAATCCTTCAGCCTCAGCCTTCCCGACTTGATCCAGGGTTACATCGGATATTCCCTCAACCCTTACATCTCCCAGGGAACATTCCATGCGCATCACCCAGTTAGCTATGATGACCAATTTGCATGCGGAGTCTAAGCCCTCGACATCATAGCTTGGATCAGCCTCTGCGTAGCCTAGAGCCTGTGCCTCCCTTAAAGCCTCATCCAGGGAGAGGCCGGCTTCAGCCATCCGGGTTAGAATATAGTTCGTGGTCCCGTTCAATATGCCCCTCACATTCTCTACGTGGTTCCCGAATAATCCACCCCTCCCCAAGTCTAATATGGGGGTGCCCCCGCCCACGGCGCCGCTGAACCTAAGCTGCACCCCATTATACTCAGCCAACTCCATCAGGGCAGGTAAAGCCAAGGCGAGGGGACCCTTATTAGTGGTTACGACATGGAATCCCCGCCTTAAAGCCTCCCTTATATGAGTTAAACCCGGCTCCCCATCCCTAATATTAGTAGGTGTAACCTCGACCAAGACCTCAGCCTCTAAATCCTTTAGGAGCTCTAAGCCGGTTAAACCAGGCCTGCCGCGGACAGGATCCGCCGCCACACTTCCTCTAATGCTCTTAAGCGTGAGAACTTCCCTAGGGTTCAAACCCTTCTCATCCACCATGGCGCCGCCGCTATCCGCCACGGCGACCACCCTGGGATGGATCCAGAAATCGGAGAATGGGAAACTCTCCTCCATAATCATCCTTAGAAAACTCTGCCCTACACAGCCGAAACCTATCATGATGATCCTCAAAGAAGCCCCCTCACCGCATAATCGATCATAGGCGATGCTGCCGCCCAATTTATCAATTTCGGAGATGGATAAAATAAGCCTTAAATGAAAGCATCCACCTCCGGGGAGATGGAGATAAGACCCCACCAAGGGAAGGCAACCTACACTATGGATCTAACCTATAGTAAAGCTAATCTTGATCCTCGTCCGATCTACTCTATGTAAGCCGGGATTCCCGAGCCTGGTACGGGGCAGGCCTGGAGCATCCATCGAATGAAACTGAAAGCCTGTGGCCCTCATGGGCCTCGTGGGTTCAAATCCCACTCCCGGCGCCAACCCAGCCACTCAGTTAATGCTGAGCCATCCCTGGAAGAGCATCTTTATAAATCTGGTCCACACCCTAAAAATAGCTTATATCCATAAAATAAATAGGTAGACAAATCGTGTGGGCGCTGTAAACTAACCGGCTAAGGACAGGTTGATTAAACTGCCTATCAATAGGTTGATTAGAAAACTTACAGTTGAAAACCTATGGATCTACGTGCTAAGCCTCCTAAAGGATAATCCAAAATATGGATACGAGATAAGGGAGGAGATCCAAAGCCGTTTCGGCTTCAAACCCGGACAAGTAACCTCCTACATGGTCCTATACATGCTTGAACAAGACGGATACATCGAATCCGCAGGGACCATGCGTAGCATAACTGGTCCTAAAAGGAAATATTACAGGATCACTGAGAAGGGATTACTCCTGCTTAGGGAGGCTGAATCCTTTTTCTCAGACATCTACGAGAGATTATTTAAGATTAAACCTTAAAACCCCTAAACATCAATAATATTAGTTAATTCCACCCCCAAACCATAAGACAATACTATGAATATTCTTTTATTTTTATTATTCCATGGTCCTCCAGCGGATAATGGATACATCCAAGCCTTTCCCACTAATGAGGCCAAAGGTTGTATGGGTCCAAGTCCAGCCGTCCATACATCATGTACGGTTGACGCTCAACGACGAGCTCCAGCAACACAGAAAAACAGAATCAAGGAGTATATAAATAGAGAGGTGAGTGAAAGTTTTATCTGACCCCTATTTTTAGGCCGTAATTCTTTAACTTTCAGCCATTTAACAAAGTTAAAATTATGTGGAAACCACAAAGAAAAATCGCTAGAAGCTATGGAACCACAATTACGAAACCAGAAAACCTAAGAAACCCATGAAATCAAGTATACGTATAAAGTATACACCCCCCGGGGGGGGAGGGGGGGTCTCCCACGGAGTGAAAGTATTCCAAGCTCGAGTCTCAAGGGATTTGGAGCCCCGGGCGGGCTTCGAACCCGCGACCTTCGGCTCTCTGTACTCCTTTACCAAGCCGACGCCCCACCAGGCTAGGCTCTCCCGCCCTGCTGGAACCGGGGCCCTAACAGGCTTCCGCCTCCCCGGGGCCTCCTCCCCTGACCTGAATCCTCTAGGCCCGATGAAAATAAAGTTTTGCCCTGTCCGGTTTTACCCATATAGTTAAAATAATAAGCCTTCTATAACCGTTTTTGACGCAGATATCGCCATTCTTTTTAAGAGAAGGCAAAGCATTTGGAAAGATTTAAGAACCTATCCGATAAGTAAATATGAATGTGGCTCCTATAAGGAGGATAGTGAAAAGAAATGGTCAAGAAATGCCATAGATGCGGCGCAAATAACAGAGACGACGCCCTCTTCTGCTCCCAATGCGGCACCTCCCTAATCGAAGCTGCAGCCCCACAGCCAACCGTGATCCCGCAGCCAACCGTGAAACCAGTTCCAAGCGTCAGAGTAGTTACACCCATGGCACCCATGGCGCCGACAGCCGCCCCTGTAAGAGTTCCACCCCCCGGAATGTGCTACTACCATCCAAACCTGCCAGCAGTATACGTATGTAACCGTTGTGGAAGACCCATATGCCGCGACGACGCCAAAGCCTACGGCGACCTAATCCTATGCCCGCAATGCTTCGCAGCTGTCCCCCCTCCAGCATACGCCGTACCCGCATATGAACCCATGCCAGCCCCTCCAGGCGTGATCCCGACAGCTGCCCCACCGCCCACCCCAGTATACCCGCCCGCCCGGGCTACATGGGGGTTCCTCGTATCATTAATCGCAGGGATAATGATAATCATTAATGCGGCAGCCTTATTATCGAACTCCTTCTATACGTGGATGGCTGGAATATTCCCGTGGATAACATACTTCGGGCCCTTCCCACCCTGGATGCTGGTAGCCATAGGCCTAGTCCTAGGCGTCATAGTATGCCTCGGCGCGGTGCTGATGGTGATGGGCTACGGAACCATAGGCAGCGTAGTGGTCTTCCCGGCAGCCGTCATAAGCCTCATCCTAGGGGGAGGATTCATAGCGGGCTTCGTACTCGGCATAGTCGGCGGAATACTCGGCATGCTAGGAAGATAAATAAAGGGATAA
>JAWBPF010000137.1:0-3509 GCA_038825355.1 Bathyarchaeia archaeon
GGCCCCTTCATCTGTTCTTATTACGGCGAAAGCCCATATTGAAACGTTGTCTCCAAGCTCGACTCTATCTCCTACCTCAGCTTTAGGATGAATATATATCATCTTAGGCACCTTCTATTTGCCAAAAGCCCACTGCTAGAACTAAATAATAAGGAATTTAAAAAATGGATTAAAGGCATTTAACATACGTTACTTTGGTTTTCAGACCAGTTTGTCCTTTAGGGCTTTATCTACTTCCTCCAGCCCTAGCCTCTTAAGGGTTTCACTCTTAGGTATTCCATTTTCATCCCAGCCCATGGCAGAGTAATATTCTATGCGCATTTCTTCAAATTCTCTCCTGCCAACTGCTTTACCCTTTTTAGGCCCCGAAGGCAGCGGCTCATAGAATCTGGGGGGGTTCTCATCGTTCTCCTTGGGCTTCCATTTCAAGTCTGGGCCGCCTATCAGGAGGGCCGCCCTTTGTATATTGAGGATCCTCTGAGCCATTTCATCGTACCATTCTTCCTTGGAGATGCTCCACCCAGTGACTTTTTTGATGAAGTTCCATATGAGGCCCTCGGGCAGAGTCCAGGCGTTGAACCAGCATACGACAGCTGAATCGTATAGGGTTATGGTTAGCTCGCTGTCGCCGTGGTCTAATGGAAGATGAGCTATGGAGGTGTGATCTCCTCCCTGGACAGAGCAGGCATAGGCGATATACGATGGGTAGTCTAATGTGCTCCTGTTCCCATGTGCTCCTATCGCGACCCCCTTGGACTGAACGGCATATTTCAGCACTTCTTCACCCTTCTCCTTAGATAGTCTTAATGCAGCCCTGTAGGTTCCCTCAGCTAATACGTCGCCTATCCCTTTCCGGTAGGCGATCTTCTCGAGCAGCTTCGCGAACGCCTCCACGTTACCCCATTCCAGGTCTATGCCGTCAAGCTCTTCCCTTGTGAGTAGCCCCCTCTGATAGAGCTCCGCTGCAAATCCCAGGACGTTCCCGCCATTAATTCCGCAGATACCTAAGTCGTCCACCCTAGCTGACAGGTAAGTATTCCCTTCAGGCGTGAAGACGCCGAGGTTCGTCCCCACATAGGCTTGGAGCTCATAGTCTGGATTATCGCTTACGGCACCCTTCAAAGGCCCTGAAGTGGGCATGGCAACTTTAAGGCATGTGGTTGGGCAGCCGTAGTCTCCCCAGAACTTCTTCACCCAAACCCTCTCATCGAACCGGTCCACTCCATAGTCCTTGACGTCATGCCATTCCTCCTGCCAGTTTCTTATAGGTTCAGAGCTGGTCTGGTTGCCGTAGTAGTAGCCGCCGTGGCCAGTACCCCATCTCCTGAAGAGCTCGTTCTTGTAGAGTTCACGGCACGTCTCTTCTATAAGGGATTTAACCTCCTCCATGTCTGCTACCTCCGGCAGGGGGCCACTCCCCTTAACCGTTATAGCCTTAAGCTTCTTCGATCCCATAACCGCGCCGTAACCACCGTAACCCGCTGCATGGGTCCACTTGGCCATCACCGCCGCCACTCTAACCTTGTTCTCGCCTCCAGGCCCTATATAAAGGATGGAGGGGTCCTTCCAATCGCCGAACCTTGGATTAACCTTTTTGAGCTCCTCACGTCCCTCCTTGACGAGCCTCCTAAATACCTCTTTTCCTTCTAGGCCCCAAACATGAGAGGCATCCCTGAGTTCCACATGGGAATCGAAGATGAATAGATGGCTCGGCTTATCCGCTTCTCCAGTGACTATGATCCCATCATATCCTGCGCATTTAAGCTCTACGCCGAACTCTCCCGCAACCGTGGATCCAATTATCCCATTGCTTTGTGGAGATTTCCCTGACACGCATACGCGTCCACCGGGGAAGTATCCCGTCAAAGGTCCCGCTAGGATGAGTAGTATGTTCTCAGGTTTTAAGGGATCCACTGAATCCCATTTCTTCCCGATCCTATCCCAGAGGATCTTTGTGGCTAACCCTCTACCGCCAATATAGTGTCTGAGGATCTCCTCTGGGAATTTGGTTTCACTTATCTTACTTGAAGTTAAATCAACTTCTAAGAATTTACCTGCGTATCCTTTCATCTAGATCATCTCCTCAGAGGCTTCCCCGAAGAGGATCTTAACGAGGTCTCTCGTAATATCCTCCGGAGTTCGTGCGTAGAGTTTCGTGGTGTAGAGCTGCCATGATTGGGGCATCTCATTTACAAGGCGTAGGGCATCCCATTTACCCTCCTGGCATACCTTAACGCATTGGGGATCCCCGCCGCAGAGATCGCATATTAATATATAGTTTTCTCTAGGGTGGAGGTGGGGAATATGCCCCGGGCAAGCATTTATGCAGATTCCGCAGGCAGTACACTTCTCCTTGTCCACTATCACCGCCCCGGTCTCATCGTCGACTGAGAGGGCTTTGGAGGGGCAGGATTTAACGCATGGATAATCGTCGCACTGAGCGCATAAATGGGGTACCTCGGCGCCGGGCACAAGCATAAAAACTCTTACACGTGAAGCCTCAGGCCATATGACGCCCTCGTGATAAAGAGAACAGGCGATCTCACATCTTCGACACCCGCTACAACGGGAGTAATCCCGAGAGATCCACATCTTAGGGGAACTCAAATCATGCACCACGCATATTATTTACACCGTTTAAATCTTGGAATATCTCGAAATAGTTTTAAGTCTTTCCCCCTAGAGTTAAAAGCCTCATTTAAAACTGTTTCTATTTAAAACGGAGGTAAATCCTAGGAGATGCCTGAATTTAGCTATAAACATAGAATCCTAGCGGGGACTATCGTCAAGGTCGATTCAAGAAAAGCAGGAGTTTATTTAGGCCACCAGATCCTCAAGTTTTCAAGCTCTTTAGGTATAGGGATGTAGCTCCATCTCTGGAATGCTCGTTTAAGCTCTGGATGCTCCTCAGCTGCCTCGGTTAGTGGTATGCCTTTCAGTATGGCGTCCAACGCCAGCCTAGCTGCTTTAGCGCCTATTCCAGTCCCGTCTGGGTGGCCGTGGATTCCTCCACCTAGGTTTATGGTGATATCCGTGCCTAGGAAGGCTATGTTCCAATGGAGGTTCCCAGGATGGATTCCCCCCGAAGCCACCGGCATGGTAGACTTCAGGTGGAGCCATTGGTCTCTTAAGGCTCTGTTTACTGCTTGGACGTCAGCTATCTTGCCATGCATCTTTCCCGCTGCTGTTCCGGTGTGGAGTTGGTCTCCCCCGGCTATGCGTACCAGTTTAGATAGGGCCAGCGTCGACATGCCGTGGTCAGGCTTCCGTGTGAATGCGGCGTATCCTGCTCTATGGCAGTGGATCGGGAGCTTTATCGATGGATCTTCGGCTAAGGCTTGGATGGCGGATAAGCCAGCCCATACGAAGTCCACCATGAGCATCACTCCTTTAGCGGCGTTGGCTTGAACCTTCTCGGCTACTCCTAGGATCTTATGGGCTGGTGAGGTTATGTTTATGGCGTATAAGGTCTGTCTTCCAGTCTCCCCCCTCACCTTGTCTAGGGCCTC
>JAWBPF010000138.1:0-725 GCA_038825355.1 Bathyarchaeia archaeon
AAGCCTTGAAGAGAGCTTATGAAGAGGTCCGTAAAAGGGATAAGGCCTCCACAGACGGGGAGGTCGAAGAGATAGCTGAAAAAATCGGGTTGGCTTCAATAAAGTATGCATTGATATCGGTTGAACCCGTAAGGACCGTAACCTTCACATGGGACAGAGTGCTGAATTTTGAAAGGAACAGCGCCCCATTCATAAACTACGCTTACACCAGAGCCCTGGGTATACTCAGGAAGTTCGGAGGAGAAATACCAAAAGAAGTTGAAGGGGAGAGGCTTAACCATCCACTTGAGAGAAACCTCCTCCTCGAGATAGCCAAGTTCCCTGAAGAATTCGTTGAAGCAGCCGATAACCTAAGGCCAAATGAGGTCACCAACTATGCTAATAGCCTTGCAGAGTTGTTCCATGAATATTATGAGAGGGTTAACGTTATAGGTTCAAGAGTTGAAGCTATACGCATGGCGAGAGCTGCACTGGTTAAGGCTGTAGCTATAGTCCTAAGGAATGCCATGGAGGCCGTTGGAATAGAGCTCTCCGAGAGGATGTAAAAAGTTTCATTCCTCAGTCAATCTATTTCTTATCCGATCTAGGAGGTTTCTTCTGCTGCTATTATTATCCTTATGTAATCTGCCGTGTCGGCGCAGCTATCAGCGACTTCCTCCATCGATTCGAAGAGATCATTTAGAGTCACCAATATTGCTGGATCGAGATCCCTTGAATGCTTTATT
>JAWBPF010000138.1:735-3456 GCA_038825355.1 Bathyarchaeia archaeon
AGGAGGGTTTTAACCCTGAGGTAGAGTTCGTCGACTTCATGCTCCACAGAGTCGACGTGAAGGGATAATACTTTAGCCTCAGCGGAGTCGCTTTCAAGTTTCTCTATGCTCCCCCTTAGAGCGGAGGCACATTTTACGAGTCCCCGAGAGATCTCCACGCATTCCTCCCATATCTTCCCAGGGATCGGGGGAGCATCTACGAGTATCTTAACGTATCTTGCAGAATCCTTAACGTGATCGGCCATAACATCCAATCTTTTCACCAAGTGCATTAGGTCCTCCCTGTCCCTAGATCTAAGCTCTCCCCGAGCGAGCTGTATGAAGACCTCCCTACGTAGGTCATCTATCTCCTCCTCTATCTGGAAGAGCCTGTTAACCGATCTTAAAACCTCCTCTGATGCCCCCTGAGACGCTGCAAGTATAGCTTTCTCCAATTCCGATACGGTATCGATCGCCTTCTTGATCTGTTCCCTAGCTACTACAAGGGTTCTAGCCCATCTCCTCCTCATGGACCATTTCAGAAACCTGTCAGCCAATAAACCTCTCTCCTATCAATTAGACAGATACCTCTAATATTATTTATATTTTTATGCCATGAAATAAGAGGTAATACTATAAAGGCAGCTGTTCAAGCCTATAAAGAGCTCATAAAAGGATGGTTCAACGGTTCAAATACAGAGCTTACCGCAAAGTCGATTCTAGATGAAGGTGGTCCCGGAATCCGTTTATTCGACTCTATTCCCTGTGAGACCTATAGCTAGCGCCACGTAGCCTTTCAAGGCCTCTAATATATCGGATTTTCTGACCTGATCCTCAGGTGTATGAGCATATCTTTCTTCTCCTGGGCCAAACCCTATTGTAGGTATCTCCACAACTCCAGCTGTATAGGCGCCGTCCGTGCTAAATGACCATTTGGATAGGGAGATGCCCTTCTTGAAGGCGAATCCTAGACATTCCCTCGCGGTTTCAACGAGCTTACCCTCAGGCGGAGTAATCCACGCTGGATAGAATTGCTCCACAACCTCTGAATAACCAGTGTAACAGGTAATTCTACGCTTCACTATCCTGACTTCTCCATCGATGTCTCCGAGATATCTTAGTCCTTCAGATATTATAGATTGCCTTGTTTCTCCCGGGAGTATCCTCCTATCTACGACTATGGTGCAACTATCTGGGATTATAGGTGTCTCATCAGGGCTGCACCAGATTCTATTGACGGATTTGGAGGAGCATCCCAGGAATGGGTGAAGCTCTCCTTTTTCATCAGCTTTTATCCGCTGTATCACAGGAATCATCCCGTATATGGCGTTTACCCCTCTTTCCGGAGCGCTGCCGTGGGCTGTCCTTCCTCTAGTTTCTATTTCAAGTTCCACCCTCCCCCTATGCCCGATTGCAATGGTAAGATTTGTCGCCTCACCTAGAACTACGCATTTAGGCCTTCCATATCTCTCTACGACTTTCTTTATCCCGAAGCCTTCGCAGTCCTCCTCATGTACTACGCATGCCATCACAAGATTACTACCCTTATTGCATAGATACTCCTTTACTAGAGGGCAGGCTACGATCATAGCGGCTAGGCCACCCTTCATATCCGAGGCTCCTCTACCATATATGGCGTCGCCTATGATCGTGGCTGAGTATGGGTGATGACCCCAGTTGGAGAGAAGACCCTCACTCACAGTATCCATATGACCGTCGAAGAGTACCGGAGGGTTATCATCATCTCCTCCTATGGTGCCTACCACGTTTCCTACCCCGTCTATTTCAACCCTATCGTAGCCGAGTTTCTTCATGGTTCCGCTTATGAGAGATGCGATTTCAGCCTCCATTCCTGATGGGCTTCTCTTCTGTATGAGCTGCCCGCAGAGCTTTAATGCCTCTTCACCATAGATTTCGTCTATCTTTTTCAATATTTCATTCCATATATTTTTCAGAGATGCCAAGTCGACCCCTCCTCCCTGTTATGTTAGTGAATTTGGATAAATTTAGTGATTACTTAAAAGAATAAAAAGAGGAGGTTAAACATGAGAATAGTGTTTGAAGGCTGAGGTGAGGCTTCATCTTGAAAGTTGATAGGTTTATCTATAGGCTAGATAGGGTCTTAGCCTGGATTCTCTACTTGTTCTTCCTGTTGATGATGACTTCAGGTTATATGATAACTAGAGGCTTTCTAAGTTACCGCTTAGGAGTTTTTATCCACGCCAAATTCGATGTTCCCATCATGATCCTACTATCAGTTCATACAACTATAGATGTGAGGGGGATGCTGATGAGAAAGGGGGTTCGACAACGATTATTGATAAATCTGATTCCTATTCTCTTCAGTTTAACCCCTCTCACTATGATACTTTATCTTGATACCGTCTAGATATTTGGGTAATCTCTATTTTTCATCCGTTGGTCCTCGGGGGATATCCTGCTTTGATCCTATCTTCCATTTTTTTGATATCCCTTTCATAGATCTCTATGGATCCGTCTTCCATTACGTCTATTATGTTGAAGGTATGTCCAAGCCTACCTCGAGTCCTGATACTTGAAGCGGTTCCAGCGTTTACGAGTATCGTATCTTCTATGCGTAGAGCTCGTCCAACATGTCTATGACCCATCAGGACCAGATCAACCTTATATTTCAATACGTTGTCTAGGACTTCGCCGGCGTCCTCCAAGACATTCGTTTCTCTTCCAGAATGGGGTACTGGAACCAGATGGTGATGGAAAGAC
>JAWBPF010000139.1:0-3412 GCA_038825355.1 Bathyarchaeia archaeon
CGTTATCTGCCTTCAGTCTAGGTTGACTTACTATAACCCTAAAGAGAATCTATTGACCAGATGGTTCTCTCTCGAGTATTCATTCTGGTATGATTATTATCTGGAAGGCCTAGACCAGGTAGACGGAGTTATACCCCTCGGAGGAACCAGCAACCACTTCAGAACACAACAACTCAAGGAATTGGGTGGTTGGGACCCGTATAACATGACCGAAGACGCGGATCTCGGAGTACGGATCTCCCGGAGAGGAAAGAAGACGGCTATGCTCAACTCCTATACATATGAAGAAGCCAACAGTAGGCTTAGAAGCTGGATACGACAGAGGTCAAGATGGAACAAGGGATACATTCAAACATACCTTGTTCATATGAGACATCCACGCAAATTGCTAAAAGACCTTGGATGGAAAAGATTTCTTCTTTTTCAACTGACCTTTGGAGGGAACATCTATCTCCCACTCATCAACCCACTTCTATGGGCGGTTACGATCTCCACCATCCTCGTCCCAGGCTTATTTCAATTCCTATTCTTCCATCCACTCAATTACATATGCGCAGTGAATTTGCTGATCGGGAATCTCGTCTACATCGGATTGCACATGGGCCCCTTCATCTTAAAGAAGAACTACACCTCGATACCTTTAGCTATAGCGATCCCGTTATACTGGATTCTCATCAGCGTTGGATGCTGGAGAGGAGCACTGCAACTGATAAGTAAACCCTTCTACTGGGAGAAGACTGAACACGGAATTTCAAAGCTTCATGGCCTACCGCAGAAATAACACCGGCAAAAAGGAAACTTTTTCGTAGGAACATGTTCAAAAAATCTATTGGCACCAGAATACCTTAAGAGGATGTCTGAGAGGGTAAGCCCCAAAGGCCCGGGCGATCTATGGCCTACCCGTACTGTTCATGGCGGAGGCGCCCCTCCATACCTCGCTAATGGCGACCGAGAGGGCGCCTCAGCCCCTACACTTACAGAACCTGTAGTACAGACCACATAACATTTAACATTAACGTCAATTTCTCATTCACTAACTTTACAATTTCTTAAAATCCTTCTCGAAAAATGATCAAAATGCTTATAAATATAAATATGCCTCTTCGACTCCACGGAAAATCTTAACTTTCCTTCATTATTTTTATTTTGGATCTGACTCTTCTCCTTGATGTATTTGAGTGTCATTGCTGCGACATTCTCATAGTTCTCAGAGGTGCAATAGAGATTAAGCGATCTAAATCCACCACCTAAACCACCTGTAATCCACTACTCCTTTAACACGACCACGTGCTCCCTCGAGTAAAGTAACACTTCGCGGGCGTCTTGCCAGCGAGTAAAGCTTCCAATGCCCGTCCCACATGTCTAGGATGCTCGAAACCCTATACCCTCTGATACTAGTCTCTCTTGAGCGAATCCCAAAGGAGAATTAGTAATAACCCAAAGGCCTTAAAAAAAGTCGTAGCTTCGAAAGAGAAATGAAGCCCGCTCCCGTTCCTCGACCCCGAAACGAACTCGGCGATAAATTCCGGGGATAATAAGGAGAACTATGAGTTCTGTGGAGAGGACTATCACTAATACCACAGCCAAAATATATGTGGCATATTTTAGAAGAAAGTTGCTCAAGAAAAATAATGCTGAGTGCAAAGAGCAGGGCAGTAATTACTATATTAACTAGCAATAAACCTTTCATTAGATTCTGGTTGCGAAGCGATCCCAAACTGAATGTTGAAATCCCATTCCAGCTCGTTCGGGAGATTCCGTTAGTTCCCACTTTTCACCATATGCACCATATGTCTTCATATGTTCGAAATTATTTTAAATATTTATACATCTTTCTGCCTAGTTTATGAGACTCAGGGGAATCATGAGAGAGTTCGATAAACCTTCCACTTCTAGATGTAATATGAGAAGAAGGCTTTCAGTAGAGGATAAGACAATTCTAAAGGGTATACCCTACCCCTCCTTTTATAATTTTCACTAGATAATTGATTTAATATTCCAATAGGACATTAGTTTATTTGAAAGATCGACTACGTAGGTTAGAGCCCGGCGTAAGCTACTTTTACATAGATGACTCCATTAAAGCTCAGGATCACCCGGCGAGACAAGCTACCCAATTCTGGAGGTGGGTAAGAATGCATCCTCGACTTCTCTTCCTTTTCTAATTATATTTCCTTCAACCTCATTCATGATCGTAAAGTTTAAAATAATTCAGGGAGCATTGATTCCTCTAGACTATAAAGAAATAAATACCCGCCGAAAAATGTAATCATGGTAAGGAGGGTGCATCCTGAACTTTAAGCGGCCGTAGTCTAGCCTGGTCTAAGACCTTGGCCCTCCACGATCAGACATCGGTAAAGGATCGGGGTAAGCCAAAGACCCGGGTTCAAATCCCGGCGGCCGCACCAGACTTTAGGTTCAATGCGCTTCCTTCTTAGGCCTTGGAGGTTCGATTTTCCAGCGCTTTTATATAGGCTTAGGAGAAATCATATGGTGCCTAAAGTAGATTAGGGTGAAGGCTTTGACATTCATAGATGCGACTCTAGGGTAGCTAGTATATTATTATGAAGTTACTGTCTTCTCCCTTAGGCTCTTCGTGTTCCACTTCTACTTTCGTTACTATTGCGGCTGGAGGGCCTCTACGGCAGAATTGGATCAGTTTCTCGACGGCTTCCTCTTCGCCCTCAGCGACGGCTTCTACACGTCCATCGGGCAGATTCCTCACCCACCCTGACACTCCGAGTTCTCTTGCTACTCGGCGAGTTTCATATCTAAAGAAAACTCCTTGTACATTTCCCGATATGTATATATGAGCTCTCATCCGACTCATGAGTCTATCCTCCATCTTAGTATGAGCTGAGTTAAGGGATGTGTCGATCATTTGAGGGAGGCCGCTAATTCCTTGAGTGTAGATCCTGTTTAATCACTATCAGATTATCTCTATTTTAAGTTTCTCATCTCCCCTAACCTCTACGCCTTTGAGGCTTGAGATCATACCTAGGATTGTGGATTTAATAATCCTAGCTACGAAAGGTTGCATTGGTACCTTTGAATCGCCTACTTTAACTTCTACATCTAGGGACGATGAAGCTACTGGACATTTTTCAAGCCTCTCCTCTCCCCTATATATTGCCTTCGCCATCTCTATGCAGGATGGATAGCTGCATCTCCCACAATTCAGTCCGGGAAGCTCTCCCGCTATTCTTTTAACCTCGATAAAATATTCAAAATATTTAATAATTTTCTGCTTTAGTTCATCATCTTGTCGCCTAAGGATTAAAGTTGAACCTTCTAAGTCGGCTAGGGAGCATGAAGCAATAACGTCACCATTCAACTTAGAGTTGAAGTCATCCAGCTCCCCTCTCCTCCTTATACCTAATATCTTGGCGGTGCCGGGATCGCCAAGGGCTTT
>JAWBPF010000140.1:0-3363 GCA_038825355.1 Bathyarchaeia archaeon
AGGCTCCTCAGCCTCAAAGGAGAACGGTGCATAGAGTACTAGGACAAGTATGAGGAGGGTTGGCCTTCCCATAAATTTGAAGATCAAGCCTACCAAGCCGACTTCCATAATTCACCATTGCTCCTCTTATGATTTTTAGAAGATTAAATTTAAGAAGCTCAGCCTACCTAGATGCTTGTAGTCGTTTGAATAAGCCTCCGTGACGCCCATCCTCATCATTATTGCAACATTTTACTCCATCGTTGAATTCTATCTTATGGGCGGTCATATTGTTCGCTCCCCATAGAAGATCGCCCTCGGTAAAAGAAACAACTTTAAGACTCTCATAGGATAATATTTTTTCGAGTGTAGGTTTGACGCCGCTTCGCCTACCCATGGCTTCCAGCACCCAGGCCACCTCGCATAGGACCAGTGTAGAGGTTATGGCGGGCTCACCCGCCTCTATGAGTTCAAGGATATGCTTGGCGGCCTCTCCGAAACGGGGATGCGAGGTAACAGCGTAGATAAAAATATCGGTGTCTACAAAATTGCATTTCGAAGTTTCCTCTAGGAGCTTCTTTCGAATGTATTCCCTAGCCATGCTCTTAGGTTCGTCTATAGGCTTATCCAGCTTCACGCTTCCATACAAGGCTTCGGTTGGACTCATATTTTTTCACGGGAAGGGGGAGTATTTGGCCTGAGAAATCCATAAGGATGAGCCTGAAACCCTCTTACATCGTATTTTTCCCGGAGCTGCTTAGGGAGGATGATACGTCCATACCTCCCAACTTCGGCTGACAAATATTTCACAGTCAATTAAATTCAAAAACGACAAATATACTTTTTTGTTAGTAAAATCGCGCTAATGTATCTTTCCACCTCAACCTCCATCGGAAGACCACAGATTGAAACCTAAGCCCCTCACCCTTGGACACAGCCCACTTGTTAGAATCATCTAAATAGGACTAAAATATCGGAGAAGCGTAATATCTCTATGGATCTTTAGATTGAGTCCTCTTCAGATTCTATGGATGGTCCCCTCTATCTCATAGACTTCGGTTATTAGCTGACCGATTTTTTCGTAGACTTTCCTTCGGGCATATTCTATATCGTTCGGCTTCGCCTTTAAGGCCTGCTCATAGGCTTGTCTTATGTCGAATCCAATGTTTATCTTTGTTATCCCGTTCTCTATGGCTTTTCTGAGGTATTCTATCTGTATTCCTGATCCTCCATGGAGGACTAATGGTATGTTCGTCGCCTGGCGTATCCTGGAGAGATGCTCCACATCTAGTACGGCTTTCACCTTCTCCTTATCGGTAGCTATCTTCGTTATGGCTCCATGGATGTTCCCTATGGCTACTGAGAGCCAGTCGACCCGGGTCTCCTCCACGAAGGTCTTCGCCTGTTCCGGGTCTGTGAAGCCGACTTTCTTCCTGATGATCTCCTCGTAGGGTTGGGCTTCTCTTTCATGGCCGAGTACGGCTCCCAGCTCCGCCTCCACAGGTCTTCTTTTGCCATGAGCCATCTCCACCACTTCTCTCGTGGCTTTAATGTTCTCCTCGAATGATAGGCGGGATCCATCTATCATGACGGAATCGTAGCCGTTCTCAAGTCCTTCCTGGATGAGGTTCCTCCAGTCTACCATTAAGCCGTCCTCATCTATTACGGGTACATGATCCTGATGGAGGCGGGTGCATCTACGGTTCATCCCATCCTTCATGTGCCTCCAGTACTCCTCGGCTGCGGCGGCGAAACTCACCGCCTCGAACTTCTCCACCTCCAATCGAGCGACCTCGACGAGGCCGAAGGTTTCATGGTCCACCAAAGCCTCTATGATGGGTTTAACCATGGGGAGGTATGGAGCGTTGAAGGCGGGGATGAGGATCCTCTTCTCAAATGCCCTCCTCATAATATCCGAGATGTCCGGCTCATCATTTAATCGAGGTGCCAAATCACCATCAGCCATCCACTAATCCATTCACTCAACCGATTGAATACGAGTCAAACGGGATATTATATCTGGTCTCCCCATCCTATTTATGGTTTATCGTATAGTTCAAGAGTTCACCAGCCCACTATATAGTTCGACCAAGGCAACGAATGCGAAGCTGAGATGCCCCATCTAAGACTTGAAGGATTATGAAACCTCGATTCAACTCCAAGAGGAAACCTATCAAGGTAACTCCTAGGATCGAGTATAAATGAATAAACGTAGAGGTGGAGTTGGTCGATTGGAGGGGACATAGATTTAATTATTATTCAAAGGCTAATATTGGGACTTGGAGATGATGCATCTCCGATTGGCTGTCGGTCCATCGTATGGGCTGATGGGTTATGTCTGAGAGGATTGAAGGATGGAGGGCGGCTCCTCTAGGAGGCATGTTTAATTGTCCTATCTACTAGGCATAGATTCGGGTACTAATGCCTGTAAGGCCGTCTTATTCAACTTGGAGGGTAGGCCTATCTCCTCCTCTACTCGGGAGCACCCAATCCATTATCCTAAGCCTACATGGGCTGAGCAGGATCCGGAATGGTGGTGGCGTGCAGCGGCTGAGGCTGTGGAGGAGGCTTTGAAGCTATGCCATGTGGATCCAAGGGATATAATGGGGATAGGATTGGATAGCCAGAGGGAGGCTGTTGTCCTGGTTGGAAAGAATGAGGTGAGCCTCTCTAATAGTATTATCTGGCTTGACCGTAGAGCCCTTGGTAAAGTAGAGGAGATGAAGAAAAAGCTAAGCTTCGAGGACGTCCTCGATAGGACTGGTCTCCCGATAGACTACATTTTCTCCGCGGCTAAGCTTCTATGGATAATGGATGAGGCCCCCAGCCTCTTAGCGCAGGCTGAGGGGATACTCTTCCCAAAGGATTACATAGCCTATAAGCTTACAGGAGAGGCGGCTACAGACTACTCCATGGCTTCCAGGACCATGCTCTTCAATATTCACAGACTTCGATGGGATGGGGAGATATGTGGGATCCTAGACGTCCCGATGGATCTACTCCCCCCGGTTAAGGGTTCCTGGGAGGTTGTCGGCGAGGTGACGGCTGAAGCCGCTGAGGTTACAGGCTTAAAGGCTGGAACACCCGTGGTCTCCGGTGGCGGCGACAGGCCATGCGAGGCCCTAGGCGCAGGGGTGATAGAGCCTGGAAGGATAAATATTGGAACAGGGACCGGTACCATGATGACCACGCCGCTCATGGAGCCTAGGATAGATCCGCGGGGAAAGGTGGACTGCTGCTGCCATGTGGCCCCAGATACATGGGAATACGAGGTTGCCATTATAGCTACAGGGGCCTCCCTCAGATGGTTCAGGGACATCTTCGCCCATGAGGAGATCGAGAGGAGCCGTAGACTCGGAGGAAACGCATATGATTACCTGGTGG
>JAWBPF010000141.1:0-3268 GCA_038825355.1 Bathyarchaeia archaeon
ATCCTTGGTTTTAGGGTGCTTTTCTCAACCAGATCTACCCTAACCCCTAACTCTGCACTTAAATAATTCTCTAATCCAATAAAGTCTAAAAGACTTAGGTCGGCTGAATCTTCAAACTCAACTAGAATATCAAGGTCGCTTCCTCTCTTCTCCTCACCCTTTATGTAAGAGCCGAAGATGCCGATGGATTTAACATTAAATTCTTCCTTTAAAGATGGCTTCAATTCTTCTATTTTTTTCTTTATTTCCTCAATATTTTTCATAGGATCGCCTCCCCAAAAACCCCGAAGCCTTTAAATGTTTTCTAGGATTCAAGCCTCTTTCCCATAAAGCTTTCGCCGGGCGGCCCTAGATGTCCCTCAGGTCTATCGCTTTTACCCCCAGGCTTCCAGAGTTTTCGAGGATGAACTTGTCGCTGGTGATCAGCGGCTCATCCATGACCGCTGCGGTCGCCGCATGGAAGGCATCGAAGTAGTGGAGCCTCCTACCACCGCCATATTTTGAGTAGAGGCCCATGGCGAGGATCGCTATATCCAGGGTTGTGGGCACCACCTCGTGGGGTATGGCCTGGAGGTCGAGAAGTATGCTCCTTATCTCGTCGAGCTTGTACCCTCCCGTACGGTAGGCAGTTATGAGGTCATCGTACATCTCCGAGGAGACTAGTAGTAGAGTCTCCTTGGCTAAGGCCCTGTCCACCACTGCTTCAGCTCTATCCGAGAGGTCGTCCCCCCTCAGATAGGAGATGAACAGTACAGTATCGGCTATGAGCCTCCCCGGCAGCTTCATATCATGTCCGCTCCAGCAGCCTCTCTTCCTGGAGCTCCTCTATATCCTCGATCTCGCCTCCGAGGCTGTACTTGCCCTTGAGGGATTTCGGGTTTGGGAGCGGTATCAACTCGAGATGGTTATGCATCTTCCTCAGGATCATTCTTCTCGATGCTAGTCCCCGCCTCAGCTTTGAGGGGATGAGGATCCTGCCCTTATCGTCCATTTCGACCACTACCTCCATTTCTCCCACCTAATTCCATAATTAATTATGTCCCACTTTTAAAATTTGTGGGAAAATCTTGCCATGGAGCCCCACCTGACTCACAACGCCAAATCCCGACCGGGAAGGAAGCCCGAGGGACCTTTAAGGCCGCCCAGAAGGACCAAGAATCGAAGGAGATAGGGAGGGATAGACGGCGCCGAATCCGCTTTAACCGAAAAGCTCAGGGGAGGACCCGCAGCGAACTGAGGGCTGGAGGGTTCCCCACGGTCTCGTCAGAGCCCCCTTGAAGGATGCCCCCCGGGGGATTACCAATCGGGGCCTCCCCAGCATGTTAAAATAGCCGTCTATAAATGATAAGTCTTAGCAACCTGAATCGATTGAAGTTTATAATGGTGGAGGATATGGATGCCTTCAACCCCGAAAGGTTCGTGGAATCGCAGGTTAAGGAGATTAGGAGGAGCGTCGGCGGAGAGAGGGCGCTCGTTGCGGTTTCAGGCGGCGTGGACAGCGCCACATGCGCAGTTTTAGCGCGCAGGGCGTTGGGCGAGGATCTCGTCTGCGTTATACTCGACGACGCCTTCATGCGGGAGGATGAGCCTAGACGCGTCGCTGAGACATTATCTAAGCCGCCCTTATCCGTCCCCGTCGAAGTAGTGGACGTGAGGGAACGCTTCCTGAAGGCTATGAAGGGGTTAAGGGATGCTGAGGAGAAGCGCAGGATGTTCAGGGAGACCTTCTACCAGGCCCTAGCTGAGACGGCTAAGGAGAGGGGGTGTGCCGTCCTAGTTCAGGGGACCATAAAGGCCGATGTCGTCGAGACGGTCGGCGGGGTGAAGACTCAGCATAACGTCCTGGAGCAGATGGGTATAAACCCTATGGAGAGGTATGGTTTCAGGGTAATCGAGCCTCTATTAGCCCTGTATAAGGGGCAGGTTAGGATGGTGGCGAGGCACCTAGGCTTGCCGACTGAGATATCGGAGAGGCAGCCCTTCCCGGGTCCAGGCCTCTCGGTCCGGGTGGTCGGTGAGATACGCTTGGACAAGCTTGAAACACTGAGGAAGGCCACGAACATCGTCGAGAATGGGCTGGCGGAGCATTCGCCGAGCCAATACTTCGCCGTGATACTCGATAATGAAGAGGTTGAGGCCCCGGAGGCCCCCCATATAAGGGATGTGGCGGCGCGTTTCCTCGGGGTCCCATCGGGATGCGTGGATGTAAAGTTCTTCAGGGATAAGGCCACCGGGGTGATAGAAGGAAAGCGGCGCTACGGCGAAGTGGTCGGCGTAACCGTTCGAACGATGAAGGAGCTAGTTTACCAGAAGGGGGTTCGGGATATGGTCTCGCTCCAGGAGAAGATAATAAGTGAAAACCCGGAGATCGTAAGGGTCTTCTATGCGATCCAGGATTCGGGGATGGAGAAGCCCTACGTAATAGGGGTGAGGGCGGTTCAGACGAGGGATTTCCTCACAGCCCAGGTGTCAGAGATACCCTGGTCCACGTTAAACAGGGTGGCAGGAGAAGTTATCGGGATGTGCCCCAACGTCGCAGCCGTATACTATGATGCGACGCCGAAGCCGCCGGCAACCATAGAGATGGAGTAGAAGGCATCGCTGAAACCGAATCCATCTTCACAATCCATCTCGTCTTCTCGACATTTCTCATGTCTTGTAATCTATTGATTGTGAGTCTAGGTATACGAGGGCCCATAAGCGGATCCGGGTGAAGGTGTCTAAAAAAATAAAAAGTAAAAGAAGTGAGGGTTTCGCTTAAGCCCTACGCCTTCTCACCAGGACGTATACGAAGGATAGAGCCCCAGCGGATCCCAGGAGAGCCAAGTAGGGCGCCAACACGCTAAGCTTATTCGTCGACATCACAACCCCACCAACCGCAGCAGGCACACGCTGGATAACCGTAGTAGAATCAGAAATAAGCACAGGCTGAGTACCCCCGTTAGCAACTTGCAACTGACCTACGATCTTTATGGTCGATCTGCCTTCACGTATACAATGGAAAACGACCACAACTATCCATGTATCTTTATCAACATTCATTCCCGATGCCTCGCCTTCTATCCAACCCTT
The DNA here is from genome assembly GCA_038825355.1 of Bathyarchaeia archaeon. Lineage (GTDB taxonomy): Archaea > Thermoproteota > Bathyarchaeia > 40CM-2-53-6 > DTGE01 > DTGE01. Next base: position 3,073 of record JAWBPF010000141.1, read on the forward strand.
TTCAAGATCCATACCTGTTAGCTTTCCTTCTCCTTCTATATCTGGATTATATTTTATTTTGGGCATTCCATGTTCATCAAGTACGGGCTCAACCTGGGTAGGGTCCCATTCTAGACGTGCAAATCCTCCGATCACAGTTCCTTTGACATCCACGAGCGAGAATGTGAGCTCAAAATTGTTGCAGGGGCTTATACTT
>JAWBPF010000142.1:0-2993 GCA_038825355.1 Bathyarchaeia archaeon
TCGGAGAAGATTCATAAAAAGAGACGTCATCCATAATTCTATCAGGTAGCCCCGTTATTAAGTGATGGGTTTATTAGTCTGGTCTAGTGGGGGTATAATGAAATGGAGTTGCCTGAGGTTCAAGGTCAGGCTTCACGTATTCCCTTATCTCTCGAGAGGGTTGGCGTCTTAAACGTTAAGATGCCCATCGCCTTCATGGATTTTAAAGGAAAATTAGTGTCGGTTGTCCCCTCCTTCGACGCCTTCATAGACCTGCCTGCAAGCTTGAAGGGTATACATGCCTCTAGAAGCTATGAGGTTATAATGGAGGCTTTGAGCATGTATTCCGGTAGGCCCTTCAAGTTGGAGGAGGTTTGCCTTGAAGCCTCTAAGGAGCTGCTTAAAAGGCATGAGTATGCAAGTAGATCAGAGGTGAGGGCTAGGGGTGAGGCTGTGATCTCAAAGTTGACCCCTAAGAGTGGAGCGGAGACATTTGAGACATGCGATATATACGCCTCAGCCGCCTCTATAAGGAGGGGGTCAAGGATCCTTGTCGAGGAGAGGAAACTGGGGGTCGGGGTTACAGGCCTAACCGCCTGTCCATGCGGTAGGGAGCTGGTTAAAAGCCTAGCTTTGAATTCCCTTGAAATCCATGGGATACCGAGGGATCTAGCCGAAAAACTGGATGAGCTGCCTTTTGCAACCCATATGCAGAGAAGCTACGGCTTAATAATGATCAGCTCCCCACGTCCATTCAGTATCGACGCCATGAAACTTGTGGAGATCATAGAGCGTTCCATGAGCTCCCCAACCTACGGGCTCCTCAAGAGGGAGGATGAGGCTGAGGTCATATTAAGGTCTGTGAATAATCCGAGGTTCTCTGAGGATGTTATCCGTTACATGATGGTCTATATTAAGGGAGAGTCGGATAAGATACCTGGGGAGGCGACTGCGACTTTCTCTGTTAAAAGCCTTGAGAGCGTCCATAAACACGACTTCTATGCGGAGAGGTCTATAAGAATGAGGGATATAGAAGCCTAGAAACATAAGGTCTCGGTTAATCCTATTCTCTAAGCTGATTAGACTTGGACTTTAAGGAATGGTGGCCATGGTACCTTAGGATAGTGGAAGAGTTCGGCTTCGACGTGGATAGGGACAGGCTCTCAGCCAGGGTTCTAAACGGCATCCTTAATGGTAAAGCCCTACCACTGGAGGAGTTGAGGAGGAGCTTTAGAGGCGGGAGATTCATAGTCTTCGGATGCGGTCCATCCCTTGAAAGTGACCTCTACGAGGCTTTGAGGCTCAGGCTGCTGTCAAAGTATCTCCCCGTAGCGGCTGACGGTGCAGCTAACGCCCTCTTGTGGAGGGCCCGCATAAGCCCCTACGCCGTGGTATCGGATCTAGATGGGGGGCCTCGAGGCCTCCTAGGAGCAGATAAAAGGGGTTCGATAATGGTTTTACACGCCCATGGAGACAACCTGGATAAGATTGAACAGTTAGCTCCCATCTTTAAGGGTCGTGTAGCTGGTACTACGCAGGCGGAGCCCCTAAGCAATGTATACAATTTTGGAGGATTCACTGATGGAGACAGGGCTGTATTCATGCTTGAGGAATTGGATTCAGAGCGTATAGTTCTTATGGGGATGGATTTCGGTTTAAAGGTTGGACGATACTCGAAGCCAGGGCTGAGGAGGGATATGCCGGCTGATGAGCGTAAACTCAAGAAGCTTAGCTTCGCTAAGAGGCTCCTAGAATGGTTGGCTCCCAGAGCCTCATGTGAGATACTTAACGCCACAGGCTCCGGTGAACCAGTTGAAGGTATACCCGAGGTTGAGCCTAGAAACCTCTAGAGAGGAAACGGATAATACCAAGGGGGTAAAGAGATTACATCGGATTTAGCTAGGGAGGGGTAAGTGGATGAGTGATTTCGAGTCTGAGGCTGACAAGTATTTTGCGAGGGATCTAACCGATAGGGAGCGGGCCGTATTCGAGGGAGCTATAACCCTAGGAGCCTTATATCACCAGTTCATAGGAGTACCGGTTTCAAGGGATCCCCGCGTATTAGAGGCCATAAAATCCTGCATTGAGGCATGCATGGGCCTCCAACCCTACAAGGAGAAGGTGGAGGTGAATATCCGGAGAAGCATGATAACCGGGGAGAAGAGGCATCCCTTCGATTATGAGACGCTGAAGGGGAAGCACTTAGACGTTAGGGTCACTTCGAGGTTTGGGGGGGCTAGGGCTGTACTGAGGATGCGTTACATCCAAGAGTTAGATTACACGCTGATGTACGTGGAATCTATAGAGGAGGATGGTTCACGCAGGGTTTAGGATGGGGAGGGATGCCCGCCTTGAAGGTTGCTTTAATCACGGGTCAACTTGCGAGAGGGATGGTTGAAAGGTTCTCTAGGGATTCAAGGGTTGAGTCCGGGGTATTCTCTCTTCCCATCCAGGTTGCTTCCCTGATGAACGCCGCCTATATAGCAGGGAGGATCAGGGATTATCCGCTTCAAGGCTTCGACTTGATCCTCGTGCCCGGATTGGTTAAGGGGGATCTAAGAGTCATAGAGGAGTCTGCGGGCGTCCCAGTGTTTAGGGGTCCTAAACATGCTGCTGATATCCCCCGAGTCCTAGATAATATTGGGCGGGTCGAGCTTTCAAAGGAGGTCCCGGCGTGCGAGCTCCTATCCTTGGAGTTGAAGATGGCTGCTTTGAAGGCCTTCGAGGAGGCCAGCCTGAGGAGGGATCTAGCCGATAAGCCTGGAAACTTCATGGTGGGCTGCCTCCCTTTAGGCGTGGATTACCCTATGAGGGTGGCTGCTGAGATTGTGGATGCCCCTCTCCTATCGACTGAGGAGATCGCATCTAAGGCGAAATATTATGCGGAGTCGGGCGCCGACATAATCGATGTGGGAATGATAGTTGGAGGAGGGAGGGCTGAGGAAGCTTACAGGGCTGTAGAAGCCGTTAAGAGCGCCGTGGAAAAACCTGTTAGCATCGACACCTTTGATCCC
>JAWBPF010000143.1:0-2986 GCA_038825355.1 Bathyarchaeia archaeon
CTCTCCATGTTTAAAGGGGTGTCAGGATCGAGCTCCCCTAAACCCTGCTCACATATAGATTTAACATAGTAATAGTAGTCTTTATTGTGGACTCTTAACATCTCGTCTATAGTCGCCATCCTCGGCCCCACGAATGAGACCTCACTCCTATCCAGGATTCCAAATCTCCTTAGAGCCTCCAAGGCCCTTTCAAGCCTCGAAGGAGACTCGGGATGAAACATTCCAGTAATATGCCTGAGATACTCCTTACTATATACTAATCCTGTAATAGCCATGGCTTATATCAGGTAAGGACTATAAATCCCTAGAATATTAACGTTAAGTCAAGACAAGACCGGAAAACCTCAATAGGTACGCGGATAGATCCTAATAAGAATAATACCGCTGCGCAATTATAAAAGGTATCCCAGCTTATCACAGAAAGTAGACAGGTATTTATCCCTCATCCTATACTCGAATCTTCCACTCTAAACCACCATTAAGGAGGGTGAAAATTAAACATCTATCGTCTATCATAGTCGCTAACCCTTCTCTTGGGGACAATTTTTATTTGATCACAGGCTTCCTGTAACTCATTTATTGAAATATCTGCCATAGAATTAGAATATTGAGCTATGAAGTAAACTTGTTTGGAGGTACCGCTTTGAACTCCTTGAATAAGCTTCTCGAGAACTCCGCTACTCCTAGGGTTAGGAAGGCTAGGAGGATTGCACTGGATGGGTTGTCATACGCCTTGAAGGTTAGTGATCCATCAGCCCTCTTAGCTGGCCACGTTAGGCTTAGGGGTAGCCTTTTAGAAGTGGATGATTTAGAGTTTGAGCTCTCCAATTATGACCACATTTATGTTATTGGTGCGGGAAAAGCTTCAGGTCGTATGGCTGAGTTCATGGAATCCCTGCTTGGCGAACGGATAACTGAGGGGATTGTAAACGTCTTAAAGGGTACTTCCCATCGATTCAAGGTTAGGAGGATCACCCTCAACGAAGCGGGGCATCCAAACCCGGATGTTGAAGGATTCTCGGGGGCTCGTCAAATAACCCGTTTAGTCGACGGCGCGGGTGAGGGAGACCTCGTCATATGCCTACTATCCGGCGGAGGATCCTCTATGCTACCGCTGCCCCGGGGAAAGATAAGCCTAGAGGATAAAGCAGAGATCTCTAGGGATTTGATGCTGGCTGGAGCCGACATCTCAGAGTTGAATACTGTCAGGAAGCATCTATCCCATATTAAGGGTGGATGGCTAGCCAGGAGAGCATATCCAGCTGAGGTCTTATCCTTAATATTGTCGGATGTTGTCGGAGACCCTCTAGACGTGATCGCCTCAGGCCCAACCGTTCCAGATGAGTCTACGTTCAACGACGCCTTCCAGGTACTCCAGAAGTATGATATTTGGAATTCAGCCCCTTACACGGTGAGAGACCTGATCCTTAAGGGTTTGAATGGAGAGGAAGATGAGACCCCTAAGCCTGGAGAATCCTGTTTTAAAAGGGTACATAATCTAATAGTAGGCTGCAATAGGGGCGTATGCGTATCCCTGATGGATTTCTACAGGAATGAAAACCTTAACGTGATGCATTTAACCTCTTTCATGGAAGGTGAAGCTAAGGAAGCCGGCTTATTCTATGCAGCCCTCTTAAGGGAGATCGCTGAATCTGATAGGCCTATCCCTAAGCCTTGTGTATTGATCCTTGGAGGGGAGACCACGGTTACGGTTAAAGGCGATGGTAAGGGTGGTAGGAACCAGGAAGCCATGCTCTCAGCGTCAGTTAAGTTGAAAGGCTTGGATGGTGTAGCCTGCTTATCCTTCGGAACAGACGGCTTAGACGGCCCCACGGACGCTGCCGGAGCCATAGTAGACGGCTTCACATATGGGAATGCTGAAAAGAAAGGTTTGAAGCCGGAGGAGTATCTAATTAGAAACGACTCGTACAGCTTCTTCAGGGAGCTGAAGGATCTTATAGTAACGGGACCTACAGGAACCAACGTGAACGATATAACCCTGCTAGTAGCCGTATAGAAACCATTAATCTTTCCTAGGTTTCAGGTGATTCTCTTCAAGGGTTCCATTAGATAAATCCCGCATATAGATTTGGCGTCAGCGATCTCTCCTCCACGAATCTTATCGGCTACATCCCCTAAGTCGATCAGCTCCACGGTTATCTTCTCATCGATGTCTGTCAGCTGCCTCCCCTTCCTTAAGCCTCTCGCCAGGAATAGATGGATTCTCTCGGTGCAGTATCCTGGACAAAGGAAGACCTGACCTAACGGCTCAAGTTGCTCGGCGATATAGCCTGTCTCCTCAGTTAACTCTCTTACGGCGCAGTGGACGGGGTCCTCTCCAGGCTCTAAGGTGCCGGCAGGTATCTCTAATAGTTCCTTCCCCGCCGGATATCTAAACTGTCTAACCATGACTATCTTCCCATCGTCTGTCAAAGGAACCACTCCAACGGATCCCCTATGATGGACGACTTCCCTCTCCACAGTTATGCCATTGGACAACTCGACTTGATCCAAGCTCACCTTGAAGAGCCTGCCTCTGAACACTGTCCTCGACCTCAATCTTTCCTCCATAAGCAACCTCCTCCAAACCCCTGAATCATATGCACACCTATAATAAGTCCTAAAGGAGTGATTATTAAAAGGGGGCTCAAAGCTTTTTTTGTAGCAGGGTAGGACGCCCATGTTCCAAGATACTCAATAATTGAGCTGACAGGGTATAACCAGAGAAATGATCTAGAACCAATTATGAATAAAGATAGGTTCTAGAATGAACCTTTAAGGCATTACCTTGTTCTTTTAGTCTCCGTCAGAGCAGCTCCCAAGGCAACTCCCAAAGCTAATGTTAAAGCTAAGCATAGGAATGGATGCTCCTTTATTAGATCCCTCACAGTATTTTTGATGATCAATACAGGATCCGTTTTACGACTATACATTATCTCTTCCAACTCGTGCTCGCTAAACTTAGCTTCCCTCACCATTTCACCTT
>JAWBPF010000144.1:0-2885 GCA_038825355.1 Bathyarchaeia archaeon
GGGCCTGTGAGGATCCAGGTGAACAGGAACAACTGTATAGGCTGCCGGATCTGCGAGGCCATATGCACGGAGAGCCACGGCATAAGCTTCATCCCTTCGAAGGCTAGGCTCCACGTCGACTTTGCTCCACCATCAACTTTTACGCCCTTCGTATGCACCCTATGTGGATTCTGTGTAAGAGAATGCCCCGCACAAGCGTTGGAGTTCGATGAGAACCTCCACTATGTACGCTTTATACCTGAGAGATGCACCAGATGCAGAAGATGCGTGGAGGTCTGCCCTGTGAAGGTGATCCGATGGGACGATGTAAGCGATCTACCCTTGGTATGCGATATGTGTCAGGGATCGCCTAGATGCGCTGAATGGTGCCCTACAGAGGCCTTAAAGATAACTTCACATGAGGCATGAGGAGAAGTGAGGTGTAGGTAGAATGGGTTTGGAAGGGAAGGGTTATACAGGGAAGATCCTATATGCTGATCTGTCCGAGGAGTCATTTAAGTTTGATACTTGGGATGAGAAGGTGGCTAGGCTTCTCCTTGGGGGTAAGGGGTTGGGCGCCTGGCTCCTATATAGGATGGCTGAGCCGGGTTTAGATCCATTGGCGCCTGGGGCCCCCCTTATATTCGCTACGGGCCCACTTACCGGGACGGTTACCCCCTGCAGCAGATTTGGGGTTATATGTAAAAGCCCTGCCACGGGGACCATAGATGACAGTTATTCAGGGGGATTCTTTGGGCCTGAGCTTAAATACTCAGGCTACGATGCCGTCGTCGTAACGGGTAGGAGCGAGAAACCCGTGATACTAGTCATAGAGGATGGGGAGGCGAGGCTTGAACCTGCAGGCGACTTATGGGGGCTTAAAACCGATGAGACGGAGGCTAAGCTGGGTGAAAGATTCAAGGGCTTCAAATTCGTTGAGATAGGCCCGGCTGGGGAGAGGATGGCTAAGATAGCCTCCATCTTCTCCAATTGGAGATGCGCAGGCAGGGGTGGAGTAGGAGCCGTCATGGGTTCTAAAGGCTTGAAGGCATTAGCCGTTAAGGGGAGCAAACCAGTCAGGGTTGCTGATCCTGAAAGGTTTGAACGCATGGCTTGGATAGCTTTCAGGGCTATTAGGATGAGTGAGACCACTGTTAGGAGCCTACCTAGATACGGGACGGCTAACATCCTCCTAACCATTAATGAGGCAGGAGCCCTTCCAACCAGGAACTTTCAAACAGGGAGGTTTGAGGGAGCTGAGGAGGTCTCAGGAGAAGCCTTCAAGAAGACTCTTTGGAGGAAGGACTTCGCTTGTAGTTTGGGCTGCAACATATTCTGTAGCAAAGTAGCGGAGTTCAACGGCTTAACGGTGGATGGACCGGACTATGAAACCATCTACGCCCTAGGCTCAAACTTGGGTTTAGCTGACCGCGAAGCCATATGTAAGGCAAACCTCCTATGCGACCAGTACGGCGTAGACAGCATAAGCACCGGCGTCATAATATCCTTCGTGATGGAGCTCTATCAGAAGGGCATGATCTCAGAGGAGGACCTTGACGGGATCAGACCCGTATGGGGGGACAAGGATGCGATCATATCCCTAACGGAGAAGATAGGTAAAGGAGAAGGCGTAGGCTTAACCCTCCAGGAGGGCGTAAAGAGGCTCAGCGAGAAATATCCTGGAAGCGAAGGTTTCGCGATGCACGTCAAAGGCTTGGAGATGCCGGCCTACGAGCCTAGGGCAGCCCAAGGCATGGGACTATGCTACGCCATATCGGAGAGGGGCGCCTGCCACCTCAGGGCCTACACCGCCGGGATGGAGCTCCTAGGCTATGGGGGCGGAGCCGACCCAACGTCCTATGATCATAGCAAGGTCCAGTTAGCCATAGATAGACAGGATGAGAAGGCTGTAACGGACAGCTCCGTCCTATGCTTCTTCACCTTATACGGCATGAAGCTTAAGGAGGTCTATCAAATGCTCGTGCCATGCACAGGATTCAACTATGGAAGCGTGGAAGAGGTTAAACAGCTTGGGGCAAGGGTGATAACCTTGACTAGACTCTTCAACGCGAGGGAAGGCTTCACCCGTAAAGACGATACTCTACCCAGGAGGTGCTTGGAGGAACCCCTACCAGAGGGACCATATAGAGGGCAGGTAACCCACCTGGAACCCATGTTAAACGAGTATTATAGGCTTAGGGGATGGGATGAGGAGGGGATACCTACAGAAGAAACCGTCAAGAAAACAGGGCTAAAAGATATACTATAAAGAGAGAAAAATGGAGGCACTTCAAACATTTTTATTTTGGTGAAGCCGAGCAGAATAGCCGATTATTTAGGGGAATCCACTATACTGGTTTCGGCGAGCCTACAAAAACTTGCATTGTAGACGATACTCTTTTAATGTGGACTCATACTCCAATTTTAGGAAAAGGCGATGCCGACGGCTCTCTTATCACGGCGGTTTACCCCAATCTCACCTCGTCTTCTTCGAGAGGACCTCCATTAGTTTTTCTTCTTCTAATGCATGTTTCTCCTCTGATGTTAGGTCCTTGGGCAGCCAATCCGGAGTTTCCTTCCCCCTATAGTATTCCCTTACGGCTCTCCTTAGGGCTCCTACAGCTAATACGCCGCAGTGATACTTCACCACGGGTAATCCTCCCAGCTCTTCAGATATCTGCCTCCAGCTTATGTCCCATGCCTCCCTTAGGGTCTTCCCCTTGATCATCTCGGTCATTATGCTCGCGGCTGCAATGTTAGCTGCGCACCCATAGCTTTCAAAGGATGCTTCATCTACCACATGGGTTTCATCATTCACCTTCAAGTATACTGCTATCATGTCCCCGCAGGCTAGGCTTCCAGCTATGGCTTGGGCGTTTGCTTCCCGGATCTTCCCTTGGTTTTTC
>JAWBPF010000145.1:0-2835 GCA_038825355.1 Bathyarchaeia archaeon
CAGTAAGCTGTTTGGAAAGCCTGAAATTATCGGCGGGGGCTAAACGTTTCGCATCGGACTCCATTAAAACCCTGGTAAGCGCTGAAGCCAGGGTTCACGGAGTTGACGTTGATGAGGTTCACCTACATGAGAGCGGGTCCATCGACACCCCGGCTGAGATAGTGGGCGCTGCAGCTGCATTAGAGGATCTAGACCTCTTCAATGTCAAGGTTTACTCGACGCCGGTCGCTGTGGGGGGAGGATTACTCAATTTTTCACACGGCATTGTTTCAAGCCCAGCCCCGGCTACGATGGAGATACTATGTTCTAAAGGTTTCCCATTGATCGGTGGGCCCGTAGAATCTGAATTGGCGACGCCGACGGGGGTTTCAATCCTCGTCAATCTAGTACAGGAAGTCAGCCGTTTCCATCCGTTGATGAAGCCAACCGCTATAGGTTACGGTGCTGGAGAAAGGGATTTCATGGAAATGCCTAACATTCTACGGATCACTTTAGGCGACTTTCTAGACCATCAATTTTTAAGGGATGAAATCTCCGTTTTAGAGACGAACCTCGACGATGTGACAGGAGAGATCCTCGGGCATACAGTGGATAGATTATTGCAGGAGGGCGCCAGGGATGTATGCATAATCCCCATGTTCACCAAGAAGAATAGGCCAGGCCAGATCCTCAAGGTGATAGTTGACCAAGTGGATGCGGAGCGTCTGTCTCAGGTCTTAATGGAGGAGACGGGCACCCTAGGCATCAGGGTACATCCATGCCGGAGATACATCCTCAGCCGCGAATCCCTCACGGTAGAAGTACAAGTGGATGGAGTGAAAGAGTTCGTCAAGATAAAAGTTGCTAAAGATGGTGAGGGTGGGATTATGAGGATAAAGCCTGAATATGACGATGTGGAGAGGATCGCGCGGAAAACCGGTAGGCCGCTGAGGGAGATCATGGAATTAGCCGAGATGAAGGCGAGAGAGGCCCTCCTAAAGGGATGATTCCCATGAAGAGTCTAGGTGGAAAATATGAAGGGCTGAGGCGTTTCATCGAAGAGAAAGGGAAGGAGGGAGTCGTCATCGCCTTTTCAGGAGGAGTAGACAGTTCAACTTTGGCAGCCGTCTGCCATGATGTTCTAGGGGAAAGGGCAGTAGCGGTAACAGCGAAGTCTCCAACGTATCCCCCTGAGGAAGTGGAGGAGGCTGAGAATATAGCGGGGGAGATAGGTATCAGACATTACTTCGTGGAGACCAATGAACTGTATAACGAGGTCTTCGTTAGAAACCCTGAAGACCGTTGTTACTACTGTAAAAGAGAGTTGCTGAAGCGCTTACAGGATTTTGCAGGGGAGCTCGGGTTTAAAGCCGTCTTCGAAGGCACAAACTTCAGCGATTTAAGCGGCCATAGACCAGGCTTCAAAGCGGTTGAGGAGATGGAGAACGTCTATAGCCCCTGGGTGGAAACCGAGTTTACGAAGGAGGAGATCCGGATGCTAGCCCGGGGATTGGGGCTCTCGGTCTATGATAAACCTGCATTAGCCTGTCTAGCGTCGCGCGTCCCCTTTGGTGAACTTATCACAAGGGAGAAGCTCGATAGGATTGGAAGGGCGGAACAGTTGATCAAGAAGATTACCGGGGTTAAGCAGCTTCGAGTCCGAGACCATGATGGATTGGCGAGGATAGAGGTGGGAAGGGATGAGAGGAGCCTATTGTTAGACGTTGGAATCATGGATAAAATCGCTGTAGAGCTCAGGGGATTGGGCTTCAAGTTTGTCGCATTAGATCTAGAAGGATATAGAACGGGGAGCATGCTGGCCGCGATGGGGTGAAAGGGGAGATGGGCTTTAGCCGGGATCGGATCTATCAGGGATTTGAACCTGGGGAAGTAAACCTATCTTTCAACCTCGAACTCATAGATGATTAAATTTAGCCTCTTTTAGTTAGTCGGAAGGGGTTTCCATCTCGCCTCAGGGGTTACTGTACCAATCGAGGCTTCCCTGTACATAGTCTATGAGTGAGAGAAAGAAGGTTTTGGATACGTCTCTCATCGATGTTTCGGATATGAGCCTCTTAGCGAGTCCAGCATGATGCTCAGACCTCCTCTTAGTCTCCCTTAGGGCTCCGGAGTCTACTATTAGACGCCTTATATCATCTAGTTCCCGGCTTGACGGTTTCCTGCCTATCAATTCTTCTAGTAGATCCCGTCCAGGCCCTCCAGCCATCCTTCCAGTGTATATGATATGTAATGGTTTTTTACGTTCAGCGATGTCTCCTCCCGGGGTTCTCCCATATTGATCCTCTGTTGTAAAGGTATCTATTAAGTCGTCTTGGATGTCGAAGCAGTACCCCATATGTTCAGCCGCCATGTTTAGTAGATTTAGATCCTTACGGGGGCTCCGCCCAGAGTCCCCCCTATAAGGAAGGCTGCTTTGAATAGGGAGGCTGCACGCTTCGAGGCCATAACATACCATTCATCTGGATCCGGCCACTTATACTCGAATAATGCATCTAGTATCTGGCTCTCGTTGACATCCCGAAAAGCATTCAAGATTATTCGGGTCACTTTTAGAGAGATTTCAGGTTTGAATCCTGCACCGCCTATAACTTCAACTGCCAAAGCGTATAGGATGTTTCCGGCGAAGAGGGCGATGTTTCCCCCGAAGGATTCATCATAGCCTTCGGCGTAGATCTTATGGAGTGTGGGCGCGTATCGCCTGGACTCGTCACTGTCGGCGAGGTCATCGTGGACTAGTATGGAATGCCTGTAGAGTTCTATCGCCGCACATATGGAGAGGATCTCTTCATCTACGGAGCCTTTAAAGCCCTTGTACCATAACCGCCGAAAGTGCGC
>JAWBPF010000146.1:0-2686 GCA_038825355.1 Bathyarchaeia archaeon
TTTAGCTCATAATTATATTCGCCTGGGTATTTCAGTCGAATCTCAACCGCTTTTTCATGCACCTATTTATAAGTGGAGTCCATGAGGAGATATTGGTTGCAGATTCATTTCTAAACACTTACGCATCCTCACCCTAATTAGGCCATGAACCAAATCCTTGAAAGAATGCATCTATACGATTAGCCTGCCCATTTGGAGCGGCTCGTCACTAGCAGCCCACCACTTATTTTCCTTTTACTGCTATTATTATTCTGCTTCTACCTCTGCCGCGTCGGGGTCTATTCCACGCCATCTAACCCTGCATCCTAGGGCTTCCAATATCATCGTGGGTTTTACTCCTCCTAGCTCCTCGATGATCCTTGAGGCTTCGTTTAGGCTGAGCCTCCCATCGACCGTCCTCCGTTTAAGCGAATCCCACATCTCCCTCAGCTTATCCTCCCGGATCAGCATTTCAGGTAGGACCTTATACCCCGGTATCTCCTCGCCCCTTAGGAACTCCCTTAGGGCGCTCTTGGTCACTCTCATCCTTTCAGCCAGCTCCTCCAGGCTCATCACCGGTTTGTCCAGGTTCATCGGTATGGCTTCCCTGGAGATCTTCTTCACCTCTTTGCTCTTAAGCCTCTCCTCCGCCTCCCTTAGGCGTAGCAGTATCGGCTTTAGCGGTATCTTATCTTTGAAGTAGATCAGGTGTAAGGTTTCTCTGAGCTTATCCATCCTATGGCAGGCAAGCTCCATGTCGACGGCTACGATCATTTCGAGTCCCTTAAGCATCTCGAGTTTCTCGATCTTACGCTTCAGGTATTCCGGCGTCCAGAAGCCCACGATCTCCATGTATATCTTGGCCCCGTCCTTCTCGAAGCTGAAGTCGGGTATTAAAACGGTTCCCCCTACGGGTATGGGTTCAGGCTCCCTTCTAAGCCTCCAACCCGTCTTCAACGCCTCGAAGCGTTGGGCGAAGCCCCTCTCAACCCCGCTGTCGTAGATCTCCATGGCCTCGGGTTGGGCCTCATCCCCTAGGAGCCCTCCGTGCTCCCGCTCGTTGATCTTGAAGTCCATGAGTCTGCTGTATCCGGTGGGGCTGCTCCTGAGGATCTTAGCCTCCAGCATCCATCCGCCTCCCCTGATCACCGGAGGGATTAGCCTAGCCAGGGCTGTGCCATATCTCCTGTTGAGCCTGAAGAGGGATAGTGGCCCATCCACCTTGACCCAGTATCGATCCCCATCCCCCCTCCAGATCTCATGGATCAATCCGAGCCTCTTCACCTCGCGGAATATCTGTTGCCAATTCCCCATGGTTGTGAATTTGACCTCCGTGGAGTGGAGGAGCAGGGTCTGGGTGAGCGCCAGATTATACCATTTAACCAGCCTCTCCGCCCCTATAGGGTTGAAGGACTCCAGGATTAGCTCATCGTCCAAATCCGCGTAAAGGAGGCTTTCCATCTCATCGATCCGCAGCCCGAGCTCCGAGGCGGCCTTTTCCAAGATGCGCGCCCTAGCCTCTAGGCTGGTAGGAATGTTCTCTCCGCCGGCTAACTCGAATACTCTCCGCCTAACCTCTACGGGGTTAAGCTCCGCCCTAGATCGGAATATGCTCCTCCTATCTAATAGGGCTGATAATCCTCTGATGTACCTGTAGTCGTAGCCTAGATCTTCCAGCTCTGAGACGTACTCCTTTAAGACGCTCTTCTTAGCTCCTATATGGGTCTTATAGGCTTGGACGAGCTTCTCAGCAGCCTCTAAATTATCCCCCGTCAACCCTGCATAGACGGGGCTTATTGAGCCCCTCCTCGCCCTGGCTATGAGCAGATTACTCGGCAGCAACTTGGGAGTCCTCCAAAGCCTCCGCTGTGGACCTGCTCCTCCTTCTCCTTAGGCTCATCCGAGTCTCAACGGTATCCTTTGCAACTATCTCTATGAGCCTAGCTTCCTTACCTCTAACTTTTCTGAGGAGCCTCCCGAGGCGCTGAATATACTCCCTCATACTCCCTGTACCGCTTATTATGATGCCTATGGAGGCATCGGGGACATCTATCCCCTCATCCAATACCTGAGACGTAGCTATGACCCTGTAGTCCCCTCTACGAAACTTATCGAGGATCTCTCTACGCTCCTCCTTCGCCGTCTGATAGGTTACCGCCGGGATCAGGAACCTCCTGCTTATCCTGTATACGAGCTGGTTATGCAGGGTGAATATCAAAATCTTCTCCCTCCTATACTTCTCGAGGAGGCTTTCCAGTAGGGTTATCTTCGCTTCCGAGTTCAAGGCGATCTTAACCGCCCTGTTCCTAGCTAGGAGTGCCTCTCTAGCCTCCTTGTCGCCGCCGGATCGCATAATGAACTTCTGGAAATCTTCGATCGACCTGATCGTTAACCCTTTCCTACTCAAATAGTCCCTGAAGATCTCCAGGTATTCATCATATAGCCTCCTCTCCTCAGGAGTCAAGTCCACGAAGGCCTTCTCATGCTCGTAGGGGGCTAGATGCCTCCCGGCAAGGGCGTCGACTTCAATCCTGTAGACGATGTCGCCGACGAGTCGGGGGAGCTCACTATGCATCCCATCCTCCCTCTCAGGGGTAGCAGTCAAACCCATCCTGTACGGTGCTACGTACATCTCCCCGATCTGGCTGTAGCTAGGCGCAGGCAGATGATGCACCTCATCGAAGACTATGAACATGAATTTATTGCC
>JAWBPF010000147.1:0-2684 GCA_038825355.1 Bathyarchaeia archaeon
GGGAACTGTAGGTGGACGCTGTTTGGTTGATTACAAAAATATGGGGGAGAAAGTTAAGGGGAAAGTCGCTGTGGTCACCGGGGCAAGCAGAGGTATAGGATTCGCCGTCGCCAAAGTCTTCACCCTAAACGATATGAAAGTATACATGGCTTCAAGGAATAGGGAGCAATTGGAGAAGGCTGTACTGGAGATACGGGGAACCTCAGACCTGGATGGATATCCCGTAGCGGTTCAAGCTGACGTATCCAGTGAGGAAGATGTCAAGAGCCTTTTCAGCTATGTCTCCAAGGAAGAAAGGAGACTCGACGTACTGATAAATAACGCTGGCACTGGCGTCTTCAAACCGTTCCTTGAGACGACGCTTCAAGACCTCCATAAAGTATTCAAGGTAAATGTGGAGGGTGTGTTCCTCTGCTGCAAGGAAGCTTTCAACATTATGAAAGATCGGGGAGGAGGATGCATAGTTAACGTGGGATCCATCGTATCCCTCAGGGGATACCCTAATCAAAGCGTTTACACAGCCTCGAAACATGCGCTTTTAGGCCTAACAAAGGTCTTAGCAGAGGAGGGAAAACCCTACAAGATTAGGGTTATGGCCATCTGCCCGGGAGGGGTTAGAACGGATCTAGCTCGAGAACTCCTAGCCATAAGGCCAGATTTGAAGCCGGAAACACTCATGGATCCAGAGGACGTAGCTAACACGATCCTCTACATGATAGCCTTCTCCGATAAAGCCTCAATAGATAACGTAGTGATCCGTCGGAGGGAGTCATCGCCATACTTCTAAACCATGGAGAGTTGAAGGGCTACCGGTTATTTCGGCTAGATGGATGGCCCTTGATGAGGTATAGGGTGAACGGATGGGGTAGGTTCACGTTTTCGTAGCGTTCCTTACAGCCTCTACTAGGGCGTTGATCCAGAGCTCTAATATTTTTTCTCCCTTCTCCTTCGAGGCTAGTGTCGGGTCTCCACATACTCCGTGTTTCAGGTCTCTCCCGAGGAACTTGGAGGTGGTGAGGATTCTCAGCCCCTCCGTGAATGCAGGTGTATTCAATCCTTTAGGTATGAAGTCAGGTGTCTCCTTCACCGCCTCATCCATATCGACCAGGTCCGGCCTCAGGAGCAGCATAAGTGAAGTTTCAAGCTCCTCAGCGTGCATGAGTACTTCCTCCTCTAGGATCCCGGCGTAGGCTTCAATCGGGATGAGGCTGAATGGCGAGATATTGTGGATCAAGGTTTCCCCTAGCTCACTCGTCACGTTAAGCTCGTAGCATATGTCGCTCAGCTGGGAAAGGTGGCCTGCATGGCCTGAGATTACGACTATATGCTTCACACCGTTCCTTGAGAGGCTCTTGGCGATGTCTTTTATCACCCGCCTCAGGGTTTCAGCGGAAAGGCTTAGGGTTCCAGCCTTAGGGAAATGGTCCTCCGAGAATCCTATCGGGATAAGCGGTAGCAGGAAGCTGCCCGTCTTCTCGGCAACCCTCTTTGCCAACTCCCAAGCGATTATATGGTCCGTCCCGGTGGGCAGGTGGGGGCCATGTTGTTCTGTACTCCCTATAGGAAGTATGGCAACACTCCTTTCCCTTAACATGTTCTCAAGCTGCTTAAAGGATTTCTCAGCCCAAAATATTGCATCCATTCAGATCATCTCCAAACCTTAACGGAGAGTGCTATGATTAGCGCCGTACTCATAAGCCGCTAAAGACTCTCTAAGCTTAGGAGTAGGAGCAGGTGTAGGTGTAGGGACCCCTGAGACGCCTAGACGAGATACGTTCAGCTTCTCCCCATAGGGCAGGTATAATGTGCCTATGAGGAAGGCTACAGCTATTAGGAGTATCACAGCCGCTGATGGGATTATAATATTTCTCCTGAGCATCCCTATAAGGCTCCTCTATGATTGGTCGGAGGTCGATCCATTTATTTATAGACGGAGTTTTCCACTTATTTAACCTTATAGCGGAGAGGCTCGGATTGGCCTCCAAGGCTATCTCAGGTTGAGGGTTGCTATGACTTCGTCTTCCTGGGCTTTAACTGTGAAGCCCATCTTCTTGAATAGGTTGATTACGCTCTCGTTCTTAGGCATGATTATCCCGTATATGCTTTCCAATCCTTTCTCTTCGGCTATCTCTATAAGCATGTCTACGAGCTTCGTCCCTAAGCCTTTCCTCTGATGCTGATCCGCCACGACTACGGCTATCTCCCCTCTTTCTCCGCCTGGTTCCAGGATTAGCCTGGCTGCTCCAATCTCCCTTCTCTTCCCGTCTTCCCTGAGCTCAGCTATTATAGCCATCTCTCTGTCGTAGTCTATGTTGCAGAATCGGACTAGGTCTGCATGGGATAACTCTTTTATCACTCGGAAGAACCTGAACCTTTTAGTCTCGTCGGATAGGTTCATGATGAACTCTGATTCAAGCCTTTCATCCTCGGGCCTGATCGGCCTCAGGGTGACTTCGATTCCATCCTTAAGTCTCCACGGTGTAACGTATTTAGTTGGGTAGGGCAGGATCACCAGGTGGGGATATGAGTTCTCCTCCCCTACCTTTTCAGGATCGATTATTATCCTTGAATCCAGGGCTTGTATCAGGGTTGTAGATGCTGCTAATGGGTTTATCTCCGCCTCTTTGATCTCCGGGAAATCCGAGACCATGTTGGAGAATAGGACCACTATCTCCTCTAAGGCT
>JAWBPF010000148.1:0-2680 GCA_038825355.1 Bathyarchaeia archaeon
CTGCTACCGGTCCTCTGCCGTGGCTGAGCGTGGCTGCAGGGTTCTCCATCACCTCCACCTTCTTCACGTCGCCTTTCTCGACCTCTATTATCGTGAAGGTTTTGGAGCATCCGAACTCGTTTATGGAGTCGTCGAGCTCGTCATAGCCTTTGGTTGCGGCGGCTACCCTCAGGGGCTTATCCGTCATGGTTTCTGTTCTCCTTCCCGGATCGACCTCTTGAGGTCTTCGATCCGCTTCGCTACGTCGGCTAGTTCGTCCTCCAGGTCCTTCTTCAGGTCCTCTAGGAGCTTCAGCTCTTCGGCGGGGTGGTATGAGGGTGTGTAGTGCCACCATCGGGCCCATGCGGGGGGCCATGGATGCATCGGGCACCACCATCCTCTGGGCCACCATCCTCTATGGGGATACCATCCCCTCATTTTACATCACCTCTATTTCGTGATTTATCCCAGAATATATCCGGTAGTAAAGCATTTAAATTTTGTGCTATATCCCATAAACCATGCCGGGATACTGCTGGATGAGGAGGCGTAGATGCGGGAGGATAGGGAGGATGCCCAAACCCATAGCGGTAGCCTCCCAACCCATGGCTGAAAAGTTCAAGCCCAAACCCGGCGGAGAAGGAGACCCCGTATACCTGGACATAGCGGAGGTGGAGGCCCTAAGGCTCATAGAATTGGAGAAGCTGTCCTTCGAGGAGGCGGGGTTGAGGATGGGTGTCTCCAGGAACACCGTATGGAGGATCGTCGAAGCCGCGAGGGAGAAGCTTGCAAAAGCCATAATCGAAGGTAGAGAGATAATAATACAAAGATGAATCCTCCAGAAAAAATAGAGACGACGCTAAAACGTCAATAAAACATTTAGAAACAGGGAGTAGGAACATTCCTCCCCCAACCCTCATCCTATGAATATCTTAAAAGTAGAGAAGGAGGTTACTGGAGATGTTCGTACGTGGCTTCGTAGATGAGCCTAGACATTATTTTAAAATAGGAGGCCATCGTCCCCAAGTACATTATTATCAATCCTATAATTGTGGTGATGATGCCTACCGCTGCACCAGCTCCGAACGTGGGCATAACCCCTGCCCTCAGTTCCATCGAAGCCGCTATAATACCCATCCCAACTCCCATTATTATCCCTCCAATGATGATCCATAGGATCGCATATAGGATGTACCTCACAGCATAGCGGAACGACTTACCCCATGAAAACTCTACGGCGCTGCGTGGAGGTCTCTCCATCCTGGGAGGATGGGGCAGCCCAGTAGCCAAGTCCACGCCGCAGTGAGGGCAGTGAACAGCGTCAGGGGGCACCTCCTCACCGCATTTAGGACAGAACGGCATAAATTCCCACCGAGTCCACTTCTCTACAATTTAGTATAAAAGGATAAGCCTTGAACCTTCAAATAATCCGTGTCGGTGGAGGCTCCTCAGGCGGAGAGTGTTCTCCCCGGTTCGAAGAGAAATTTAAGAAAAAATATGGTATATAGGAAATGGGTGGTCCCCTGCTATGCTCTACGCCTCCTTCTAACGATGGCTGATGCGATGCCGAATAGCCCTGCTAAGGCGAGGAAGGGAGCCATAACCACTAGCTTACCCACCGGCTTGAAGATGCCGCCGACGGGGGCGCTGGGCCTAGACGGCGGAGGCGGCGGAGAATTCCCGAAATGGTTATCGAGGCTCTCATAAGGCCCATCGGCGCCAGCCTGTAAGGTTATAGGTCCTATCAGCGTCGGCGTGGTCGCATACCTCCCCGGAGGCCCCTCTATCTTTACGTAGAATACGTAGGTTCCTTCTTCATCTACGCCACCATTCGGGTTTACCTCAGCTAGGTTGAAGCAGTAGCTTCCCCTAAGCCCGTTCTCGCCGCTGTAGAGGGGATTATCCTCAGGTTCAGGATAAATAAAATCGCCAGGGTAATATTCTTCTGCTTCTGTCAGCTTATCTTGGCCTAGGAGAGTTATCTTAACTCCAGGTTCCACCCATTCACCATCTAATATTAGACCTATGCCATGCTCAATCTCAGCGTCAAATATGCCGTTCCTATTGGAATCGTCAAATTTTATGCCGCATATATGGAAAGAATACGTAGGGTCCTCTACAGGTTTCTGATGCACCATCTTATTCCCTTTCGCGAATGCCTGAGTTGTAGGGCCTCTTGTCCAGGAGAGTTGGCTGAAGTTGTGGCCTGTCCCTATATCCTCATCGTATGGATCGTAGCTGTTATGTAAGGGCAGCCAATATCTCGTAGGATCTGCGCCTGGAAGCTTTGAATAGTAAAGGTTCATCCTGTTCCCGGTGTTCCCGGATGGGATTACGCTGATATCTGTCGGATAGTTTCCCGGCGTGTAATGGGCTTCGGTGGCTTTGAAGAAGAACCAGAACATAGAATCTCCGACCACATTCTGGCATTTCATATTAACCATGAGCTTGATGGTTTCTCCAGGCCTTAAGACTCTAAGCCCATTATTGAATTGACTTGAGTCCGTATAGGCATTGAGGCCTTCGCTGGGAGGCCCAATCCACCAAGTATAGATTTCGACTGGCTGAGTGGTGGAGTAAGGCGAGTAAACAGCGCTCTCAAGAGAGCCGTCGACGGTTCCACTAGCCCTGGGTGTACTCGAGTCTGGGGGATAGATCTCCCATGCGGCCGTTAAAGGATCTACCCTGGCGCGTGTTGGAT
>JAWBPF010000149.1:0-2542 GCA_038825355.1 Bathyarchaeia archaeon
CCACGTTCTATACTGGGGACTCGAGAGGAAAATAATGGAGACCATGTTCAAGATAGCATAAAAACCATAGGGGAGGCGGATAATACCGGATCCCCAGATCTAAACCGGTGGGGGGAGAGCTTACCCCGCCTAGACTGGGCGTGTATGCATGGAGGGGCTGAGGACGGATGGGATGGGATTCCCCGATGGGTTACGGGGATCCTGCACACGCCCTCAGGTGAAGTTTTAAGGGGGTGGGCTAGCTAAAGTTTCTCTATGAGCGCGTTCAACCCTTCCTCTATGGATTTCATCTCGCCTAGGAACTCGCCCGTCAACTCCTCAGGGGGAAGCCATATAGTCTTCGAACCTGGTATGGGCTTATCGGGTACGTTGACCATTCCCTTCAAAGGCTTATATTCATATATCATCTCGGGGATCAACTCGCTTAATGGATAGTGCATGCAGGGCCAGCCCCCGCTTGGCAGCTGGTTATCCATGAACGTGAATACGGCCACCTTCCTAGCTGCCTCGTAGGCCTCCTCGATGTCCCCTATGTTCCCCCCGTATTTGACTAGTATCCTTAGGAGCTCCCCTGCACCCCAGCCTACTTTACACTTGCTCGGCCATAGATAGGTGTATAGGGGCATGGATGACTCAAACTTGAGGAGGGCTAAGGCTGAATCCAGGTAGGGCTCCGGATCATCTAGGGAGCCCCAATCCTCTCGAAGCTTATCGTAGAGGACCGCCAGGTAGGCCATGCACGTACCTACATGCCAGAACTCCTGTTTCGGATCCCTGTTATCCACAATCTTAGATATCTTCTCTCCAGGATCGACACGGGTTATAAGCTCGCCTTTAGGCGTCATCTGAGTATACATGCAGCCCCGCCGCATATTATCCTTGTTGGCCTCCACAAGCCTGAGTATCCATCTCCCAGCCTTGACGGCCTCCTCCTTCCTCCCTAGGGCGACCATCAGATGGCCGAAGAACGTCGTATTTAAGGAGCCTAAGCTCTCCTGCTCCTCAATCCTGTCTGGATCGTCTCCAATATAATTGAAGACTCCTCCGGAGCCGTGCTGATACTGCAATATCCGGTGGATAACCTTATCGTTATTGGCTATGGGATGGCCTATCCAAGCCGCCACTTTGAGGAAGGTTAAAGGCCTGTAGAGGCGCTGCATTATCTGATACTCAGGGCCCTCCTCGGGGAAATAGAAGTCTCCACAAGGCTGGAGCGCCTCATCCACTATCCAGTCTAGGATCCTCCATATGAGGCGGCGATCCACCCCTGAAGCATACATCCCCCAACAAGCCTTATGCACGTAGTCCAGGTTCCTCTCCGATGCTATGGGGCCATTTGGATGAACGCGCCCTGCGAGGAAAGCCCCACCCTCGGCGAGGGAAACCCTTACAGCTCCTAGGAGATGCCTGAACTCCCCCTCCCTAGACTTTAAAGCCCGGAGATCCAACAAAGACACCTACCAGTTAACTTCTTCACTAGTAACCTATATGGAGCTGCAAAGTATAAAAAAGGTTTATCGTTGGCTTTGCTAGGGGCGGAGACTGACTCTCATGTACTCCATATATTAGGGGATTGGTTCCTCCCCATGTTTCTCCAGGTTTACTTCTACCTTCTCCCGGTTGGGGGTGGCGGAGGCCTCCTAACCGCTGAAGGAGGCTTCCCTCGAGGCCTTGGAGGACGAGCCTTAGTGTACACTCTCACGTCGTAGTATCTTCCGCATCTTGGACAGTACCATCTCCTAGCTACCCGGGAGTATCCGAGGGGTGTGCCACATCTCGGGCATCTATGGACTATCACCGGTTTCTTAGCTGCGAAGTATTTAGCGTAGGTTATCCCAGCTAGGGCGATCACTATGATCATGGTTAGCAGGACTATGATCCACCAGGATTCCCTTATGGGCTGCTCTACTTCGACTTCCCCTCTCGCCGTGTTATCGGTCCTATTCGCCTCCCATATCTGATTGTCCGGGTCGGCCTTCACAGTTACTACATAGATGCCTGGATCCACGTCGCTTGTATTCCATTGGATCAGAAGGGTTGCGGATCTATCGGGGTCTAAGGTTAGGCTTCTGCTGTCGATTAATGTCCCATTAACATCGGTTCTAAGCTCGAAGCTATCCCTTACGATTCCATGGTTCAACAGGCTTACAGTCACGTTTACGAGCTCGCCTTGAGTCACCTTAGGCGTCTCCACAGTGAAGCCTGTGATGGCTATTCCATGGTAGAGGAATCCAGGCGGGAGGTTTATTATGGCCGAAGCCTTCTCCGCTGTTATATATTCTACCTTGCATAGGATTCCGGTCGGGTCTGTCTCCAGGGCCTCCTCCGCCCTAGCCGTGTAGGTTACCTCCCAGCTCTCCCCGACCTTTAAGGTTCCCACATTCCATCTAAATGTTAGGCCGGCCTCGCTTGTGGATTCCTCGTCAGGCGCCTTGGAGGCATCCCTGTTATAGGTTAGGAACGGGGGCAGCGTCTCAGTTACGACTATGTTGGTGCCTGCGAATGAGAGCTTGGTAGCTATTTCCCTGTAGATGCCTTCAAG
>JAWBPF010000150.1:0-2522 GCA_038825355.1 Bathyarchaeia archaeon
ATCGTCGATACTGCTGGAAGGCATAAGGAGGAGGGTGACCTTATAGAGGAGATGAAGATGCTTGAGCGCGAGATAAAACCCCAAGAAGTCATGTTGATACTAGATGGTGCTATCGGCCAGCAAGCATATAAGCATGCGGAGGCCTTCCACAGCGCTACCAAGATAGGCTCTATAATTGTTACCAAGCTTGACGGATCGACGAAGGGGGGAGGGGCCCTTTCCGCCGTTGCAGCCACAGGGGCTCCCTTGAAGTTCATAGGCACCGGCGAAGGTTTAGATGACTTGGAGCCATTCAACCCCTCCAAATTTGTGGGCAGGCTCCTAGGCATGGGAGATATCGAAAGTCTCATCCAGAAAGTCAAGGATGCCGAAATATCCCTATCAACCATTAAGGCTAAGAAGATGATGGAGGGTAAATTCACCCTTAAAGACCTTTATGAGCAGATGGAATCCCTAAGGAAACTTGGACCTTTAAGAAAGGTATGGAGCATGATACCAGGAACCATAAGTATCCCGGAGGATTACATGGAATCCGCCGAGAAGAGGATGGAGGACTGGAGGATAATCATCCAGTCTATGACTAAGGAAGAAGTTGAGGATCCGAAGATACTTAATTCCTCTAGGATTAGGAGGATCTCAAGGGGATCCGGAAAGCCTGAACGTATAGTGAAGGAGATGGTAAATCAATACTTCGCAGCTAGAAGAATGATGAAGGGATTAAGGAGGAGGGACATCTTAAGGAAACTCACAAAAACCTCCACCCTAGATATATAAGTAGAAAGGAAAAACCAATAGTATAAGGATAATCAGCTGACCGGTTCACATGCTGACAAATCTTCGTTAACGTTCTAGATTCTGATACCTGGAATTCAAATATAAATATATTTACGAAAATTTGAGGTGATATAAGGGTTGATGAATCCTAAAGGGTAATAGGCAATCATTCAAGGAGAGGTCAAATCCCCGTTAGTTCTAACTTTTCGTTAGGCATGCTTGTTTAGGCCTTTGCCTAATGCTCCAGGGATAGTTACAACTAACATGGAGATTTTTCGGCCTGACTCCACAAGTTTGAAGGGCTAGATTATCACGTCACTCCAAAGCTAATACCGTTGAACCTAGGCTAAACTTAGAGAGGGGGGAAGGCTCCATTTCTGGGATCCAATGAGATGGTATCTTAAATACCTGAACTCCACCTCTGAGATTGTGAGATCATCCTGGTCAATATCAAACAAAAGGTTTTTAGTGTGGATTATATCTCTTCAATTACCCAGCGGGAACGAAGTTAAGGCTAAGTGAATGGTAATGGTGAGGAAATCTAAAGGTTTTAGATCTAAAACGAGGAGCTTACTTAGAAAGGACCCTAGAGAATCAGGTAAAATAGGTTTAAGTCGTTTACTCTGTAACTATAAGACCGGGGAGAAAGTCCTTATAAAGATAGATCCCAGCATACATAAAGGGATGCCCCACTCAAGGTATCATGGCTTGATCGGAACAATTATGGAGCAGAGGGGACGAAGCTACGTAGTCAACGTATCCATGGGAGAAAGAGAAAAGAAGCTAATAATTCGCCCTGAACACTTAAAACCTTCGAGGTGATGATTCAATGCCTAGAAATATCATGAACGTTGAAGAAATAACCATAGCTGAAGCTAGGGAGTTCATGGAGAAATCTGAGGGGGAGTTAAGTGAATTTCAGAGGAGAGCCTACGAATATGCTGTAAGATTCGCGAAGATAGAAGGAGGTCCCGCTAAAAAGCTTGTGAAGATGCTTGTTGAAAAATGCGCCCTCTCTAGGAAGGAGGCTATTCAAGTGACCAATTGTCTTCCCTCGACAGTAGAGGAGCTCCGAACCATCTTAACGGTTAAAGGTAAAATAGTAACCGCTGAGCATCTAGAGAATATACTTGCGACTATAAAGAGGATAGCAGGGGGAGCAGAGCTCTCAATCCTAGAGAAAAGAGAATAAACAATTATAGATGGGACTTGGAGAAGCCATATGATAGGCTCACATATCATTAGGATCTGTTTAAACAATCCAGAGGTTAAAACATATAGATGAAAGTTTAACCAGTAGGTTGAACGGATTAAATCTTTAAAAAATAACAAAAGTAACTTATAAAATATGATAAATAATTAATCTATAAAATCCCTATGAGATATGTAAATGAATTTGATGGATGCGAATATCTCCTCTCAATGGAGCGGTAGTAAGGTTCAATTATAGAAGGGGTGGTCTATGAATGTCTTCTCATGATTTTAATCACCGTTATAGGAGATTCGATAGAGGCCCCCCCTCCAGGTTTAAGCCACAAAAGGAAAGGATGTACGAGGAGTACGCTTACGTCCTCGACGTGATACCCCATGGGAGAAGCGGGAGAGATAGGACTAGTAGATTGTCGACCCCTACAGCTCAAGTTATAGGTGAGAAATATTTCACCCTCCTCGAGGTACAGTTAAGGCCTGAAGCTACTATAGATTTAGGCGAGAGATTAGATATAGGGAAGGAGCGGAGGGAGAAGGTT